>DATKDL010000017.1:0-5604 GCA_035512695.1 Anaerolineales bacterium | reverse complement strand
GGGACCGATGCAGATCAGGACGGCGACGATGTATAGCACCGGCATCCGGCTGAGCGCCGTGACCCCGACCGCCGCCGCGGCGAACACACCAAAGAGTCCCAGCAACAACCGGCGGGTCCGCACACCGCCCAGGCCGACGGCGGTCGTGCGCATGCCGATGGCCGCATCAGCCTTTTCATCCCGCAGATCGTAGAGCACTTCCTGGGGGAGGGTGAAAAGGAACGTCAGGAGAATGGGGGCCCAGAGGCGCGGCGTCACGCTTCCGACGGCCAGCCCTCCGAACAGGAGCATCGAAGCGTTCAGATAGGCGATGGTCAGGTTTCCCGCGAGCACCGTGCCCTTGAGCCGGATCGAGTAAACACCGCTGACAACCAGGTTGAAAGCGACCAGGAACCGCAGGGCCGGTTCCAACCAGGCGCTCAGGATGAGGGCGGCGGCCGCGGTCACAGCGGTGATCGCCAGGGCGGCGCGGCGCGAAACCTTGCCGGAGGGAATCGCTCGCCGGGCATGGCCCAGCGCATCCGTTTCGTGATCCCACCAGTCGTTGATGGCGAAGCTGGCCGCGGTCGTGAACACGACGCAAAGCGCCGCCGTCACCGTGGTCGCCGTGATGAACCCCGATCGATCGGACCCCAGGTACGCGCCAAACAGCGTGAACAGTCCTGCCTGGACACAGGTCTCCACGCGCACCAGCTGCATCACGCCGGACACGCTGCGCACCATCGATTGGAGGGGAGAGAGGCGCTGGGTCATTCGACATTCTCCGCTGCCGGCCGCGGCGCAGGCGGGCCAAGTGTCAGAGCCTGGTCGAATTCGTAGTCGGCGATCAGGTGGGCGAAGAGGTCGTTGTCCAGGATATCGTCGACCAGGTGGGTGCTCATCCCTTCTATCTCGGCCGCCAGCTCGCGGATATCGATGGTCAGCAGGGGAGTGCCGTCGGTTTCGGCAAGATGTTGGATCTGCGACCGGCCGACTTCTCCGGCCGCGCCGGTGATCAGGATGACCTTTTTGCGCATGCGGGCTCCAAGCGTAGGTGGGATCTTCAGTGTGATATTATAACGATTGAGAACCGGAGGTAATCAATGGATTAAGCACGAGGTGTGAAATGGAAACGAAGCCTGTTAACGAATTGTCGATCTTGATTCTCGGTCTGGGGGTAGTTTTTTTTCTCGGTTTGGTCATCCTGTTCCAAGGAGTTCCTGACGTAGCAGCTGGTGAAGAGACCGTGGTAATGCAATCTTCCCAGGCCTTATGGTCGCGAGATTCGGCGGCGAAGGGAGATTTCAGTTTATTTATTCCCCGTGTGTCGAATTGTACGATCCTATATTTTGACGACTTTGAAAACCCTAACAGCGGGTGGCCGGTTGTCGATGACGGGAATATCGCCTTGTTCGGTTATTTGAACGGAGAGTACAGAATTCGCTTTCTTGCTTCAAGCGTGAGAGGTGGCGCTCATCCCGGTCTAAGCTTTGATGAATACGTCTTGACTGTGGACCTGAGGAATGTTAACAACCTCAATGGGAGCTATGGATTGCTTTATGGCTTCGTGGATTCGACTCATTTTTACACCTTCGAAATAGATAAAGATCAAAACTATGTTGCAAAACAGTTTGACGGGTCCTTAGGGTCCTGGTCGACCTTTATGCAAGATAAATCTGAGCACATCAATCCAGGAACAGCGAGCAACACGATTGCAGTTATGCGTCGAGGAAGCGGAATTTCTCTCTTCGTCAATGGCGTATGGATCGATAGCGCAACACGGGATGAATTCGTCGGGGAACTTCGTGTTGGGCTCTGGGTGTTTGGTGGGGACCAGGAAAATCTGGATATCCGGTTTGACAATTTCAAGGTCGAACCGCTCGGATGTGGTTTGGGTGATGACGCCCTGCTTTCGCTGCCGGTTGATGAGAGGATCTCACCCCCGGTACATGCACCGACATCCGGTGAAGGCCAAACCTGGGTTGAGGTGGACGGCCAGGAATCGACGGATTGACGGGTGATTGTAAAATCAAGACTTCAACCACGCGTAGCCGTAGGAAGCTAAAACGATCTCCAACCGTCCGGTATCCAATACGGACTCGTTGATCGCCCCCCAGCAGACCTCCGGCACGTCCCCTTCCCACTCCAGGGAGACGCGCTGGGGCTCGTCCATCAGGTTGTTCAGACAAAGGATCTTCTGGCCGTCCAGCTGCCGCCGGTAGGCGGCGACGGCGGGGTTCCCGTGCCTGAGCCAGGCGAAATCCCCAGCGCCCAGCGCCGGCAGGTGCTTGCGGGTCGCGATGATTCCCCGAATGAAATGCAGCAGCGAGTCCGGATCCGCCTCCGCCGCCTCCACGTTCACCTTCGCATAGCCAAACTCTTCCGAATCGATCACCGGGGAGTACGGCTCAGCGCCCGGATCGGTAAACCCCCCGTGCGCCGCGTCCCGCCACTGCATCGGGGTCCGGACCCCGTTGCGGTCGTCCAGCCAGATATTGTCGCCCATCCCGATCTCGTCCCCGTAATACACGATCGGCGATCCGGGCAGCGAGAAGAGCAGGGCGTTGGCCAGCCGGATCTTCCTCGGATCGTTGTCGAGCAGCGGCGCCAGCCGGCGGCGGATGCCCAGGTTCTGGCGCATGCGCGGCTCGGGTGCGTACTGCGCCCACATCCACTCGCGGTCCTCCGCCGTGACCATCTCCAGGGTCAGCTCGTCATGGTTCCGCAGAAAAGTGACCCACTGGCAGCTCTCCGGAATCTCCGGGGTGCGGTTCAGGATCTCGATCATGTCGGTCGCATCGCCTTTCTTGAGCGCCATGAAAATGCGCGGCATGATCGGGAAATGGAAACCCAGGTGGAACTCGTCGCCGTCGCCGAAATAGGCCCGGACGTCCTCGGGCCACATATTGGCCTCGCACAGCAGGACTTTGTCCGGGTAGTCGATATCCATCATGCCGCGGATCTCTTTGAGATAGGCGTGCGTCTCCGGCAGGTTCTCGCAGCTGGTGTCCTCGCGCTCGATCAGGTAAGGGACGGCATCGGCGCGGTAGCCGTCGACACCCAGGTCCAGCCAGAAGCGGATGATTTCCTTCATCTTCTCCCGGACGACCGGGTTGTCGAAGTTCAGGTCGGGCTGGGAGGCGTAGAAGCGGTGCCAGTAATATTGCCCCGTGGTCTCGTCGTAGGTCCAGTTGGACTCCTCTACATCCAGAAAGATGATCCGGACGCCCTGGTAGCGCCGGTCGGTGTCGGACCAGACATAGTGGTCGCGGTATGGGTTGTCACGGCTTTTGCGGGCTTCCACGAACCAGGGGTGCTGGTCGGAAGTGTGGTTGAGCACCAGGTCGGTGATCACCCGGAGGCCGCGGCGGTGAGCTTCGTCCAGGAAGGTCTTGAAATCGTCAAGCGTGCCGTAATCGGGGTGGATGTCGAAATAGTCGGCGATGTCGTAACCGTCATCCTCGAGCGGGGACGGGTACATCGGCATGATCCAGATGCAGTCCACCCCCAGGCCGGCGATATAATCCAAACGGCTCGTCAGCCCCGGAAAATCGCCGTGGCCGTCCCCGTTGCTGTCGCAGAAAGCGCGGACGTAAACCTGATAGAAAACGGCGTTCTGGTACCAGCGGTTTGCATCGTTCTTTAAAATATTCATCAATAGTTGTAGCGAATGGTGGAGGTCGTATTCTCGTTCGATTGGATGGTCATTGGATTCTCGGGCCAATTGATATTTTTTGATTTCCGAACAAGGGTTATTTTACCCGGTCGGGCAGACCGACGGATTTCCTATTGCACGGGCAGGCGAACCCGGATAGAAAACGGGCAGGATTGATTAAAGAGAACAAATGTTCTATAATTCCGAGATGACTTTTCGATCGCGCGAGACGGAGCGGCGTCATGGTTGACGGACGGCTGCGCTTTATGTTGGCCGCCGGGATGATCACCGTCACGTCGGCGCTGACCGGTCTGGGGGCGCTGGCGGATCCAGGCTTCGAAGCCGGGCTGCCGGCCCTGCCCGCCCTGGAGGCCCTTGCCCAGGCGACGGAGGAACCGGAACCTCCAGCGCGGCCGTTCGCCGAACGCCTGCGGGAGGCCGGTTCGATCGAGGCGCTGGTTTCGGCAGCGCCGGACGGCTGGGTCCCGGTCGCCACGGGGGTGGATTATTCGCTGTTCAAAGTCGCCGGTCCAAACAACGTCCATGTGGCCCGGATGGCGCGGTCGAACCTGGACCTCTTCCTGGAAACGAGCATCGGCCTGGGCCGCCTGACCGGCGGGGCCGAGCGGATCTCCAGCCAGTTCGCCCGCTACGAGGGGGCGATCAACTACTGGGGGGAGACCTGGGGGAACACGAACGATGTGCTGGTCGCGATCAACGGATCGTTCTGGGACGATCAGGGGATTGGGATCCCGGACCGCGGCATGGTCCAATCCGGCTGGTACGCCAAGCGCTTCACGAACAATGAGAGCGGGAGCGGGTTTGTCTGGAAATTGAGCCGGCAAGCCTTTATCGGCGAATGCGTGTTCCACATGCCGGCCAATCAACTGATCACATACGCCCCGGTGGCCGCCGGTGAAACGGAAAAATTCCAGGGTGTCAACCGGCAGCGCGCCGCCAATGAGATCGTCATCTACACCCACCACTACGATAAATCGACCCAAACAGACAGCACCGGGGTCGAGGTCCTGGTCGAGATGACCCGCCCGATGCTGATCCTGCCGGCGCCGGCCATGGCGCTCGGGACTGTCCGCGCCATCCGCGACCTGACCGGCAACACGAACATCCCATTCGACCACGTCGTCCTCTCGGCGACCGGGACGATGCGGACCAAGCTGCTGGCCAACCTGAGCGTGGGGGACGTGATCGGGTTTTCGAATTCGATCACCACCTACCAGGACAGCGATTGCGCCACGCCGATGCCATCGCTCGACTTTACCAAAGCCTATGCCAGCCTGGGCGGCAGCTACTATTTCCTGGAGGCTGGCGAGATCAAGAGCCCTGGCCCGACCCCGGCCAACCCCCTGACCGCCATCGCCTTCAACGACGAATACATTTTCTTCATCGTCGTGGACGGGCGGAGCCCGGGGATGAGCGTCGGGATGACGATCGACCAGCTGGCCATCTTCGTCAAGGACACCCTGGGGGCGACCTACGGGATCAACCAGGACGGGGGTGGTTCCTCGACCATGGTCATCGACGGGATGGTGGTAAACGTCCCCAGCGACATGTTCCCCCCGCCCGTCTGCCACCAGGTCTTCATCCCGATGGTGACAGGGGACATGGAGGCGAGCGCCGGTCCAGTTCCGACGGAGAACGGCGACGAGGAAGACGCAGAGAGCCAGCCGATCGATTGCAAGGTGTCGACCGAGCGGCCGGTTGCGAACGGGATCATGATCGTCGCCCTGCAGCCGAAGACGCTTTCCACGGTCTTTTTCGAAGGGGCGGGGGTGGTCGCCCTGGAATCGGCGACCGTCCGCCTGGGCCCCGGGACCAACTACGCCTCGATCGCGACCGTCGGCGCGGGCTCGAGCGGGGTCGTCCAGCCCCACGCCGCCGGGCTGAACGGCGTGTACGCCAAGGGGACGCACTGGTGGTTGGTCAATTTCGGGAGCGTGACGGGGTGGGTG
>DATKDL010000016.1:0-9152 GCA_035512695.1 Anaerolineales bacterium | reverse complement strand
CCACCTTTCTTCTTTTACCATTCTCTCCGATTTCCCCCTCCGAACGTAGGGACGATTGTCCCGAATAAATGAGGACAATTGTCCGGAGGTTACGCGTTTTGTTTTTCTTCCACCGCTCCCGCCCCAACCGGCCGCATCCGCTGTTTTCGGCGTTTATCGAAGCGGTCAAAGAGCGGTCTGCGAAAAGCAAATAAAAAGCGGGCATTGAAACCGCCCGCTTTTTATTTGCTTTTCGCTGCCGCTATGGTTTATTGATCACGATCACCGACCCATCGCTGTCGCCGTCCGGGTCGGTGTTGGCGGCCGGGTTGTAAGTGTAGCCGGAGGCGCTGACGTTATCGACGGTGAAGGTCACCGAGTTGCTCGTATTGCGGATGTACATCCGGGTGATCGCGCACTGCCCGGCGCCGTCGGTCTGGCAGTTCCCGCTGCCGGTGATCCCATTCGACCAGCTCCCGTCGACGGTCGCTCCGGCGACCGGGGCCCCGTCCTGGTCCACAACCGTGATCGTGACGGTGGCTTCCCAGCGGTTGCTGCCCTGGGCCTGGCTGATGCCGTCCAGATCGGCGACGTGCATGGTGTCACCGCCGGGCACCGGGGTGTCGGTCGGCGAGGCGGAGGTGCTGGTCGGTACGGGGGTCGGGGTATGGCGGCCGCCCGGGGTCGCAGTCGGGCCGGGGGTGTTGGTCTCCCGTTCGCGCGGAGTGGCCGTCGGCGTCGCGGTCGGCTCGCCGGGGGTCGGGGTGGGACCGCCGCTGCAGCCGGGGAAGCTGAACGAGCCGATGCGGGTCTGCCAGTTCGTGCCGGTGCTGATGTAGTACTCGGTCGTGAACCAGAAAGTGCAGCCGTCGACGGGGTCAAGCGCCATCCCGGCATAATCGCCCCAGCGGGAGAAATTGGTCTGCGAGCCGGTCCCGGCGATCAGGGTGGCTTCGCCCTGGCTCAGCAGGCCGAGCGGGTCGCCGGACAGCCGCCCGGTGTAGCGGATCTGTGGGTGGACGCTGGAGGACGAGGCCGAGTAGACGACGGCCATGTTGCCCTGGTCGTCCACGCCGACGGCGCCCATCCAGCGGTGGGTCGCATCCGGGGAGAAGGTGCCCTGCTGGAAGACGCTGGGTGTGCCGCCCAGGTTCCTGAATTCGTACCACCGGATCGCGGCCCGACTGGAGGTGGAGACCGAATGCGTGACCCACAGGGCGCCGGTCCCGCTCACCTCGCTGTACTGCAGCTGGGCCATCAGCCGGCCGGCCAGCGAATCGAGGCTCTGACCGTTGGGCTGCGGGACGCTGCTGGCGTTTGAATAGGATGCGATCGTCGTGCTGAAAGGGCCGGTGAGGGTTGAATTGCTGGCGTTGTTCCAGTCGATCGAGAGTTTAAGCGTCCGGAAGGTGTTCGAGTTGAGCAATTCGCCGAGATAGTTTGGCGTGCCGGGGGCCGGCATGCCGGCGCCGCGGGCGTTGGCGGGGAGCAAGCTGAAATAGGCAGTGCCCAGGGTGGCGAACTGGTAGTTGAGCGGCTGCCCGCCGATCATGTCATCCCGGTTGAGCGCCCAGATCCGCACACCCTGGTAGCTGGCGAAACCGCAGTTGAACATGCAATCGAACAGGTTGGCGGTCATGTAGATCCCGTCGTGCCAGACTCCCAGCTTGGGGTAATCGTTGAGAAAGCTGGTATGCGCCAGGAGGCCGTACAGCCACCATCCGCCGGAGACCGGGTCGGCTGTCTTTGATACCGCGATGCACTCGTAATACGGGCCGTTATCAAGGTTCGACCAGGCGAAATCGGTGATGATCCAGCGGCCGCTGACGTCGTCGTACAGGACGATCGGGTCGCCGTTGTTGTCGTTGTCGCATGGCGTCCCGGTCCCGGAGAAGAACGAATCGAAGGTGAACGCCGCCAGCTGCGTCCCGGTGCGGGAGTAGATCCCGAGCGAGGTGTTAACGGTCTGGATGTAATGGTCCGGGCCGATGTCGCCGTTCGTATCGGGCGGCCAGCCGGCGCCCCAGGTGCTGAGGTCGAGACCGGCAAAGCTGACTGCAGGACCCGGGATCGCCAGACCGGGCGCCGTTTCCTGGAGGACCGGATCGACGTAATTCGGATCGGTGGCCTCGATCCCGGCGGGTTCGAACTCGATCCCGAGCGTCTTCTCGGCCGGCCCGATCTGGGGCAGGCTGCGCAGATCGGTGTCCATTGAAAAAGCGGCCACGGGTTCGCCCCATTGGGGTTGGGTGATTGTCGTGTCGTCCGGGTCGCGAGTGAACTGGACCACGGTCTCCGAACCCGGGAGCAGCAGCTGCCCGGTCTCGACAGTTTGCTGGCGGGTCAGGGAGAGGGGAGAGCTGAAGAAATATCCCAGGCTCAAAGCGATGATCAGAATAATGATGGAAAAGAAGATGAAAGGTGGTTTGCGGGCCATAGGCTCCTCCGGTGAGATGAGATGGGGGTTAACCCGGCTAGTATACTCGTATCCACGCGCGGGGGCATCTGCTCTTTAGTACCGGTACATGGCTTTCTCAAAATCGGTGTGGTGCCCGCCGGAGTGCTCGCGCAGCCGCCGGTTTGCGCGAGTGCGAGTATACTTGCCACGCGGGGAGCAGGAAACCCCCTGGTTAACCCATCCCGCGCCGGGCTGCGGCGCTCACCCACGAGGTACTCCATGGACACGATCATCGAAACCGTATACGCCCGCCAGGTGCTGGACTCGCGCGGCAACCCGACCGTCGAGGTCGAGGTCACGCTCGCCGACGGCAGCTGGGGGCGCGCCGTGGTCCCGTCCGGCGCTTCGACCGGCGTTCACGAAGCGCTCGAACTGCGCGACGGCGACGCAAAAAACTATCTCGGGAAAAGCGTGCGCAAGGCCGTCGACAACGTCAACGGCCCGATTGCCGCGCTGCTGGACGGCTGGGATGCAAGCGATCAGAAAACGA
Organism: Anaerolineales bacterium; assembly: GCA_035512695.1. GTDB lineage: Bacteria > Chloroflexota > Anaerolineae > Anaerolineales > JABWBV01 > DATDOR01. Next base: position 6,225 of record DATKDL010000016.1, on the reverse strand, counting down.
TCGACGAGGCCCTGATCGAGCTGGACGGCACCCCGACCAAATCCAAGCTGGGCGCCAACGCCATCCTGGGGACGAGCCTGGCGGTCGCCAAGGCCGCCGCCAACGGTCTGGACCAGCCGCTCTACCGCTATATCGGCGGGGTCTACGCCCACGTGCTCCCGGTCCCGATGCTGAATATCCTCAACGGCGGCGCGCACACCGGCTGGCAGTCGACCGATGCGCAGGAGTTTATGGTCATGCCGCTCGGCGCGCCCTCTTTCACCGAAGGCCTGCGCTGGGGGGTCGAGATCTACCACGCCCTGAAATCCGTCCTTAAAGCGCGCGGCTACACGACCCTGGTCGGCGACGAGGGGGGCTATGCCCCGGCGCTGAAGGCTAACGTCGAAGCGATCGAGGTGATCCTGGAAGCGGTATCAAAGGCCGGCTACCGGGCGGGGACTGACGTCGCCCTGGCGCTCGATCCGGCGGCCACCGAACTGTACGACCCCGAGACCCGGCTGTACAACCTGCGGCGCGAGAACCGGCAGCTGACCGGGGAGGAGATGGTCGCCTTTTGGGTCGACTGGGCGACCCAATTCCCGATCGTCTCGATCGAGGACGGGCTCGCGGAGGACGACTGGGAGAGCTGGGTCTTCCTGCAGCAGGAGATCGGGGACCGGGTTCAGCTGGTCGGAGACGATTTGCTGGTCACCAACCCGGAACGGGTTCGGCGGGCGATCGCCGAGGAGGCCTGCAACGCCCTGTTGGTCAAAGTCAACCAGATCGGCACGCTGACCGAAACGATCGAGGCCGTCGAACTGTGCCGCTCGGCCGGCTGGCGAGCGGTGACCTCGCACCGGTCCGGGGAGACCGAAGACACGACCATCGCCGATCTCTCGGTCGCTTTGAACACCGGCCAGATCAAGACCGGCGCCCCGGCGCGGTCCGACCGGGTCGCAAAATACAACCAGCTGCTGCGGATCGAAGATGAACTGGGGGATGCGGGGAGATACGCGGGTTGGGGAGCGCTGGCGCAATCCGAAAAAACAAGGGTTGGGTGAGCGAAGCTCACCCAACCCTTGTTTTTTCGATCAATCTTCCGAGTCGAAATCCAGTTCGAGCTGTTCCTGCTCCTCTTCTGCTTCATCGTAATCATTCGCCCCGTTCTCCCCGTTCTCCCCGTTCGTGAGCAGGTTCAGCGCCAGCGGCTGGAGCGCCTCATCGAGGGTCTGTCCTTCACGGCGCAGGCCGGGGGCCGGGGTGCCGCAGTGCGGGCACAGGTTCCAGGCCAGGTCCATCAGGTAGCTGCAGTGGTGGCAGGGTTTTTTCTGCTTGGTGTGGCAGTGCGGGCAGACCAGCCAGTCGTCGCGTGTGTGGCGGCCGCAGCCGGGGCAGGTGCGCGCCTCCTCGATCGACCGCAGCAGGGCCTCCTCTTCCAGCGTGGCCTGGTATTCCTCTTCGAGCGTCTGTCCCGGGCGCAGGATCAGGTAGATGACGATCCCCGGCAGGAACAGGACGGCGACGACGAGGACGGCCAGAAAACGCATCAGCGGGTCCTTGCCGCGGGCGCGCACGTCGCGGTACGTCCAGACGATCAGGCTGACCCAGAGGGCGGCAAAAAACGCCGCCCCCCAGGCGGTCAGGCCGAGTAACAGGCTGCTGAAAAAGGCGGGATCGAGGGTCATTGGGCAAAACCAGGAGCAAAATCGGGCGCGCGACGATCTCCCCTGATTATAGCAAGGTATACTTTTTTACAAAACCTGGTTTAGCGATGAATCTTTCGATGGTGACCGAAAAATATTGGAACACCTCCTACAAAATAGCCGATCTGGACATCCACGAGCGCCCGCGCGAGCGGTTGGCGCAGCTGGGGGCGGGTTCGCTCACCTCGGCCGAGCTGTTGGCGATCCTGCTGCGGGTCGGGGTGCGGGGGGAGAACGCCGTCGACGTCGGCCAGCGGCTGCTGCAGACCTTCGGCGGGATCGCCGGTTTGCACGGCGCCGCCTACCCTGAGCTGATCGCCCAGCACGGGATCGGCGCAGCCAAGGCCGCCCAGCTCAAGGCCGCCATCGAACTCGGCCGGCGGCTGGTCCAGCAATCCCCGGAAGACCGTCCCGCCATTCACAGCCCGGGCGACGCCGCCGCCCTCGTCCAGTATGACATGGCCGCTTTCGAGCAGGAGCACCTGCGGGTGCTGTATCTGAATACCCGGAACTGCGTCCTGGGCTGGGAAGACGTCTACAAGGGTTCGCTAAACCAATCGCAGGTTCGGATCGGCGAGCTGTTCAAAGGTGCGATCCGTCGCAACGCGGCCTCGATCATCCTGGCGCACAACCACCCTTCCGGCGATCCGACTCCCAGCCCCGACGACGTCGCCATCACCCGGGCGATCATCGAGGCCGGCCGGCTGCTCGACGTCGAAGTGCTGGACCACCTGATCATCGGCCGCGGGCGGTTCTGTTCGCTGAAGGAGCGGAGGTTGGGGTTCGAATAGGCGAATGGGCGAATGGGCGAATAGGCGGATGGGCAAATCGCCTATTCGCCCATTCGCCTATTCGCCTTTTCTCCCTACACCGTCGCGCGGATCTCAAAAGCCTCGAATTCCCCCTGTTCGTCGCCCCACTCAAGGTCCACATCCGAAACGAATGAGCCGGGCGATCCTTTTCGCAAGGCGGCGGTGAAACGGGCCAGCGAGCCGGGTTCGCCTTCGGCGACCGCCTCGACCTGCCCGTCCCAGCGATTGCGCACCCAGCCGGTCACCCCGGCCTCGGACGCCGCCCGCTGGACGAAAAAACGGAACCCGACCCCCTGCACACGACCTGAAATGAAAGCATGCACTCGACCGCCGGGGACCTCACCTTCCGCCACCGAATCCTCCCCTCCGCAGACCCGTCCCGATCAAAACCAGGCCGGGTCCGAGGATGACGGCGGCGAAAACGGCGAGCCAGGGCGCCAGCTCGGCAAGGTCGGGCCGGCCGGCCGCGGACGGCCGGCTATTTGCAGCCGCGAGCGCCTGTTCTCGCCACGCTCGATCCAGACCCGCCAGGTCGAGGGCGATCGGGGCGACCAGGGGACCCTGTTCGCAGCTCGCCCCGGCCGCATAGGAACCGACCAGGGTCCGCAGCCCTCCCGGTCCGTAAACCCGCACGATGTGCCGGACAACGGAGTCCGATTGAGCGTAGGCCAGCAAGGCCCCGGAAGCATCGCGCGGGAATGCCCCGCAGAGGTCGGTCAGCGGGATCCCCTCCCCGGCCTCGAGCCGGGCAGCGACCAGGAATTGGTAGTCCGGGTTCGGGGTCGTTTCCAGCATCGAAGCATAGCCCTCGTTGAGCCAGGCCGGCAGGTTCCAAAAGCCGGCCCCGGTGGCGTGAAATAAACTGACGTGGGCGACCTCGTGGGGCACTTTCCGCTCGATCTCGATCCTGATTTCGGGTCCCGGTGGAAGCGCGACGAGGACGATCCCGGTCGACGGGTCGGTGTGCCCGCCCGCCCAGGTTTGCCCGAAATGGCCGCGGGCAAACTGGTAATCCTCCAGGCTGGCATATGCGTAGATCTCGATCTGCGAAAGCGTCTCGTGACCGAGGAGCGCCTGCGAGCGATTCAGCCCGTCGACGGCGGCGTCCAGGATCCCCCGGGCGTAAGCGGCATCGCCGGCGTACCAGTAAACGGTGAGGGACCCGGAGGCCAGTTGCTGCCAATCGAAGCGGTTATCGGAATAGAAGAATGCAAACGGCCCGGCGGTGGTCACCGCGCCGTCCGTGGCGGTCAGGACGAACTCGTAAGAGACGGTCGAGAAGGCCCGGATGAACCGGTCCGAGACGAGGTGGGTGAAGGCGAAAGATCCGTCGGGTCCGGGTTCGATCGGGACGCTCAGGATGCGCGGGTCCCCGGGGAAGGCGATCTGCAGATCGACTGAAGCGAAATCGGAAGCCGTTTCGACCAGACCGGAAATGGTGAACTGCTCGCCGAACGCGTAGGTCGCCTCGACGTCCTGAATGGGCGCCCCGGTTTGCGCGCCGGTCCGGTGGGTCGGGACCAGACAAACGGCGAGCAATACCAGGGTGATTCGAAAAGTTTTCATCGTGGGTCCGCCAGCATTTTAGCCTATAACGGGATCCAATACACTCTTGTAAGGGGTTGGCCATGTGACTGGCTGGTCATATGACCATCCGGTCATATGACCAGCCAGTCACATGGACCCGATCAATCCGGCGGATATCCCGGCCGGGCAGAGATCAACCGGAAGCGGTCAGATACGCCAGCAGCGGGGTCAGGGTCAGCGGGCTGAGCAGGGTCGATGAGAAGACTACGGCGGTCATGAACTCGGGCTCGACCTCGAACTCGGACGCCAACACCGTCGTCATGACCGCGGCCGGCATGGCGGCTTCGAGCACGCCGGCTTGCCGGGCAACCCCGGTCAGACCGAATGGAACCGCCAGGAGCAGGGCGATCGCCGGGCCGGCGAGCAGCCGCACCGCGTTGGCCGTCGCCAACCCGGCCCAGTTGCCGTGCCAGCGGGTCCGGTGCAGCAGCATCCCGAGCAGGACGAGCATGGTCGGAATGGCGGCGTCGGCCAGGACGTGGGCGGCCCGTGCAACCGGCGTGGGCAGCTCCCAGCCGAAACGAAGGAATACGGCGGCAAGGATGACGGCGTAGATCGTTGGGAGTTTGAAAAGCCCCAGCAGGGCGGTCCTGTAATCCGAATTCCCCAGCGCCGCAAGATAGACTCCCAGCGTGTTTGCCATCACACCACTGGCGATAAAGAACAGGCTCGCCTGGGCGAGACCGGCCTCGCCGAAGGCGAAATGGGTGACCGAGAGCCCGAAATTGCCTGCGTTCGGGAGCAGCCCAGCCAGGACGATGGCGACGGTGATCCGCCGGCCGAAACCAAAGAGCCGGGAAGCAACCCAGGCCAGCGCCGCCGTCAACACCATCTGGGTGGTCGCGTAGGCGAACATGCCCAGCAGCGCACCGTTCCCCAGCTGGTTATCGGTCAGCAAGATGAAGACCAGGCAAGGGCTGAAGATGTAGAAGGCAATCCGGGAGACCGACCGGGTTTCAAGCGGCGAAAAAAAAGCCAGTGCGTAACCCGCACCGGCTGCCAGGAAGACTGGGAACAGGTTTTCAGAAAATAAAGAGAAAAGCGATTCCAAATTCAGACCGCCTCATCATCGCCTTCATCGTCCATCCCGTCAAAATTGACCAGGTCCTCTTCGTCGAAATCGAACAGCGGCAGGTCCAGGTCGTCGAAGAACTCGGAGGCGGCCAGGTTGTCCAGGGCTTCTTCCAGGAGTTCGATCTCTTCCGGATCCTCGGTGTTTTCGAGGCGGTCCTGGATGAACTCGACCACCCCCTCTCCGCCGATATCCGAGAGCGCCCAGAGGGCGGCCTGGCGGACTTCTTCGTCGTCGTCGTTCTGAGCCAGTTCGAACAGCTCGTCCTTGAGGTCGGCGATGTCGAGTTTGCCGGCCGCCCGGGCGGCCTCGTAGCGCAGCGCCGGGCTGTCGGAGGCCAGCGCGTCCGTGACCTGGCGAGACCAGCGCGGGTTTGCCGAAGCGCCCATCGCATAGACGGCGCACTGCTGCCAGTCCTCGTCGTCCCGGGCGTAAGCGTCCTCGATCAACGAGTTGACTTCATCTCGACTCGAGAAACTGATCGCTTCGAGTGCGCGGCGGCGGACCAGGTCCTGCTCGTCCCCGCGGTGGGCAGCCAGCAGCGTGGCCTCTACCTTCTGCTGCGTGCCGTAAGGGATCTCCTCGATCTCGCCGAGATAGACGTATTTCCCCAGCGCAAAAGCCGCGCCGGCGCGCACTTCGAAATGCGGGTCGTGTTCGACCAGGGCGATCAGCGCAGCGGCGAAGGCGGGATCTTCCTCGAGGGAGGTCAGGCGGATGGCAAAAACGCGGACCTCCGGGTCTTCGTCGTGGATGGCGATCTTACCGACTTCTTCGAAGAAAAGGAGTGGGTCGGTGGCGGCGAGCGCCTCCATCCCGGCGACCAGGCGGCGTCGGCGCTCGAGCGGGATCCGGCTCCAGGTGTCTGCAAGCTGGTCGAGATCCGCCGGACCGAGATTGGAAAGCCCGAAAATGCGCTCCTCCAGGATCGTCGAATCCGGGTCGAGAAGGTCAGTCAAGAGATCGGAAAAGGAGGGGGCTTCGGGATTGTCCATCGCTTCATTATATTCGCTCGCGATAAAAAGTACGGGGATGCCGGCCCGGCGGTGTAACCGCCGGGCCGGCATCCCCG
>DATKDL010000015.1:0-9095 GCA_035512695.1 Anaerolineales bacterium | reverse complement strand
CGCGAAAATTGCCTGCGATCGAATGTGTAAATCCCGGGCAGCTCCCGATCCAGCAGCCAGGCCGCGTTGAACGCATCGATGAAGTCCACATTCCTTTCGCCGTACCACAGCGCCGCCTGCAGAACGACCTCCGCCTCCGCCACCGCCAGCCCGGGCGTGTTCAGGATCGCCAGGACGGTCTCTCGGATCCGCTCCCTCGATACCCCGTAAACAGCCTCGAGCGCCCACACGACCTCGGCGATCGCCAGGCTGTTCGTCGCCAGCGCCGTCTCCCCGGCCGCGGCCCGCTTCAGCAGCGTCTCGATCTCGTCCGCCTCTCCGGGGACGTCGTCCGCCAGGTAGCGCGGGAACAGGTCCGGACCGATGAAGCAGGACAAAGGCGAAATAGAACGCGGAAAAAACGGATTGAAAACCGGATTTGAGCCGATTGTTTTTTTGATGGACTTTGATCAAGCGTGGTTTCAGGTACTCGCGCGCAAGGGGCAAGGAAAAACAAAGGAGAAATCCGCGCAAATCCGGTTTTAATCCGTTTTTTCCGCGTTCCATTTTGCCCGATCACCCCGACCTCGCCCGCCTCCGCACCGAATACGCCGACCGCGCCCGCCGCCTCGCCGGTTCCGACCGATACTCCCCCTTCAACCCCGCCCACCGCTTCGCTCTCCAACAGCGCCGCTGGGATACCCTCGACCTCCTCCACCGCTCCGGCCTGCGCTCCCTCACCGGCCTGCGCCTTCTCGAAATAGGCTGCGGCGCAGGGGGCGTCCTGATCGAATACCTCGACCACGGCGTTGCCCCGCGTGACCTCCACGGCGTCGACCTGCTCCCGGACCGCCTCTCCGAAGCCCGCCGCCGCCTCCCCGCCGCCCCCCTCGCCTGCGCCGACGGCCGCCGCCTCCCGTACCCGAACGCCGCCTTCGACCTCGTCCTCCAGTACACGGCCTTTTCCTCGATCCTGGACGACGCGGTCAAATCCGCCGTCGCCGCCGAGATGCTGCGGGTGCTCAAACCGGCTGGCGCTCGCCGCCGTGGCGGCGTCATCGTGTGGTACGACTTCTGGCTCAACCCGACCAACCCCCAGGCCCGTGGCATCCGCCCCGCCGAGATCCGCCGCCTCTTCCCCGGCTGCACGTACACCTTCCGCCGTATCACCCTGGCCCCCCCGATCGCCCGCCGCCTGGTCCCGCGCTCCAGGATGTTGGCGGTCCTGCTGGAGCGGCTCAAGATTTTCAACAGCCATTATGTAGGAATTATCCGGCCTTTTTTTTAACGCAGAGCAACTGCGTTAAAAAAAGGCCCCCCCATTCTCCACCCCCAGATTCCGATTTCCAATGTCCCACCTCCTCAACCAACCCACCAAACCCACAGACCCCAGGGGGACCTCCATGCCTGCAGCCGCTGTTGATTCGCCCATCCGCCCATTCGCTCATTCACTCCGGACGCCGGCGACCGTCATCCGCCGCCTCATCGACATCCTCGCCTCCCTCACCGGCCTGCTCCTCCTCTCCCCGCTCTTCGCCCTCATCGCCCTCTTGATCAAAAGGGATTCGCCCGGCCCCGTCTTCTACTGGGGCGCCCGCGCCGGGCTCCACGGGCGGGTCTTCAAAATCCTCAAGTTCCGCACCATGGCCGAGCAGCCAAAAGACGACAACGGCCCCCCGGTCACCGGCGCCGGCGATGCGCGCATCACCCGTATCGGCCGCGTCCTGCGCGAGACCAAGGCCAACGAGCTGCCCCAGCTCTGGAACGTCCTCAAGGGCGAGATGAGCCTGGTCGGGCCGCGCCCGGAGGACCCGGATATCGCCGCAACCTGGCCCCCGGACGCCCGGGCCGAAATCCTGTCCATCCGACCCGGGATCACCAGCCCGGCCTCCATCCTGTACCGCGACGAGGAGAAGCTGCTGACCGGCCCCGACCCGCTCCAAAGTTATCTGCAGGATATCCTCCCCAGCAAGATACGGCTCGACCGGCTCTACGTCCGCCACCGCACCCTGCTGACCGACCTGGACGTCCTGTTCTGGACCCTCGTCGTCCTCATCCCCCCCATCCGCGCCCGCGAGATCGACGCCTACCGGGTGCTCTCCGGCCCGCTGGCCCGCTTCATCAGCCGGGATTTGCGCTGGTTCCTGTTCGATTTCCCCGTTGCCCTGGCCAGCTTCGTCGTCGCCGGGCTGCTGTGGCCCGATCGGATCACGCTGCAGGTCGGCTGGTGGACGGCGGCCGTGGTGGCGCTGGCGATCGCCATGGCCTTCAGCCTGTTCAACCGGCTGGCCGGGCTCAACCGGGTCTACTGGTCCCGGACGCGGGCCCGCGAAGCCGTCGACCTGCTGGCAGCCAGCGGGATCGTCACCGTCGGCCTGCTGGTCGCCAACCCGATCGTGCTCCCGACGCCGCTGCCGTGGGGGCTGCTGGTCGTCACCGGGCTGCTGTGCACGGCCGGGTTCGTCGGCGCCCGCTACCGCGGTCGGATCCTGACCGGGTTGGCCGCCCGCTGGCTGCGTCTCCGCCAGGGGCAGATCGCCACCGGCGAGCGGGTCCTCATCGTCGGCGCCGGCGAGCTCGGCGAGTTCGCCGTCAAGCTGATCCGGGAAGGCGACCTGGCCCGCGTCTTCACGATCGCCGGCTTTGTCGACGACGACCCGCGCGTGCAGGACATGCGCATCGAGGGCCACCGCGTCCTGGGCCCGACCTCCGATCTGCTCAACCTCGTCCGGACCCACGACGCCGGGCTGGTCCTGTTCGCCATCACCAACCTGCCCGATGCCGAGGCCGAGCGCATCCTGGCCCTCTGCCGCCGCGTCCCGGCCCGGATCGTCCTCGTCCCCGACATCCTGGCCGTCCTGCGGGCCTTCTTCTCAGTCGACAACCTGGATCGCCCCGTCTCCGTCCACGTCGGCGATGACCCCGCCGAGACGTCCCGCATCCTCGACGAACTGGACGCTCTGGCCGCCAGGGGCGATATGCAGGCGCTGCGCAAACGGATAGCGGGTCTCAAACGGGAATTATCCGGTGATGGGGAAAATTGAACCTGCGGCGGGGCGAAGCCCCGCCGCAGGTTCAATTTTCCCCAATCCCAACCATCCCTCCATCATCCTATCCCCCGATTCCCGCATGATCCGGTATCCTTGTTTTATCATTTCATGCGCAAATTTATTAAGAGCCTTCATTCTCGGCTGATCGCCCTGATCCTGCTCGCCAGCCTGCCGATGGTCGCCCTCGTCTTCTACAACGACCTCCAGGACCGGATTCAAGCGCGCCAGGATGTGGAGGCGGAATCCGTGCGGCTGGCCCGGATCATGGCTGCCGAGCACGAGCGGATCCTCAACAATGCGGCCCAGTTTGTCGTCTCCCTGGCGGATCGGCCTGCGTACTGGTTCCCCGGCCTGGCGTCGGGGAACGGGGCTGAGACCTGCACGGCCCTGTTTGCCGGGCTGATCGCCGAGAACCCCAGCTACAGCGGGATAGCCCTGGTGGACACGGAAGGGACCATCCTCTGCAGCCACCCGGCCTCCCCCACGCCGCAGCTGGCTGAGTTCGATTCGGTCGGCCAGGCGATCGCAACCGGCGAGCTGGTCGTCAGCGGGTACGAAGTCGGGTCGCTGAGCGGGAAGCAGATCGTCATCGTCTCCGCACCGGTGCGCGGTCCTTCCGGTGAGATCATCGCCGGGTTGGGGCTCGGGATCGATCTGGATTGGGCCAGCGATTTTATCGAACTGGTCGACCTCTCGGACCAGTCCTCATTTTTCATCGTCGACCGGGAAGGCGTCGTCCTCATCCGCCGTCCCGAGGCCGGCAGCTACGTCGGGACCTCGGGGGCCGGGCTGCGCGCAGTCTCGGCTGCGCTCACGGGCGGGGAGCCGGGGATCCTGCTGTCGGCGGGGTTGGATGGGGTGGAGCGTCTGTACGCCTACGCCCCGATCCTGGAGCCGGTCCCGCTGAGCGGCTACGTCCTGGTCGGGATCCCGGTCGCCGAGGCCTACCACCAGGCGGACATCACCCTGGCCCGCAGCATGGTCTGGCTGGCCGTTTTCACGATCGTCATCCTGGGTGGGGCGCGGGTCGTGGCGATGCGCTGGTTCCTGGGTCCGCTTGCGCGCCTGACCCTGGCGGTCGAGCGTCTGCAGGCCGGCGATCTATCCGCCCGGACAGGCCTGCCCTATCGCGGCGACGAGTTCTCCGGCCTGGCCCGGTCCTTCGACGAGATGGCCGACTCGCTCCAGCAGTCGAAAGCCCAGGTGAACGGAGCCTACGACCGCACCCTGGAAGGCTGGTCGCGGGCGCTCGATCTGCGTGACCACGAGACCGAAGGGCATTCCCGGCGCGTGACCGAGATGACGGTCGCCATCGCCCGGGCGATGGGGCTCGGCGACGAAGCGCTGGCGCACATCCGGCGCGGCGCGCTGCTGCACGATATCGGCAAGATCGGGATCCCGGATGCGATCCTCAACAAGCCCGGCCCGCTGGCGGGGGACGAGTGGACCATCATGCGCCGCCACCCGCAGGTCGCCTACGACCTGCTCAAGGAGATCGATTTCCTGCGCCCCGCCCTCGTCATCCCCCTGCGCCACCACGAAAAATGGGACGGCACCGGCTACCCGGACGGGCTGGTGGGTGAGCAAATCCCCCTCGCCGCCCGCATCTTCGCCGTCGCCGACGTCTGGGACGCCCTCCGCTTCAACCGCCCCTACCGCCCCGCCTGGGACGACACCCGGGCCCTCTCCTACATCCGCTCCCAATCCGGCACCCATTTCGACCCGGACGTGGTGAGGGCTTTCTTCCGAACCATTTCGAGGGAGAGAGCGAGTGGGCGAATGGGCGAATGGGCGAATGGGCGAGTCAGCGAATCGGCGAATCAGCGAATCAGTGAATCGGCGAATCCACATATCATCCAAAAAATCGATTATCCTTAATAACGACTCGATGACCCGCTGACTCGCCCATTCGCCCATTCGCCCTCACGCCCTTCCGCCCATTCGCCCCCATGAGAGCCGTCATCCTCGCCGGCGGCAAAGGCACCCGCCTGCTGCCATACACCACCGTCCTCCCCAAACCGCTCCTGCCGATCGGGGAAATGCCGATCCTCGAGATCGTCCTGCGGCAGCTCAAGCGCGCCGGGGTGGAGAACGCCATCCTGACCGTCGGGTACCTCGGTTCGCTGCTGCAGGCCTACTTCCAGGACGGCGCCGGGATCGGTCTCCAGCTGGATTATAGTTTTGAAGACCACCCGCTTGGCACCGCCGGACCGCTGGCGCTGGTCCGAGACCGGCTGACGGAGACCTTCCTGATTACCAACGGAGACATCCTGACGACACTCGATCTGCGCGCCATGATCCGTTCGCACCGGCTCAGCGGCGCCGCCGCGACCGTCGCCATGCACGCCCGGCAGGTCAAGATCGACCTGGGTGTGCTCGAGTTCGATGGCTCGTTCATCCTGAAAGGCTATAAAGAAAAACCGACCTACGACTTCCACGTCTCGATGGGGATCAACGTGCTCGAACCGCGCGTCCTGGACTATTTGGACGGCGACGCCTACTGTGACCTGCCGGACCTGATCCTCCGCCTGATCGAGGCCGGCGAGAAGGTCGTCGGCTTCCCGCACGACGGCTACTGGCAGGATCTCGGCCGTCCGGACGACTATCAGCAGGCCGTACAGGATTTCGAAGCGATGCGGGCCGAGCTGCTCCCGGAGGACGAATGAACTGGCAGGTCCCGCTGGCCGACCTGGATTACGGGCCCGAAGAGGAAGAAGCCGTCCTGGGGGTGCTGCGCAGCCGCTGGCTGACGATGGGGGCGGTGACGAAGGAGTTCGAGGCGCGTTTTGCCGAGCGGCATGGCGCCAAACACGCCATCGCCGTCTCGAACGCGACCCAGGCCCTGCACCTGGCCTGCGTGGCGGCCGGGCTTGGGCCGGGGGACGAGGCCATCGTCCCGTCGATGACGTTCGTCGCCACCGCCAACGCCGTGCGCTACACCGGCGCCGAAGTCCGTTTCGCCGACATCACCGGCCCGGAGGAGCTCACCCTGTCCCCCGCCGGGCTGGAGGCCGCCATCACCCCGCAGACCAGGGCGATCCTGGCCATGCACTACGCCGGCTTCCCCTGCCGGATGGAGCCGATCCGTGAGATCGCCCACCGCAAAAACCTGTTCCTGATCGAAGACGCCGCCCACGCCCCCGGGGCGTCTTTGAACGGCCGGGCACTTGGGACCTGGGGTGACGCCGGCTGTTTCAGCTTTTTCTCAAACAAGAACTTATCCACCGGCGAGGGCGGGATGGTCCTGACCGACCGGGACGACGTGGCCGAAAAGGTCCGCCTGCTGCGCTCGCACGGGATGACGAGCCTGACCCTGGACCGCCACGAAGGCCGCGCCTATTCGTACGACGTCATCGCACTGGGCTACAACTACCGGATCGACGAAATCCGCTCGGCCCTGGGCCTGGCCCAGCTCGCCAAGCTCGACCGCAACAACGCCCTGCGCCGCGGGTTCACCCACCGCTACTGGGAGGGGCTGGAAGGGACCGGTTTGGGGCTGCCCTTCCTGGACACGGCGGGCGAGTCGTCCTACCACATCATGCCCGTCCTGCTGCCCGCAGGCGTCGACCGCCAGGCCTTCATCGACCGTCTGCGGGCCGACGGGATCCAGACCAGCATCCACTATCCGCCCGTCCACCTGTTCTCCGAGTACCGCGCCCGCTACCCGGACGTCGTCCTCCCCCACACCGAAGACGCCGCCGCCCGGGAGCTGACCCTCCCGCTTTATCCGACGATGGGGGAGGAGAAGGTGGATATTGTGGTGGAAGCGGTCAAGCGCGCCCTGGGGTAAGGTGAAAACGGGGGCCGGCCTGTTTTGCAGGCCGGCCCCCGTTTTCACGGCAAATAAACAAACCCCCGTCTATAATTCAATTTAAATGATCGATTACCCCAACGGCCCCCAAAACGGCTACTCTCCCCTCGACCGCCTCCCGCCTCCCGCGCTGTCCGACGACCTGCGGTACTACCTCGGGCTGGCGTGGAGATGGTCCTGGCTGTTGATCCTGCTGGCGCTGATCGGCGGGGCGGCCGGGTATTTTTTCAGCATCCGCGAGACCCCGATCTACCGCGCCACGGCCACGATGTGGATCACCGAGCCGCGCGGGCTGACGGAGGGCTCGGCCGGGTTGGCCGGCGAGCGGATCACGTCGACCTACGTCGAGCTGATGACCCAGCTGCCGGTCCTGGAGCGGGTCGTCAACGAGCTCGGGCTTCCGATCAGCCCCCAGGAGCTCCAGGGGACGATCACCGTTTCGGTCCTGAACCAGACCCAGCTCCTCCGGGTGCAGGTCGAGAACGCCGACCCGCTGACCGCCGCCCGGATCGCCAACACGATCGGCGTCGTCTTCGCCGAATTTAACGAAGAGTTCCAGACCGCCTCCTACGCCGATTCCAAGACCGCCCTGTCCTCCCAGCTGGCTACCGTCGACCAGCAGATCCAGGATGCCAACCGCCAGCTGGCCGACCTGTTCGCCACGTTCGAGCAGATCGAGCTGGAAGACGGGTCGATCCAGTACGTCCCGAACCTCGACCAGCAGCGCGAGCGCGACCGGCTGGAGACCAACCTCGCCCTCTACCAGCAGATCTACTCCGACCTGCTGCAGAGCTACGAGAACGTCCGGCTGGCCGAGATCCAGGGTTCGTCGAACGTGACCATGGTCGAACCGGCGCTGGTCCCGAACCGCCCGGTCCGGCCGAACGTCTTCCAGGCCACGCTTTTGGCCTCGGTCGTGGGGTTGTTCGTCGCCGGCGGGATCGTCTTCCTGGTCGAGGCGCTGGACGACACGATCAAGGGACCGAACGACGTCCACCGCCACCTGGGGCTGCCGGTGCTGGGCTACATCCACCACTACGAGAACTCAAAGGAGGGGCTGGCGACCTTGCTCGAACCGCGCTCGCCGATCTCGGAGGCCTACCGCTCCTTGCGGACCAACGTCCTGAGTGCCGAGGTGGACGACCCGATCCGGACCCTGATGATCACCAGCCCATCCCCCAGGGACGGCAAATCGCAGATCGCCGCCAACCTGACCGTCGTCCTGGCGCAGGGTGGGCGCAAAGCCGTCCTGCTGGATGCCGACCTCCGCCGCCCAACCCAGCACAAGCTGCTCAACCTCCCCAACCGGATCGGCCTGACCGACCTGGTGGCGGACGGGAGCAAGACGATTGACTCGGCCCTCAAGGCCACCGCCGTGCCCTACCTCCGCCTGGTCTCCTCCGGCGGTCTGCCGCCCAACCCGGCCGAGGTGCTTGGGTCGGAGAAAATGATGGAGATCCTGCGGACGGTCCGGGAGCGATCCGACATCGTCCTGATCGACACCCCGCCGGCGCTGGCCGTCACCGACGCCGTCTATCTATCGTCAAAGGTGGACGCCGTCCTGCTGGTCCTCAAACCCGGCACGACCAAGATCTCCTTCGCCCGCCAGACCGTCGAACAGCTCCTTCGCAACCGCGCCAACCTGATCGGCGTCGTCCTCAACGACATCAAGCGCGGCGGCGGCCGCTACGGCTACTACGCCAACGGCTACTATCATTATTACCAGTCCTACTACGGAAGCGAGCCCCCCCGCCGGAAAGCAGCCGCGAAGCGGATAGGGGAATAAGAGAATGGGCGAATGAGCGAATAGGCGAATTTCGCCCATTCGCTCTTTCGCTTTTTCGCTTTTTCGCCCATTCGCTTTTCCGCCTCCCCAACCATCCCCAACCCCCCCTCACCCGGATAATACGTCCGGGTGAGTTGGTTTAAAGGTAAAATGAATAGGCGGTGAGGGAAATTAGAAAGGATCAACTGCAACGGACGGGGCGCAATGTGCGAGGTGTAGAGAACCTTGCGCCTCGATCGTTGCACGTTGCACCGCCAACGCCCTTGTCGGAAGGGCGGAGCGCGCCCGTTTGCGCCTGCCCGCTGCTCCCCCATGTCCTCCTCAAACATCCTCTCCCATCCCCCCGACCGTTTGCGAAGCCATCCCGGAAATACCGCCCGGGTATATGAGGCGCTGTGCCTGGCCGCCTCCGGCCGGGCGGGGGAGGTTGGGTGGGGGCGCTTCGGTGAAACCGAGTGGCGGCTGTTCG
>DATKDL010000014.1:0-13037 GCA_035512695.1 Anaerolineales bacterium | reverse complement strand
CTGCGGCGAAGCCGCAGCCGCCCTGAAAATCGCCCGTTACCCGAATTTTCGGAAAGGTTCATAGGCTATGAAGCTCTTTTTGATGGGCGCCTTCCAGGCTTTTGGTCCTGGGGATGCGGAGGTCGATTTCCGCTCGGACAGCGAACGCGCCTTGCTGGCCTACCTGGCGGTCGAGCCGGCTCTCACGGCAGCCGGAGCGCCTTGAGCCCGCTGTCCGCCCTGCTCGTCCCGCTCGCTTTGTTGGCGCTTCTGCTGCCCGGTTTGGTCCTGGAGCGGGTTGCGGCGCGGGGCGATCGGCAGGCGGGCCGGTCGATCGCGGATCCGTCTGCCCGGCTGGCCGATGCGTACGGCGTTGGGTTCGCCCTGGTCGCTGTCGGCGGGATGCTGACTTTCTACCTGCGGTTAAGCGTGCCGGTCATCTGGATCGCCGGCCTGCTTGCGCTGACGGCCGTTTGGCTGGTCCGGGACGGAATCACAGGCAAATCGGCCGAGAGGGAAGAACCGGGCCGGGTCTTGCTGGACGTTGCCCCGTTCATCCTGCTCACCGTCTTGCTCGTGCTCCGGTTCATCCAGGCTCGGGAGCTCGTTCTCCCGGCCTGGGTCGACTCGGTCCACCACACGCTGCTGGTCCGGCTGCTCCTCGAGAACGGCGGGCTGCCGCGCACGCTCGAACCATACATGCCGGTTCCGCTGTACTACCATGCCGGTTTCCACACCAACACGGCGCTGTTTGCGGCGCTGACCGGGCTCGCGCCGGACCGGGCAGTGCTGATTTTCGGGCAGATCCTGAACTCGGCGGTCGCGCTGGGGGTCTACCGGCTCGGGCGGGCGCTGTGGCGGGACGGTCCCCGGGCCCTGGTCGCCATGCTGTTGGTCGGGTTCTGTTTCCAGATGCCGGCCTATTATCTGACATGGGGGCGCTACACCCTGCTCGCCGGGGTCTTCTTGCTGACCCTGGCGATGTCGGCGGCCCTGGAACTGGTTCGTGGTGGGGTGGACCGCGCCGGGATCGTCCGGCTGGGGGTCCTGACGGCCGGGCTGTTCCTGACGCATTATCTGGCTGCGGCCTTGCTGCTCCTTTTCCTGGGCGTGCTGGTGTTGGAGCGGGTGTTTGCGGAGAAGGGTTTTCTGAGGACGGGATCGTTCAAAGCCCTGCTGGCCGGCGCTGCGGGCGGGGGGCTGTGCGCGCTGCCGTGGTTGGTACGGGTGCTGGCTTACTCGACCGACCTGGTCGGCCTGGACGTCGTACTGCCGGGCGAATCGCTTGACGAGGCGTATTACGCAGGGTACCTGGATTATCTCCTCGGCCTGCTCGGCCCGTTGAACGGCCCCCGGATCCCCGGGACGGACCTGGCGCTGCCGGGGAGAGGGCTCGTCCTGCACGGGTTGGGGCTGGCCGGGCTGGTCCTGATCGGGTGGCGGCGGGAGGTCCGTCCGCTGGCGCTGTACGCCCTGGCGGCCGGGCTGCTGAGCCTGCCGTGGGGGGTCAACCTGGCCCCGTTCCGGCCGGATCACGGCGTGATCCTGGCCTTCCTGCCGGCTTCGCTGCTGGCGGCGGATGTCCTCGTCTCCCCGCTCGATCCGGACCGGCCGCGGCGGGTGCGCGGCGTACTGGCCGGGCTGCTGGTTGCGGCGCTGCTCGGGCTGGCGATGTGGGGTGTGAGCGGGACGGTCGAGATCGTCAACCCGGGTACCGTGCTGGCGGATGCAGGCGACGTCGCCGCGCTGGCGTGGATCGAGGAGAACACGCCGGAGGAGGCCGTCTTCCTGGTCAACACCACTTACTGGCAGGGCGGCGCCTACCGAGGCGTGGACGGCGGCTGGTGGATCACCCCGCAGACGGGCCGGGCGACGAGCCTCCCGCCGGCGCTGTATTTGAGTGGAAAGCGCGAATATGTCCTCACGCTGCTGGACCGGGCCCGGCGGATGTCGGCCGTCGAAGATTGCGGGGATGAACTGCGGGCGCTGATCGAGGAGACGGGGGCGACGCATGTGTACCTGCACCAGGGGAGAGGAAGCCTGCAGCCGGCGTCGCTGGCGGGGTGTGCGGGGTTGCGGCCGGTGTATGCAGGGGAGGGGGTGTTTATTTTTGAGGTGGGGGATGATGCATGGCGGGGGTCCCGTATTCCGGGGCCTAACAAGGGGAGCCCCACCCATTCGCGATTGGGGACCGATTAATTAAGCCTTGCCAGACGGAATCAAAACGAGTTCGAAACCGGCGTAGCTCTTACTGATATTTCGCACTATGTTATAATATAACCATAGTCATGACCCTGGTCTGAATGAGGTTCGCTATGGAAAAAACCATATCTAAAAGCAAACTGAAAGCCCGGATGCTGGAAATCTTCCGCCGAATCGAAGCCAGCGGCGAACCGTTAATCGTGACCGACTACGGCCGGCCGGTACTGAAAATCGTCCCCATCGGTCCCAAGGCGGATGTTTCCTCCCTGTTCGGAGATATACAAGGAAAACTCGTTTTCCTCGAAGACATCAACGCAGCCACGATCGATGAGTGGGAGGACGCCTGATGGTCGTGCTCGACACCTCTGCGCTGCTGCTGTGGACGCTCGATCCGGGTCAATTGTCCGAATCGGCTGAAGCTGCGATTTCAGGAGAAGAGCAGATCGTTGTGAGTTCGATTTCCATCTGGGAAATCGCGCTAAAAGTAAAGCGCGGAAAACTGGTTCTCCCGATATCCATCGAGGAATACATGATCAGGTTGGGACAGGTGAATGGGTTGGAGATCCTGGCGGTAGACGTCCAAGCCTGGCTGGATAATGTGAATCTCGATTGGGAGCATCGCGATCCGGCGGACCGCACGATCGTTTCCCTGGCCCGTCGCCTTGACTCCCCGTTGGTCACCTCGGATGCGACGATCAAGGGGTTTTATCCGAAAACGGTCTGGTGAGCGATCGCTTCTACCGCCGCTGAGAAAGACGGAAAAAACCAGGAGCGAGCGGGAGCTTACCCTCACTCGCTCCTGGTTTTTCCGTTTAGCCTTTTGCGCGAATAGGCACGAAGATTCGATTGTGATAAAATGTACTGACTCGCCGCAAAAATGAGCATATTATGCTGACCGAATACCTCCCCATCGCGATCCTGTTTGCCCTGGCGGCCGGTCTGGCCGTCCTGATCATTGTGTTGGGGCATTCATTCGGGCCCCGCCGGCCGACCGAGAGGAAGCAAAGCCCGTACGAATCCGGGATGACGCCGATCGGGCCTGGGACGCGGCAAGTCCCCGTCCGGTTCTACATGATCGCCGTCCTGTTCATCCTGTTCGACATCGAGGTCATCTTCTTCCTGCCCTTCGCCGTGGTTCTGAACCGCTTCATCGATAACGGCCTGGGCTGGTTCCTTTTGATCGAAATGACCGTCTTTTTCCTGATCCTGATGGTGGGCTATGTGTACGCCTGGAAGAAAGGAGCCCTGGAATGGGATTAGAGCAGAAACTCGGCAACATGGGCGTCGTCACCACCCGGCTGGAGGATCTCGTCAACTGGGGCCGCACCGGGGCGATGTGGCCGATGCTGTTCGGCCTGGCCTGCTGCGCGATCGAGATGATGGCCTCCCAGGCCTCCTCCTACGACATGAGCCGCTTTGGGATGGAGCTGATGCGCGCCAGCCCGCGCCAGTCCGACCTGATGATCGTGGCCGGACGGGTCTCCCGCAAGATGGCCCCGGTGCTCCGGCGGCTGTACGACCAGATGCCTGACCCGAAATGGGTCGTCTCGATGGGCGACTGCGCCTCATGCGGTGGGGTGTTCAACAACTACGCCCTCGTCCAGGGGGTCGACGAACTCGTCCCGGTCGACGTCTACGTGGCCGGATGCCCACCGCGGCCGGAAGCCCTGATCCACGGCATCCTGACCCTGCACGAGAAGGTCAAAAAAGAAAAAATGGCGGACTGGTCCTGACGATGACCGACGATCACGCCCGCAACACGATCCTAGCCCTGCAAAAGGCCCACGGCGGTGAGACCGGCGAGTACGCTGGAGACCCGCGCCTGGTCCTCCCCGCCGCGGAGATCCTGAACGCCGCCGCCGCGCTGCGGAACGAGCACGGCTTCGAATACCTTTCCGGGCTGACCGCCGTCGACTACTGGCCCTCCCAGGACCCGCGCTTCCACCTGATCTACATCTTTTCGTCCTTCCGGCACAACAGCCGGATCGAGATCCGCGTCCCGATCACCGAGGACGAAACCCCGCCTTCGATCACATCGGAATACTGGAGCGCCAACTGGCAGGAGCGCGAGCTCTACGACCTGTTCGGCGTCCGCTTCGAAGGCCACCCCGACCTGCGCCGCATCCTGATGCCGCACGACTGGGAAGGCCACCCCCTGCGCAAAGACTACCCCCTCGGTTACGAGGAGGTGCAGTTCAGCTTCAACAAGGAAGAGATCGCAAGCCGGAAGCCGAGGCCGAGCGATTAGGCGAAAAGACGAATAGGCGAATGGGCGAATGGGCGAGGAATCTTCCACCTTCATCCTTCAACCAGCAAACCAGCAAACTATGTCCTCACTCCAAGAAGTAACCGTCGACGAAATCCGGCACCTGGTCAGCCAGCGTGCGATGGATGGCGAGACGGTGCTGCTGAACATGGGTCCGCAGCATCCGAGCACCCACGGGGTGCTGCGCCTGCTGCTCGAGCTGGACGGCGAGCAGATCGTCAACTGCATCCCCGACATCGGCTTCCTGCACACCGGGATCGAGAAGAACATGGAGGCCAAGACCTACGTCAAGGCCGCCGTGATGACCGACCGGTTGGATTACCTCAACACGATGGGGAACAATTTCGTCTACTGCCTGGCGATCGAAAAGCTGGTCGGGCTGGACGTCCCGCCGCGGGCCCAGGCCATCCGGGTCATCATGGTCGAGCTGCAGCGGATCGCCTCACACCTGGTCTGGCTCGGGACGCACGCCCTGGACCTGGCGGCGATGTCCGTGTTCCTGTACTGCTTCCGCGAGCGGGAGATCATCCTCGATATGATCGAGATGGTCTCCGGCTCGCGGATGATGGCGACCTATTTCCGCCCCGGCGGGCTGTGGCGCGAGGTCCCGCCCGAATGGGAGGACCACGTCCGCCATTTCCTCAAGATCTTCCCGGCCCGCGTCGAACAGTACGAGAACCTGCTTACGAACAACCCGCTGTTCAAGGACCGGACGATCGGGATCGGGGTGATCGGCGAGGCGGATGCCTTCCGCTGGGGGCTGACCGGCCCGACGCTGCGCGGCTCCGGACCGGCACTTGACTTGCGCAAGTCCCGCCCTTACAGCGGTTACGAGCAGTACGATTTCGACGTGCCGACTCACACGGACGGCGATGTGTACGCCCGCTACCTGGTCCGGATGCGTGAATTTCACGAGTCCATGAAGATCATACGCCAGGCACTGGACGGCCTGCCCTCCGGCCCGGTGCAGAGCGACAACCGCAAGTTCGTCCCGCCGCCGCGTTCGGAGCTCGGGGTCAGCATGGAGGCCCTGATCCACCATTTCAAGCTGTGGACGGAAGGTTTCCCGGCGCCGAAGGAATCGGTCTACATGCCGGTCGAATCGCCGCGCGGCGAGCTGGGCGTCTTCCTGGAAGGCGACGGCGGCCCGAAGCCTTACCGCTGTTACTGGCGCACGCCCTCGTTCGTCAACCTGGAGTGCCTGGAGTTCCTCTCGAAGGGGCACATGGTGGCGGATTTGGTGGCGATTATCGGGAGTATTGATATCGTGCTGGGAGATACGGATAGATGAGGTCCGGTGAATTGGGGGGTGCGGCGGGCGCAGCCCCCCCCACCCCCCAATTCACCGGACCTTTATACGCTATGAACGACTTATTGAAGAAATACGGATCTGAAATCGAGACGGTTCTCGCGAAATATCCGGTGGAGCAGAAGCGCTCGGCGGTGATGCCGCTGCTGTATATCGCACAGCGGGAAAAGATGTACGTCTCGGAACGGGACATGGCCGAGATCGGCGAGATCCTGGACCTGGACCCGACCGAGGTCGGGTCGATCGTCGGCTATTACACGCTGTATTACGACAGACCGGGCGGGACCAGCAGGATCCAGGTCTGCACCGACCTGCCCTGCGCCCTGCGCGGCGCCGACGCCTTCGCCGCCGGTCTTTGCGAACGCCTGGGGATCCAGCTCGGTGAGACCACGGCGGACGGTGCGGTGACGATCGAAGCCGTCATGTGCCTGGCCGCCTGTGACAGGGCGCCGATGTTCCAGCTGCAGAATGGGAGCGGATTGAAGTATTACGAAAACCAGACTGTCGAAAGCACTCTCTCGCTTATCGAAAAGTTGAAAAAATGAACTGCGTGCGGTGCGCAGCACCGCACGCAGTTCATTTTTTCAAAACACCTTATGGAATATATCCTCCTCCGCCACCGCGACATCCCGAACCTCCACGAGCTCGACGTATACGTCAGGCACGGCGGGTTTGAGGCCTTCAATCAAGTCGTCACAAAGATGAAGCCCGAAGACGTCGTCGAAGAGGTCTTCAAATCCGGTCTGCGCGGGCGGGGCGGCGCCGGGTTCCCGACCGGGTTGAAGTGGCGCTTTATCGACAAGGGTAACAGCCCGCGTTACGTCGTCGCCAACGCCGACGAATCCGAACCGGGGACCTTCAAGGATCGCGAGATCATGGAGGGCAACCCGTTCCAGTTCTTTGAGGGCGTCATGATCTGCGCATTCGCGGTTGGGTCCAACACGGCCTACAACTACCTGCGCGGCGAGTTCTGGGAGCTGGGCGATTTTCTGGACGGAAAACTGGCCGAGCTCGAAAAGGCCGGCTACCTGGGCGATAATCTGTTCGGGACCGGTTATTCGCTGCGGATCCACAACCACCTCGGCGCCGGCGCCTACATCTGCGGCGAGGAAACTGCCCTGCTCGAATCGCTGGAGGGCAAGCTGGGCCAGCCGCGGCTGCGTCCGCCGTTCCCGCCATCCTTCGGGCTTTACGGCAAGCCGACCATCGTCAACAACGTCGAGACCTTTGCCAACGTCCCCCCGATCCTCACGAAGGGGGCGGACTGGTACCGGACGATCGGCACGGAGAAATCCCCCGGAACCAAGGTCTTTTCGCTGTGCGGGAATGTGGAAAAACCCGGCAACTACGAGCTGCCGCTTGGGACCACCTTCCGGGAGCTGATCTTCGAGCACGGCGGCGGGATCCCCGAGGGGCGCGGGATCAAGGCCATCATGCCCGCGGGCGCCTCCTCGGCCATCATCATCGCCAACGACGAGGCCCTGGACACGCCGATGGACTACGAATCGGTCCCCAGGGTCGGCTCGATGCTCGGGTCGGCCTCGATCATCGTGATCGACGACTCGGTGGCCATGGACTGGCTGGTCCGGAAAACGCTGCATTTCTTCAAACACGAATCCTGCGGGAAGTGCACGCCTTGCCGGGAGGGGACCTACTGGATGGCGCACCTGATCGACCGGATCCACACCGGGCAAGCCGACGCTGACCAGGTCGGCCTGCTTGACGACGTCGCCCGGAACATGGAAGGCAAATGCCTGTGCGCCCTGGGCGAGTTCGCCATCCAGGCCGTGATCACCGGGATCGAGCGGTTTCCGGAGGATTGGAAAAAGGAAGTACCTGAAAAAATGATGTGAAAAAATCGAGGCCTGCGCCGGTCTGCGCCCGGCGCAGGCCTTGATTTTTTCAAAACTTTTTATGAGCGAAGCGAACAACGTCACCCTCACGATCGACAAGCAAACGGTCCGCGTCCCGGCGGGTACGCTCGTGGTCGACGCGGCCAAAAAGGCCGGGATCGACATCCCCGTGTTCTGCTACCACCCGAAGATGGAGCCGGTCGGGATGTGCCGGATGTGCCTGGTCGAGATCGGTCGCCCGTCCAAAGACCGGGAAACCGGCGAGACCGTCCTCGACGAGCATGGGGATCCCGTGATCCAGTTCGGCCCGAAGCTCGACACCGGCTGCACGATCGAGGTTTCCGAAGGGATGGTCGTGCGGGGCTTCACCGAGAAGGTCATGGATGCCCGCCTTGAGATGCTGGAATTCATCCTGACCTCGCACCCGCTGGACTGCCCGATCTGCGACAAGGGCGGGGAATGCCCGCTCCAGAACCTGACGATGCGATACGGCCCTGGGAAGAGCCGGTTCCTCCTGGACGACAAGATCCGCCTGGCCAAGCAGCTCCCGCTCGGCGAGTTGATCTACCTGGACCGCGAGCGCTGCATCCAGTGCGCCCGCTGCACCCGCTTCCAGGACGAGATCGTCGACGACCCGGTGATCGGGTTTTTCAACCGCGGGCGAGCGCTCGAGATCGTGACGTTCTCCGACCCGGGCTTCGACTCGTACTGGTCGGGTAACACGACCGATATTTGCCCGGTTGGTGCGCTTACCACGGTGGATTTCCGTTTCGAGGCCCGGCCCTGGGAGCTCAACAGCGCCGCCTCGATCTGCAACCAGTGCCCGGTGGGCTGCAACTTCACCTTCAACACCCGCCGGGAGGCCAAAACCGGCGGTGATTTTGTGATCAAGCGGGTCATGCCGCGCCAGAACGAAGCCGTCAACGAGATCTGGATCTGCGACAAGGGCCGCTTCTCGAGCTACCATTTCAGCGAGCGGGAAGACCGGCTGACGCAGCCGATGATCCGGCGCGATGGGATGCTCCAACCCGCCTCCTGGGGGGAAGCGCTGGACTTCGCCGCCGGGAAGCTCGAAGAACTGGGCAGCGGACTGGTTGCGCTGGCCGGGGGGCGGCTCTCCAACGAAGATCTTTTCAATCTCAAAAGCCTGGCCGAGCACCTCGGCGGGAAGGCCGTCTTGAACACGCACGTCGCAGGGGGCGATATCGTCAGCCGGCACGGTTTCAAAGCCGGGACGGACCTGGCGAAGTTGGGTAAAGGCGATGCCGTCCTCGTGATCGCCTGCGATCTGGAAGAAGAAGCCCCGATCTGGTGGCTGCGGGTCAAACAGGCCGCAGAGCGCGGCGCCCGGCTGGTCGTCGCCAACCCGCGCCGTACAAAGCTTGACGCCTCGGCGAGCGATACGGTCCGGTACGAATACGGTGAGGAACTGTCCGCACTCGACCGGCTGCCGGAGCGCTTCACCGAAGCCGGGAGCCTGGCGATCTTCTACGGCGCCGAGGGCCTGGGGCTGGCCGGCTCGGCCGCGCTGGCCGCCGCGCTGGCGGACCTGCTCTCCGGATCGGGGGTCGCGGATGGTCCTTGCAGCGGGCTGGTTGCCGTACACGGACGGCCGAACGACCAGGGCGCCTGGGAGCTCGGGCTCCGCCCGGCGGCCGACCTGGCCGGGGCACTGGCGGGGGCGAAGGCCGTTTACATCGCCGCCGCAGATCCGGCCGGGGACGGCGTCTTTGAAAAAGGCGATCGTTTCGTCATCGTGCAGGATGTGCTTCTGACCCCGACTGCCGAGCTGGCCGACGTCGTTCTACCGGCGTCCGGGTTTATGGAACGCGACGGGAGCTACACGTCCGGGGAGCGACGGGTCCAGCGGTTCTACACGACCCTGCCGCCCCCCCCGGAGACCCGCCCGGATTTCACCATCACGGCGCAGGTCGCCGCCCGGGTCGGGCTGGAGCTGGAGGGGCGTCACGCGGGGCGGCTCTTTGCTATGCTGGCCGAGGCCGTGCCCGCCTTCTCGGGGCTGAGCTTCAACCGGCTGGCCGAAGTCGAGGAGCAGTGGCCGATCGTTGGTCGGGAGGACATGTATTACGGTGGGACGACTTACGCCAACTACCAGGGGTTGGGGGCGCACCTGGTGCGACAGGCGGATGGCGAGGACGTTTGGGCCGGCGAAACGCGCGCAGGGGAAGCGGGCGCCCAAAAGAGGGGCGCGAGGGATGCGAAAAATTCCGGGTTATTGGCGGTGCCGGTGACCCGCCTTTATGACCGCGGGACGGTGATCTCGCAGTCGAACACGCTGGCGCCGCGGTTGGCCGAGCGGCATCTGGGCGTGCACCCGGAGACGGCCCGGAAGCATAGACTGCTCGACGGACAGCCGGCGCATATCCGGGCGGGGGGGCGGGAGGCGAAGCTGGTTGTGCGGGTCACCGAGGCGGCGCCGGAGGACGTCCTGCTGGTGCCGCGCAGCATGGGGTTGGACCTGGATGGGCCGTCGGAAGCGGCCGTCAAATCGCTGGTCAAGGAAGTGGCCTGATGGATACCGCCCTGGTCATCGAGTGGGTCGTCAAGTCCGCCCTGCTGGTCTTTATCCTGGCGACCGGGTTTGCGTACACGACCTTTTACGAGCGCAAGCTGCTGGCGCGCATCCAGGTGCGGGTCGGGCCGAACCGGGTCGGGCCGGGCGGCTGGCTGCAGCCGGCGGCAGATGGGCTCAAGCTGATTTTCAAGGAGGAGCTGATCCCGGCGCGGGCCGACAAGTTCCTGTTCGTCCTGGCGCCGATCATCACCGTGATCCCGGCCTTTATCATCATGGCCGTGATCCCGTGGGGCACGTCCGTGACGCTGTTCGGGCGGGAGATCCCGCTGGTCATCGCCGACATCAACGTCGGGGTGCTGTACATCCTTTCGGTGGCCTCGATCGCCGTTTACGGGATCGCCCTGGCAGGCTGGTCGTCGAACAACAAGTACGCCATGATGGGCGGGCTGCGCTCGGCGGCGCAGATGGTCAGCTACGAGCTGGCGCTGGGGCTGTCGTTTGTCCCCTCGATCATGCTGGCCGGGTCGATGGGCATCGGCGATATCGTCGAAGCGCAGCGCGGGCTGTGGTTTGTGTTCATCCAGCCGGTCGCATTCTTTACTTTCTTGATTGCGGGGTTGGCGGAGGTCAACCGGGCTCCTTTCGACATGCCGGAGGCCGAGCAGGAGCTGACCGCCGGCTACCACACCGAGTACTCGGGGATGAAGTTCTCGCTGTTCTTTATGGCCGAGTACATCAAGATGGCGGCGGTGACCGCCATCGGCGCCTCGCTGTTCTTCGGCGGCTATCGCGGCCCCTTCGTCGACACGGTCCCGGCGTTGGGCCCGCTGTACTTCTTTTTGAAGGTCTTCATCGGCCTGGGTCTCATGATCTGGATCCGGGCCACCCTGCCCCGCATCCGCTACGACCGCCTGATGACGTTCGGCTGGAAGCTCCTGCTGCCGCTGGCGCTGGTGAACGTGTTTGTGACAGCCGTTATTATCGTGATCCTTGGATGAAGATGAAGTGAAAATTTGGGGGTGTGGGTGTGGGCGGGGGCTCCGCCCCGCCCACACCCACACCCCCAAATTTTCGACGATTTATGAGAAGTGACTGGATGGAGTTTTTATGTCTGCATGGGATGAGTTAAAAGCCGTCGGCGTCGGGATGTGGACCACTTTCCGGTCGATGTTTGAGAAACCGGTGACATTCGAGTACCCGGAGATCAAGCGTCCGGTGCGGTCGCGGTTCAAGGGGCGGCACGTGTTGGAGCGGTATGAGAACGGGCTCGAAAAGTGCATCGGCTGCTCGCTGTGTTCGGCCGCCTGCCCGGCGGATGCGATCTTCGTCGAATCGGCCGAGAACACGGATGCGGCGCGCTATTCCCCCGGGGAGCGTTACGCCAGCACTTACGAGATCAACATGCTGCGCTGCATCTTCTGCGGCTACTGCGAAGACGCCTGCCCGACCGAGGCCATCATCCTGGGCGACAACTACGAGCTCTCCTACACCAGCCGGGTCGACGCGATCTACACGAAAGACATGCTGATCGTCCCCGTCCTCGAGGGTGGCCAGCCCACGCCGCAGAAGACGGAGCCGGGGAAGTACACGGTGTCGGTGCCGGTGATGGAGGATCCGGTGGATTGAGGATGAAAAATCGGATATCGCTGCGGTGCGGAGCACCGCAGCGATATCCGATTTTTCAAATGAATAGATATGGACGGAAACCTGATCACCTTCTACATCCTCGCCGCAGTCGCTGTCGGCGCGGCGCTCGGGATGCTCTTCAGCAAGAGCGCGATCTATTCGGCGCTGTTCCTGATCCTGAACTTCGCCGTGGTGGCGGTGTTCTACCTGATCCTCGGGGCGCCGTTCATCGCCATGGCGCAGGTGACGATCTACGCCGGGGCGATCATGGTCCTGTTCGTGTTCGTCATCATGCTGATCGGTACGGAGCAGTTGGCGAGGGAGGACCGGCTGATCTGGCAGAAACCGCTGGCCTGGATCCTCGTGGTCCTGTTCATCTTCGCCGGAGCCTACCAGCTCCTCCTGGTGGGGATCACGGACCGGGTTGCGGTGGCTTTTCCCGGCGATTTCGGCTCCCCGGTCGAGATCGGGGAGGTCCTGTTCAGCAAGTACCTGCTCCCGTTCGAGGTCACTTCGGTCCTGCTGTTGGTGGCGATGATCGGAGCGATCGTGCTGACCAAGGGAAAACGGAAGAAGAAGATTTGAATACCGGTCGCGGTGCACGGTGAAACCGTGCTCGGCGACCGATATTCAAATAATTTGAGAGAGGAGATGATGGTCCCAGTCGAAAACTACATCACCCTATCGGCGCTCTTGTTCGTGATCGGGGCGCTGGCGGTGATGACCCGGCGGAATGCGATCGTCATTTTCATGGCGATCGAACTGATGCTGAATTCGGCCAACCTGCTGTTCGTGGCGTACGCCCAGCAGCATGCGGCTGTGGATGGGCAGATCCTTGTCTTTTTCGTGATCACCGTTGCGGCGGCGGAGGTCGCCGTGGGGCTGGCGTTGATCGTGGCGATCTTCCGTTCGCGCGGGACGATCGACATCGATGACCTGAGCCAGCTGAAAGGATAAGGCGAAGATGCTTTTTCAAGAAGCCGCCTCCGGCCCCGACTTTTTCGCCCTCGCCCCGTGGGTCGTCTTTATCCCGGCGATCGGGCTGATCCTGAACACGATCCTGGGCCGCTGGCAGGGAGAGCGGTTCTCGGCGACCGTCGCCTGCCTGGCTTCCGGGCTGGCCTTTGTCGTTTCGGTCCTCCTGTTCCTGTCGCTGCAAGCGCACCCGGAAGGGGCGACCGTCGTCTTGCTGGACTGGATCGCCATCGGCAGCCTGGACCTGCAGTGGGCTTTCAGGATCGACAGCCTGTCGGTGACGATGATGCT
>DATKDL010000013.1:0-5150 GCA_035512695.1 Anaerolineales bacterium | reverse complement strand
ATATGAGGCGCTGTGCCTGGCCGCCTCCGGCCGGGCGGGGGAGGTTGGGTGGGGGCGCTTCGGTGAAACCGAGTGGCGGCTGTTCGGCCGGTTGGCGCACCCCCACGCCGAAGGCGTTGGGCCGCTGGTGTACTGGGCTTTTCGGGACGGATCATGGCCTGCGGCGATGCCGGGGACGGTCCGGCGGCTGCTGCGGGGCTATTACTACAACACCCTGGCGAACAATACCGTCATTTACGAGCAGCTGGCCGGGATCCTGGCCGCTTTTAAGTCGGCCGGGATCCCCGTCGTCGTGCTGAAGGGCGCTGCGCTGGCGGTCACCGTTTACGAGGATATCGGGCTGCGCCCGATGGGGGACATCGACCTGCTGGTCCGGCCGGCGCGGCTCCGACCGGCGATGCGCGTCCTGCACGGTTGCGGGTTCGACCTGCACAAGATCAGCGTGCACGCCCAGCACCTGCGGGACGACCTGCCGCCGGTGATGGTCGAGCTGCATTGGGGGCTGGTGATCCGCGATGCGGCCGGGAAGCTGCCGGACATGGACTGGTTCTGGGACCGGGCCGTCCCGGCGAGTGTCCCGGAGCTGGCGGGGGGGCTGGTCCTGGCGCCGGAGGCGCACCGGGTTTATTTGACCGCCCATTCCGGCATGCAGCACGCCGGTTTCCAGGGGCGGCTGATCTGGGAGCGTGACCTGTGCTTGTTGCCGGGTGGCGGGGCGGCCGGGCAGGTGCCGGAAAACGGCCGGCCGGAACCCACTTTCCGCTGGCCGGGTGAGCCCAACGGCCATCGCCCGGCAACGTCCGCCGGCCGCCGGGGCGAGGATGGCGCAGCGGGCGAGGAAAACGACGAGAGCCCGTCCCGCATTTTCGACGCGCTGTCGCTGCTGGGGCCGGTGACCCGGCTGTCGTTTTTATGGCACATCCTGTTCCCCCCGCGGGGGTACATCCGCAGCCGCTATCCGGTGCGGACCGGCATCCGCCTGCCGTATTATTATCTCCTGCGCTGGCTGGAAGGGTTCCGCCGCCTCCGCGCCCATGAGTAGCGCGTTGATGGAAGGCAGGCGCGAACGGCCGCCGGGTATCTTCCTGCCGCTTGCGGCGATTTTTTGCGCCGCGCTCGTCGCGCCGGGAGCACCCCGCGCCGCACGGGAGAACGCTGCTGCGCTGGGTTACCTGTCCGGCCGGCTGGCGGGGGGGGGCGCCTCGCCGGCCGGCGACCACCCGCGCGGAGATTACTGGCAGGCGGTCGAGGCGGTGCGGGCGGCGGACTGGGCGACCGTCGTCGTCCTGGCCGCACCGGGCGCCGCCGCGGGGGATCACCAGATGGCCGGTCTATTGGGCTACGCCTACCTGCAGCTGGGCGAATATGGCGTCGCGGTGGCGCCGTGGGCGCGGGCCCGCAACGCGGAAGGCCTGGCCGCGCTGGCCGAAGAGGCCCTGGCGGCCGGCCGGCCGGAAGCTGCCGAGGCGGCCTACCGGGCGGCGTGGGAGATCGATCCGCGCATCTCGGCGAGCCGGCTGGCCGGGCTGCTGGTCGACCTGGGCCGGCCCGGCGAGGCCGTCGACCTGCTGCGGGTCTCGATCGAGGCGGTCGGCGCCTTCGAGCGCGATCTCCCGTACTGGTACCGCTCGCTGGCGCGCATCCTGATGGAGGAAGACCGCTGGGCGGAGGCGGTCGAGGCCTGGCAGGGCGTGATTGTGAATGCGAACCTTTTCTACCCGGGAGCGGAGGAGGATGGGGCGACCTACCTCGGGTTGGCCCGGTCGCTTTTCATGACAGGCCGGTATGCCGAGGCCCGGGAAGCGATCGAGGAGTCGTTTACGCACGGGATGGACCAGGACGGCCTGCTGCTCGCCGCGCAGATCTACCTGGCGCTCGGGGACCAGCCCGCTGCGTTGGATGCCTACCGGGCCGTCCTGGCGGAAGACCCGGAGAACGCGGAAGCGCTCGAGGCGGTCGGGGAGATCGAGGGCGGATGAGCGCACCGGCAATCCGCGTCGAGAACGTGTCCAAGGTTTACCGGATCGGCCAACGCCTGGACGCCACCAGGACTATGGCCGGGGCGCTGACCGGGTTCGTCACGAGCCCGCTCCGAAATCTGCGCCGGCTGCGGGCGCTGGCGCGCTTCCGAGGGGATGAGGACGAGATGGCCGGGGAGGTCGTTTGGGCGCTGCGGGATGTCTCATTCACCGTCGACCGGGGAGAGGTGCTCGGGGTCATCGGGCGCAACGGGGCCGGGAAGAGCACCCTGCTCAAAGTCCTCGCCCGGATCACGGCCCCCACCACCGGCCGGGTGACCCTGGACGGCCGCATCTCGAGCCTGCTGGAGGTCGGCACGGGTTTCCATCCGGAGCTGACCGGCCGAGAGAACGTCTACCTGAACGGCTCCATCTTGGGGATGTCCCGGTCCGAGATCGACGCAAAACTGGATGAAATCGTCGATTTTTCCGGGGTGGAGAAGTTCATCGAAACGCCGGTAAAATATTACTCGAGCGGGATGCGGGTGCGGCTGGCGTTCTCGGTCGCCGCGCACCTCGAACCGGAGATCCTGTTGGTGGACGAAGTCCTGGCCGTCGGGGACATCGAATTCCAGAGGAAGTGCATCGGGAAGATGGGGGAGGTCTCACGGGCCGGGCGGACGGTCCTGTTTGTGAGCCACAGCATGACCGCCGTTGCATCGCTTTGCGATCGGGGGATCTGGATCGAAGGGGGGACGATTCGCTCCGAAGGACCGATCGATGCCATTATCTCGGCCTATCTGTCTGCCGCCGAAACGGAGACGGAGGTCGATATCAGCGGCCGGTCGGACCGGATCGGCGACGGAAAGGTCCGGTTCACCGATTTAACCGTCACCGGATCGGCAGCACGGGGCACCCCCGGCCAGGTGTTGAGCGGAGCCCCTGCGGAAATCAGCCTGTATTTTGAGAAACCCGCCCCGATTGCGATTGCAAAGGCCGAATTCACCGTCGTCGTCAACGATGCTTATCAGAACCCGCTGTTTGCATGCGCCACACATCTTCACGGGAATATCACCGGCCTGCCTTCGGAAGGCTGCGTCCGGTTCAAGATCGACCGTTTCCCGCTTTCAGCCGGCGAGTATAAGCTGCGCGTGCACTGCGCGGTCAACGACGAGGTCTCAGACCTGATCGAAGAGGCAGGCAGGCTGACCGTCTACAGCGGTGATTTTTACGGTTCCGGCAGGCTGCCGCGCGCCGACCGACACGGCGTTTTTCTCGTTGACTACGACTGGAGCGTCGAAGCGCTGAACGGAGAAAGCGGCGCATGATCGTCATCCTGAGACAGATTGAATCCAGGAGCAGATGAGTCCGGAACAGCTGTATGTCGTAGTTCGAAGCGTCGGGGAGCGGACCGAACAAGCTTGTTATGATGTCGCACGGGAGCAGGTAGGTGGGTCGGATCAAATCCGGATCGTAAGGAGTTTGCCGTTTGCAGAGGCGCATTTCGAAAGCATCCGTTTGGCGAGCCGGTCTGCGGCGAAGTGGGCGCTCTTTCTGGACGCCGACATCCTGCTCCGGAGCGGGGCGCTTCCCGACATGGTTGCCGAAGCGGAAGCCTTCCCGGAGCCGTTCTTCATGATCAATTTCCAGGTGCTCGACCACGGGTTCGGCGGCCCAGCCTATGGGACCCACCTCTATGCGATCCACCAGCTCGAAAAATCCACCCCTTTTTTTGACGAAGTCCGGAACAGCCAGCGTCCGGAGACGGCGCTGTATTTCAAAGTCGCCCAACGTGGCGTCCCGACCTTCCGATCGGCCGCCGTCATGGGGATCCACGGGTACGAGCAGTATTACCGGGACCTGTACCGGACCGCGTTCGTCCGCGCGGTGAAGTTTGGCGACAGCCTGGGGTACTTCGTTAAGCGCTACCGATTTGCTTTTGAGCGCTCCGAGCAGGACGGCGATCGAGAGGGTGCCGTGCTCCTGGCGGGTCTCCTGGACGGGTTGGTGCACCGGCAGGAGGAAGGGTCCGTGACCCTGGAAGCCGGGACCTTCTCCCAGCGCGCGGCGGAGGCATTGAGCGGGCTGCGGCTTGCGGAGAAAGGTCCGCTCGAAATCGACCAGGCCGGCGTCGACCGGATCCTGGCGGACCACGCGCCGGACGACCTCTACCAACGGAATCAAAGCTGGATCTGCCCCCAGCCTGGGCGGGACACGCCGCCTCCGGAGCCCCGCAACCGGCGGGCGTTCAAGAACCGGCTGCGCAGCTGGCTGCTCTCGTCCGGGGTCAAAGCGAAGCGGCTGATCCGGGAATATTTCTGAAGGGACCGCCGCCGGCGGTTTCGAGATCGTCCGATGCAGGTTTCCGTGATCACTCCGATCTTCAACGCAGCGCCGTTCGTCGCACAATCGGTCGAATCTGCGCTGGCCCAACCGGAGACGGCGGAGGTCCTCCTGATCGAGGACGGGTCGACCGATGGGAGCCCGGCCGTCTGCCGCGAGCTTGCGGCCCGTCACCCGCGCGTCCGGCTGCTCCGGCACGCAGACGGCGGCAATCACGGGTATCCCGCCTCGCTCAACCTCGGGATTCGGGAGAGCCGCTGCGAGTGGATCGCCTTTCTGGATGCGGACGACTTTTATCTGCCGGAACGCTTCGGGACTGCGCGGGAGGTCATCGTAGCGGATCGGACGATCGAAGGGGTATACGAGGCCATCCGGCTGCAGTTCGACGATGAGGCCGCCCGCCGGCGTTGGGAAGCGGCCGGGCAGGCCAGCGATGATCTGGTCACGATCCGGACCCGCGTCGCTCCGGAGGATTTCTTCGACCGGTACATGTCGAACGACATCGGTTTCTTCCACACCAACGGCCTGACCGTCCACCGGTCCGTTTTCGAAAAGACCGGCCTCTTTGACGAGCACCTGCTCCTGCACCAGGATTCGGCCATGAACATCAAGCTGGCCGCCGCGGCGCGGCTGGCGCCCGGGGAGCTGGAGCGGCCGGTCGCCGTCATGCGCGTCCATGGGGGCAACCGCACCTCCGCCCCAAGAAGCCTGGACCGGACCTACCGCAACAAGATGCGCTGCTGGGACACCGCCTGGGCCTGGAGCCGTGAGCACCTCGAGCCGGAGAAGGAGCAGGTCGTGCTCGAGTTCCTGCTTCGCCAGGTCGTCGACCTGCCGCGCTTCAACCGG
>DATKDL010000012.1:0-7804 GCA_035512695.1 Anaerolineales bacterium | reverse complement strand
TCCCCGGCGAGCTGCTCATCGCCGGCCCGCACGTCTCGACCGGCTACTGGCGGAACCCCGAAGCGACCGCCGAAGCGCTCGTCGACGGCCCCTCCGGCCCCTGGTTCCGCACCGGCGACACCGCCCGCCGCGATCCCACGGGCAACTACACGATCATCGGCCGCTACAAGGACATGATCAAGAGCGGCGGCGAGAACGTCTACGCCGCCGAGGTCGAAGCCGTCTTCAGAGAACACCCCGCCGTGGCCGACTGCGCCCTGATCGGGAAACCGGACGAGGTCTGGGGCGAGGTCGGCCTGCTGGTCGTCGTTTTTGCGAACAGCGATTCGGCCTCCCCGCAGGACCTGCTTGATTTCTGCACCGAAAAACTTGCCCGGTTCAAGCTTCCGAAGGAAATCGTCGTGACGGATGCGCTGCCTTATTCGCCGTATGGCAAGATCGAAAAAATGAAGCTGAAGGAAATGTATGTGGAATAGAGGACGGGGAAAATCGGGTATCGATGCACGGCTTTGCCCCGCATCGATAACCGATTTTCCCGAAGGATGAAGATGCCAACCCTGCCCAAAATCACACCACGAATGATCACGACCCCCCGCCTCACCACGCGGGTCCTGTTCAGCGGTCCGGAAGACGGCGTCCCCGTCCTGTTCCTGCACGGCAACGTCTCCTCCGCCACCTGGTGGGAGGAGGCCGTGGCCGCCCTGCCGGACGGGTTCCGCGGCATCGCCCCGGACCAGCGCGGGTTCGGCGAGGCCGACCCGGGTAAAAAGATCGACGCCACCCGCGGGATGGGAGATCTCTCGGACGACGCCTTCGCCCTGCTCGACCAGCTGGGCTACCAACAGGCGCACGTCGTGGGGAATTCGCTGGGCGGGAACGTCGTCTGGCGGATGATGCTGGACGACCCCGGCCGGCTGCTGACGGTGACCCAAGTCTCTCCCGGCTCGCCGTACGGTTTCGGCGGGACGAAGGGCGAGACGGGGAGTCCCTGCACGCCCGATTTCGCCGGCTCCGGCGGCGGGCTGTCCAATCCCGAACTGGTCCGCCTCATGCGGGCCGACGACCGGTCGCTGGACAGCCCGTTTTCCCCGCGTTCTGTGCTCCGGACCCTGCTCGTCAAACCGCCGTTCATCCCTGCCCGGGAAGATGATCTGGTGGCTTCGCTCAACGCAACCCACCTGGGCGAGAAGGACGTCCCCGGCGACTCGGTCCCCTCCCCGAACTGGCCGCACATGGCCCCCGGCGAATGGGGCGCCACGAACGCCCTGTCCCCCAAATACGCCGGCGATGTCGACGGGATCGTGCGGAACGAGCCCAAACCGCCGGTGCTCTGGCTGCGCGGGAGCCACGACATGGTCGTCTCCGATACCGCCGCCTCCGACCCCGGCTTCCTGGGGATGCATGGATTTATCCCGGGCTGGCCCGGCGCGGACGTCTTCCCGCCGCAGCCGATGCTGGCGCAGACCCGCGTCTTCCTGGAGCGCTACGCCGCCGAGGGTGGCCTGTACCGGGAAGTCATCATCGCAGACGCCGGCCACCTGCCCTGGCTCGAACGGCCGGACGAATTCAACGCCGCGCTCCACGCGCATTTGAACAGAGAAGGAGGTGCAGGATAAACCAAATCGGGCCTTTCCCTGGCAGAGGGCGGGTCCACGAGACCGTAATCACTATGACAGCATGTGACCGCCCGGTCACATGGATGGATCGCGATGTGACCGAGCGGTCACATTTATTTCTATAAATCGAAGGAGAAGCAAGATGAAACCGATCAAAACCCTGTTGTTTGCAGTCCTGCTGCTGGCGCTGCTCTTGCCGGCCTGCACGCCCCCCGGCACCGCCGTCCCCACGGACTCCGCGCCGACCGAAGAGATGGCCGAGCCGACCGAGGAGATGGGGCTCGTATGCGAGGAGCCGATCAAGGTCGGCTTGATCACCGATGCGACCGGTGCGCTGGCGATCTACGGCGCCCACATCCTGCGCAGCTTCATGCTCGGGATGGAGTACGCCACCGGTGCGCCCGGCTCCGTCGGGGACGTGTTCACCCTTGCGGACGGGCGCAATACCTTCATGCTCGAAGGCTGCGAGATCGAGGTGATCGTGGCGGACGACCAGTCGACCCCGGACACCACCGGGACGGTCGCCCGTGAGCTGATCGAGGTGGAAGGCGTCGACATCCTGGTCGGGACGGTCTCGTCCGGCGCGACGGCCACGCTGCAGGGGATCGCGGCCGAGAACGGGATCCCGCTGATCGTGGCGCCCGCCGCGGCCAACGATATCACCGGCGTCGGATTCAACGAGTTCACTTTCCGGACCAGCCGGAACAACTACCAGGACGCCATCAACCTGTGCGAGTACCTGCCGACCGTGTACGACACCTTCGTCCAGATCGCGCCGGACTACGCCTTCGGCTGGGGTGGGGCGGCGGCTTCCCGTGATGCCTGCACGGTGGCGGGCGGGACCTTCGTTGCGGACGACATCTTCGCCCCGCTGGACACGACCGAGTTCACCCCGTACATGGAGCAGATCCAGGCCTCCGGAGCGGATGCCTGGATCGTGACGTGGGCGGGCGGCGGGTTCGTCCCGCTGATGCAGGCCGCCGTCGATCTGGGCGTGACCGAGGAGATGGCGCTGGGGGCGGCCTTCGTCGATAATATCGTGATGCCGGCCTTCTTTTCCAATGCCATCGGTTCGACCAGCGGGATCCTGTACCACTACACGCTCCCGGACAACGAGATCAACGACTGGTTGACGACGGAGACGATGGCCCGCTACGGCGTGCCGCCGGACCTGTTCGACGCCGACGGGATGAACGCCGCCCTGCTCCTGGTCCACGCGCTGACCGCGACCGGCGGGGATGCCTCCGCCGATGCGCTGATCGCCGCCATGGAGGGCGCCGAGTTCGAAGGCCCGAAGGGCACGATCTACATCCGCCCCGAAGACCACGTCGCCGTCCAGGACATGTACATCGTGACCCTGCTCAACGTCGACGACCCTGCGTTCCAGTACTTCGAGCTGGTCACCACCACCCGGCCCGAGCCGCCCTGCCTCCTGGAAGGCGACTTCGTCGATCGCTGCGGCGATCTGCCGGTGGGCAGCTTGACCGGAGAGTAAGAAAATAAGGCAAAATGAAGATCACACGGGGCGAAGCCCCGTGTGATCTTCATTTTGCCAAATCATGAATACCGAAACCATCCTCGAATCCATCGACCTCCGCAAGGTATTCGGCGCGCTCGTCGCCGTGGCCGGGGTCAGCATCCGGGTCGAAAAGGATTCGATCCACTCGATCATCGGTCCGAACGGCGCCGGGAAGACGACGTTCTTCAACCTCCTGAGCGGCACCCTCCCGCCGACCAGCGGGCGCGTCCTGTTCAAAGGCGAGGACATCACCCGCGTCCCGATGCACCGCACGATCCACCTCGGGATCGGGCGCTCCTTCCAGATCACCAACCTGTTCCCCAACCTGACCGCCCTTGAAAACGTCCGCCTGGCGTGCCAGGCGCTGGGGAAGGACAACTTCCGATTCCTTCAGTCTTACCGGGCGTTCCCGGAATACGAAGCGCGGGCGTTGGAGGTCCTGGACGAGGTCGGGCTGGCGGGGCGAGCGCAGGCCCCGGCGCGGACCCTCCCGCACGGCGATCAGCGCAAGCTCGAACTGGCGATGATCCTGGCGCCCAACCCCGAGGTCCTGCTGCTCGACGAGCCCACGGCCGGGATGGCCGGCGAGCAGGTTCCCGACCTGATCGACCTGATCCGGAAGGTCCACCGGGGAGGCGGGAAGACGATCGTCCTGGTCGAGCACAACATGAGCGTCGTGATGAACATTTCCGACCGGATCACCGTCATGCACCTCGGCGAGATCCTGGCCGAGGGGACCCCCGTCGAAATCGCGGCGCACGATGCGGTGCGGAAGGCTTATCTTGGAGAACTATACAATTGAAAAATTTGGACATGCCCGCCCCCATCGGGGGCGGGCATGTCCAAATTTTTCCTCATTTATTGAAAAATGATCGAGGTTCGGGACATCCATACCCACATCGGCCAGTACCATATCCTGGAAGGGGTGTCCTTTCACGCGCCCAAGGGGCAGATCACGGCCCTGCTCGGGCGGAACGGCGCCGGGAAGACGACGACCCTCAAGACGATCATGGGGATCACACCCCCCAGCCGGGGTAAGGTCGTCTACGACGGACATGAGATCCAGGGGCTGCGCAGTTTCGATATCGCCTCCCAGGGTATCGGTTACGTTCCCGAGCACCGGGCGATCTTCCGCGATCTGTCGGTCGAGGAGAACCTCAAGATCGCCGAGCGGAAGAAAGGCGACTTCGCCCGGAAGCAGGCGATGATCTTCGATCTGTTCCCGGATCTCGCGCGCCTGATCCATCTCCCGGGCACGAACCTGTCCGGCGGGCAGCAGCAGATGCTGGCCATCGCCCGCGCCCTCGTACCGGACAACCGGCTGCTGCTGATCGACGAACCGAGCGAGGGGCTGGCCCCGGTCATCATCGAGCAGCTGATGAACGCCATCCGGACGCTGTCCGCCGAGACGACCGTCCTGCTGGTCGAGCAGAATTTCCTCGTCGCCAGCCGGCTGGCGGAATTTTATGTGATCATCGAAGAAGGCCAATCCGTCCGGGCAGGTGAAATGGCCGACCTCGCGGGCGATGAAGCGACCATCGGCCGCTACCTGGGAGCCGGATAATGGACCGATTGCTCCAGAATTTCCGCAGGAACCGGACCCTGCTCATCACACTGGCCGTTTTTGCCGTGTTCTTCCTGCTGGCCATCCGGGGGATGCCGGCCGAGGAATGGGTCATCACCCTCCTGCGCAGCCTGGCAGTCGGGTCGATCACCTTCCTGGTGGCCTCGGGCTTTTCGCTGATTTTCGGACTGATGGACGTCCTCAACCTGGCGCACGGGACCCTGTTCATGATCGGCGCCTATATCGGATGGACGGTCTTCGTCCGTCCGGACACGTTTGTGGACGTGGCGACACCGGCTGGACTGATCGGGATGGGGATTGCCCTGGCGCCGCTGTGGGCATATGCGTTCGGTTCGGGGACGCTCCGCCTCCCCCGCTCCCGGATCGTCCCCTGGCTGGGGCTGGCCGCAGCTGTGGCTGCGCTCTGGTGGGGCCTGGCGCGCTATCCGATCACGAGCTGGGATCCGGCGGTTTATGCCGAGAGCCCGATCACCTATGCATTCGCCGCCGGCCAGGGGACGCTTTCGCTTCCCGAGCCGGAGCTGTTCACCAGCAGCCCGTACCTCGTCCTGGCTGCGCTGGCGTTCGGCAGCCTGGCCGCCGGAGCGGGGATGGGGGGCTTTTCGGCCGGCAGGTCTGCCGGTGCCGGCGCCAGCGCTCCGGGGACGCGGCGGCTCCCGCGCGGCGCCTTGATTGCTGCCGGACTGCTGCTCGCCCTTGCGCTGGGGACCTTTTTCTTCCATGGGACGCTGACCGCGGCCCTCTTCGGGCTGAACAGCACCGCCCGCTTCGTCCTGGCGATCCTGGTCGCCGTCGGAGTCGGGTTTGGGATGGGAGCCCTGGTGGAGAGCGCCCTGATCCGGCCGCTGTACGCCCGCCCGATCTACCAGATCCTGATGACCCTCGGCGTGAGCGCCATCGGGATCGAACTGGTGCGGGGGATTTGGGGACGGCCGGAGTTCACGATGCCGAAGCCGGCGATCTTTGACGGCACCGGCGAAGGCTGCCCGGCCGTGAGCCTGGCTGACCTGTTTGCCCACCAATGCTCGACCTTCGAACTGCTCGGCAGTCGTGTGCGGACCTATAACGAGATCTTCGTTCCGCTGCTGGGCTTGATCGTCCTGGTAGCCATCTGGCTGCTGCTCCGGCGATCCCGGCTGGGGATGGTCATCCGGGCGGGCGTGCAGGACAGCGAGATGGTAGAGGCGCTGGGGATCAACGTCCGCCGGGTGTTCACCCTGGTATTTGGCCTGGGGGTCGGGCTGGCCGCGCTGGGGGGCGTGGTGGCCGGGCCGTCGATGGGGCTTTCGCTGGGGATGGGGGAGCGGCTCCTGATCAACGCCCTGATCGCCCTTGCGATCGGCGGGCTGACCAGCTTTCCGGGCGCCGCGGCCGGCTCGCTGCTGGTCGGGGTAATCCAGCAGTTCATTATCAAGTACGGTCAGATCGGGATCTCGATCCCGTTCACGGAGATCGTCTTCAAGCCGACCCCGCCGCTGGTCCCTGCCTCGACCGTGCTGCTGATGGTCATCGTCCTGCTGCTGATGCCGAACGGGTTGTTCGGGAGGCGGGATTAAGATGGCGGCCGATAACCGGACCGGATGGCGGGCGAGCCTGCCGCTGATCGGAGTCGTCGCGGCGCTGGTCCTGTTCCCGTTCCTGCTGGCGGTCCTCGACGGGCAGTCCCCGGCCGCCGTACTGGCGAGCGAGACCGGGAACGCCAAGTTCATCCAGGGGCTGCTGATCGAGATCTTTATCCTGGCGGTCTATGCGATCAGCTACGATCTCGTCATGGGCGTCACCGGGCTGCTGTCGTTCGGGCACGCCATGTTCTTCGGCGTCGGCGCCTATCTGACCGGGATCATGCTCAAGAGTTTCGGCTGGGACCTCCTGCCGACGCTCGGGCTGATCGTCGTCGCCGGGGTCGTCCAGGCGCTGCTGTTCAGCGTCGTCCTGCCGCGCGTCCAGGGGCTGACCTTTGCGCTGGTCACGCTCGGGATGGCCGTCGTCTTCCACATCGTGATCCAATCCCGCGAGCTTGGGCCGTATACCGGCGCCGATGTCGGGCTGCAGGGGGTCGTCACACCGGCTTTTATGAACCCGGCGACCGAGCGCTTCACCTTCTATCTCATCGCCCTGGCCTTCATGTTCGCCGTTTACCTGCTCTACCGGCGCTTTGTCGACAGCCCGACCGGGCGGGTGTGCGTCGCCATCCGGGAGAACGAGGCCCGCGCCCGCATGCTGGGATACAACGCCTTCTATTTCAAGGTGGTTGCGCTGACCATCTCCTCGATCACGGCCGCGCTGGCGGGCGCCCTGCACACCCTGTTCCAGCCGATCGTCAGCCCGGACGTGGCCAGCCTGGGTTTCACCATCGCGGCGCTGCTGATGATCCTGATCGGCGGGGTCGGGACGCTATCCGGCGCCCTGATCGGCGCGGCGATCTTCAAGCTGCTCAGCTACGGGCTGGACAAGTACTTCGGGGAGAATGCGACCTTCGTGATCGGGCTGGTGTATATCGGGATCGTCCTGTTTTTGCCGTATGGGATTGTTGGAACGTGGAGGCAAAAGTCGGGGGAATTCAAGAGGCGCGGGTGATACGTGGAGCCCGCCTGGACTATAATCGGGTTCCAGGTGCAACGTGCATGTTGCACGTTGCACCTGGAACCCGGAACGATGTTTTCCTCAATCCCCCCCACGATTTCCGCCCGCATGCTCGAGCTGGAGGCGCGTGATGCGGCCGACCGGCTGGACGGGACGCCGAGGCTGCAGCGGCTGCGGCAGATCCCGCCCGAGACCGGCCGTTTCATCGCCCTGATAGCCGCCTCGGCGCCGCCCGGGGCGCTGCTCGAGATCGGGACCAGCGCCGGGTATTCGACGCTCTGGCTGTCGCTCGCCGCGGCCCAGACAAAGCGGCAGGTCACGACTTTCGAGATCCTGCCGGAGAAGGTTGCGCTCGCGCATGAGACCTTTCAGAAGGCCGGCGTCCTGGACCGGGTCAACCTGGTCGGCGGGGACGCCCGGCAGTTCCTGCCCTCCTACGACCGGATCGCCTTCTGCTTCCTGGACGCCGAGAAGGAGGCCTACGCCGATTGCTACGAACTC
>DATKDL010000011.1:0-58700 GCA_035512695.1 Anaerolineales bacterium | reverse complement strand
CCCCCAAAATCGCCCGCTCTCCGAATTTCCGGATCGGGACTTTTGCATTTTCATGTTAGAAACCGAGCATCCGGCCGATACCGCGCCCGCCGGATTTGTTTATCCGCTTGAAAAGCTTTTGCATCTCGCGGAACTGCTTGATCAAACGGTTAACGTCCTGCACCTGTGTGCCGGAGCCCAGGGCGATCCTGCGGCGGCGGCTGCCGGTCAATATATCCGGCCGCCTGCGCTCCTGGCGGGTCATCGAGGAGATGATCGCCTCGGTCATCCGGATGCTCTTTTCGGCATCCTGCGGATCGACCGAGCGGGCAGCCTGCCCGAACTGTCCGGGCATCATTTCCATCAGCTGCCCGAGCGGCCCGAGTTTACGGATCGTCTTTAGCTGTTCAGCAAAATCCTCCAGCGTGAAAGACCCCGAAACAAGTTTCTCCGCCTGTTTCTGGGCTTCCTCCTGGTCGAGCGCTGCCTCCGCCCGTTCGATCAGGCCGATCACATCGCCCATCCCGAGGATGCGGGAGGCCAGCCGGTCCGGGTCGAACGTCTCGAACCCATCCAGCGCCTCGCTGGTTCCGAGGAACTTGATCGGCACCCCGGTCACGGAACGGATCGAGATCGCGGCGCCGCCGCGGGCGTCGCCGTCCATCTTGGTCAAAATAAGACCCGTGAGGCGGACGGCGTCGCGGAAGCCGATTGCAATGTTGAGCGCTTCCTGCCCGGTCATTGAATCGACCACCAGCAACGTCTCTACTGCGTCCACCCGCCGGTCGATCGCCGCCACCTCGGACATCAGCTCGTCATCGAGCTGCGACCGGCCGGCCGTGTCGACCAGCATCACGCTGTACCCGCCCCGCCGAGCCGCCTCGAGCGCTTTTGCGGCCAGCTCCGGCGGGGCGACGCCGGGTTCGGAAAATACCGCGACGTCGAGCCGCTGCCCGAGAGTCTGGAGCTGTTCGACTGCGGCAGGCCGGTACGGATCCGCCGCGACCAGCAAAACCCGCTCCCCCCGGCTGCGCAGCAGTCGGGCCAGCTTGGCCGCCGTCGTCGTCTTCCCCGAGCCCTGCAGACCCACCAGTAGGATGACCCAGGGCTTGGCCCCGGCCAGGTTCAATTTTTCAGGTACGCCGAGGGTCTCGATGAGCTCCTCGTTGACGATCTTGACGACTTGCTGACCGGGATTGAGCGCGCGGGAGACCTCGTGGCCGACAGCCCGCTCACGGACCCGGGCCACAAAGTCCCGGGCGACCGTGTAGTGAACGTCGGCCTCCAGCAGCGCTCGCCGGACTTCCTTCATCGCCTCGTCGACGTTGCCTTCGCTCAGCTTCCCGCGCCGGCGCAGCTCTTTGAAGATCCCTTCGAGGCGGTTGGTAAGTGATTCAAACATTGTTTCCGTATCTTTACGCTACCGGTTCGCGACCGTGAATTTTAGCCAGTCCGAGAGGAAAGGTCAAGTCCTGCATTTTAGCAGAGGAATAAAGACCTATCCGAAAATTGGGCCGGCGATGATTGGGGCGGATGCGGCTCCGCCGCATCCGCCCCAATCATCGCCAATCCCTCGAATTTTCAGATCGATTCTAAATCGGAAACCCGGTTGCAGGTGCGCAAGCCGAAATAATACGTTAAAATCCAATAAATCCACCGCACATCACAATTCACAATAACCGAGAGGAGCTTCCATGACCGTTGCGATTGTCACTGACAGTACGTCGACCATTCCGAGCGATCTGATCAAAAAATACGACATCCGTGTCGGCCCGCAGATCGTGATCTGGGACGAAGAAACCCTGCTGGATGGGATCGACATCCAGGCAGGTCCGTTTTACGAGCGGCTTTCAAAAAGCCCGACGATCCCGACCACGTCCCAATGTTCCATCCCCTATTTCCAGAAAATCTTCCAGGACCTCGTCGACGAGGGCAAGAAAGACATCCTGTGCGTCCTGATCTCGAGCAAACTGTCCGGCACGATCGGTTCCGCCGAACAGGCGAAGGAACTCGTCCCGGAAGCCAACGTCGAGATCGTCGACTCGATGACGGTCGCGATGGCGCTGGGATACCAGGTCCTCGAAGCCGCGGAGATGGCGGCTTCCGGTGCGAGCCTGGTGGAGTGCAAACAGGCAGCGGAAGGAAATATCGGCAAGACCGGTGTATTCATCACGCCTGAGACCCTGGAATTCCTGCACCGCGGCGGACGGATCGGCGGTGGGGCCAAGTTCCTGGCCACCGCGCTGAACATCAAGCCGGTCCTGGAAGTACAGCACGGGCGGCTGGAAGCCGTCGAGCGCGTACGGACCCGTAAAAAGGTCATCCGCCGGATCGCCGAACTCGTCTCCGAGCGCATCGGCGGCGCGCGACCGGTGCGGCTGACCGCTCTCCACGCAAACTCTCCGGTAGACGCCCAGATGCTCCTGGACGAAGCCGCTGCACTGCTGAACCCGGAAGACACCTTTCTTTCCGAGGTCAGCCCGGCCATCGGCGTCCACACCGGCCCCGGCACGATCGGGCTCTGCTGGTACGCCGGCTAAAGCAGGTAGACGACGACGGCTTCACCCGCCGGCAGCCCATTGGCGGACGCCGGTACCCGGACCAGGCCATCCGCGCGCGCCAGGGTGAAGATCAGCCCACTTCGCCCGTAGACGGGCTCCGCCAGGAGATCCTCCCCGCTGCGGACCAGCCGCACCGGGACCCAATCCTCCCGCCCGGCCTGTGACGGCAGGTTCGCCGCCAAACGCGCGGGAACCGAAGGCGTGGTCTGCGCCGCGCGGAGCCCCAGCAGGCGCTCGATCAACGGGACGACGAACAGTCGAGCGATGACCAGCGCGCTGACCGGGTTGCCCGGAAGCCCGATCACGGGTTTGCCGCCGCAAACCGCCAGGATCGTCGGTTTTCCCGGCCGCACGCTGACCCCATGCACGAGCACTCCCGGGGTACCCAGGCCTGCGATGACCTCCGCAGTCAGATCCCGCACACTGACCGAGGAGCCGGCCGTGAAGACGACCAGGTCGCTTCCGGCAAGCGCCTTATCGGCCGCCTCCTGGAAGGCTTCGATCCGGTCCGGGAGGATGGCTCCCAGGACCGGTTCTCCGCCTGACTCGCGTACGAGCGCCTCCAGCGTGTAGGAGTTTATGTCCCGGATCTGGCCCGGCGATGTTTCCACCTCGGGCGGGACGACCTCATCTCCGGATGACAGGATCGCCACTTTCGGCT
This sequence comes from Anaerolineales bacterium, assembly GCA_035512695.1. GTDB lineage: Bacteria > Chloroflexota > Anaerolineae > Anaerolineales > JABWBV01 > DATDOR01. The sequence continues at coordinate 55,499 of DATKDL010000011.1, read as the reverse complement.
TGCGCGAAACGCGCACCGCTGCCACCCCCAGCGCCATCAAGCCACCGATTTCGGCCGGGCGGACCCGCGTGCCGCGCCGCATGACGACCTCCCCCACCCGAACATCCTCGCCCACCTGGATCACGTTTTCCCCCGGTGCGGCAGCCCGGTAGATTTCGATTTCGCCGACCGGCGTCTCGCCGGAATCCTCGACCATCGCCACGGCGTCCGCTCCGGGTGGGACCATCCCACCGGTGTGAATGACGGCGCACTCTCCGGCCGCGAGCTCGAACGGGGCGCTGCCGCCCATCGGGATCTCGCCTATAAGCCGCAGATAGGCTGGGAGGGCATCACTCGCTCCGAACGTGTCGCCCGCACGCACCGCATAACCGTCCACGATCGAACGGGGAAAATCGGGGAGTGGATGCGGTGCGAGCAGGTCCTGCGCGAGGACCCGGCCAAACGCCTCCCGAGACGGGACCGTTTCTTCGCTCGCCTGGAGGTCCAGGTGGTCAAGCAGAACCTTCAGCGCCTGCGGGGGTGGGACCAGGCTCAAAAACTCGGGCATGGCGGGTAGTGTATCATGGGGGCACCTGCGCACCATCGATGATTTGACAAAGCCCCGGATATCCACTAAACTATCGTGACTATACGAAACAGCTATCCGCAAAATAAGTTTCCGGAGCGCGCATGGCAGAGACCGCCCCCACTTCTTTTATCCACCGCGAGAGCACCCTGGACTCGGCCGTCAAAGGCTGGGCGATGTATCTTGAAGACCAGGGCAAATCGCCGCACACGATCAAGGCCTTCACGGCCGATATCCGTTTGCTCGAGGAATTCCTACCCGATGGTCACAAGATCGGAACCGTGACCACCGCCCAGCTCAACGATTTCCTCGAGTGGCTGCAAGACGGGCGCGGCGTCCCGTGCAGCCCGAAAACGCTCGCCCGCCGCATCACGTCCGTCAAAGCTCTTTTCCGCTGGCTGCACGGTGGCGGGGTGCTCCTGGTCGACCCGGCTGAGAAGGTGGTACAGAAATCCGTCATCAGCCCTATCCCGGTCATCCTCACTCCTGCCGAGGTCGACTCGGCTCTAACCGCTGCCGACGGCTTCCGGCAGGGCAATTCTCCCGACCACCGCCACTACACCCTCCTGCTCCTGCTCCTGACCACCGGGCTCAAAAAAAGTGAGGTGCTCAACCTCCGCACCGAGCACATCGACCTCGAAGCACCGCAGGGCCCGACCCTGTTCGTCCAATATCCCAGCGCCCAGCACCGCTACAAGGAACGCAAGATCGCCCTCACGGAAGATTGGATCGAGGCGTACCGGCGATACCTGCCGACGGTGGACTCGACCAGCGGCGTGTTCGCCTGGTCGCCGCGGCGGCTTGAATACCTGCTCGAAGATGTGTCTGACACGGCAGGACTGGACAAACATATTTCGTTCGCGATGTGCCGGTGGACCTGCGCGCTGATGGATCTGCGCGCCGGCGTTGAGCCGAATAAGATCCGCCAGAAACTTGGGATCTCCAAGATCCAGTTTCGCGAGATCAGTATGAAGCTGGAAAAGCTGGACAGGTCAACGCCGAAATAGCTTCAACCGGAGGGGTCCGGCCGTGTCCGGACCCGCCGCAACGCCTTCCCCTGGTCGATAACCCGGCACCCAGATGATCCGACCACCGGAGACGAGGATCGGCCAGCGCTTCCGCAGCCGCCTCGGGATCTTCCAATCGATCATCGCATCCGACAGCCGCTTCGACCGCCCCCCCATTCCCGACGCCGAAAAGCGATCACCGGGCAGCCGTCCACGTACGGTCAGCGGAAAATCCAGGGCGGCAGGGTCGAGCACAATTTCAAAACGCGACGGCTCGGCCCGCTCGCCTCGATCCGGTTCGAGCGCCAGGATCCAATCTCCCGCCAGGTCGAGCTGTCCGGCAGAAGGACCGATCTCACCCGCCCCGGCAATTTGCGGCCAGGCGTCCGTCGGTAGGTCTTCCGCTCCCGCCGCCACCCATAAGCGATCGTGTTCTCGGATCAACTTGAGCCCCCCGATCAGATCGCAGACGGCCGTCGATCGCGGGGCGTCGATCAGCCGGTGCGCCCGCCGGGCAGATTCGTAATCGATCTCTTCAATCCCGCCGCGCAGCAGGCCGATCGCCCTCCGGAGCAGCCGCACCCGCAGACCCGCGGGCAGGGAGGCAATTATGGGGAACCTGAACTCGACCCATTCCTCCGAGCGAGACCTCAAAGCATCATCCCAGGCCTCACGGGCCGCCCATTCGAGCGCGTCATCATCTGCGGCGAGCGCCTGCGCCGACCGCAGTAGGGTCTCGGGCAAGTTGGGATTCGACCGGGCCAGATAGGGGATGATTTCATGCCGGACCCGGTTCCGAAAATAGGCCGGATCCAGGTTGGAATCATCTTCGACGAAGTCGAAACCCGTTGCGGTGCGAAAGGCGGCGATCTGCTCCCGCCATACGCCCAACATCGGACGCGCCAGCGGGATCCGCGAGTCGAATTCGGACAGGATCGTTTCGGGAAGCATCCCGCGCAGACCGCGCAGACCGGACCCACGGAGAAAATGCATCAGGACGGTCTCCACTTGATCGTCCGCGGTATGGGCGGTTGCCACGCTCCGGGCGCCTGCCCGGCGAGCCAGGTCGAACAGGAAACGGTATCGCAGGCGCCTGGCAGCCGCTTCCACCCCAAGCCCGGCTTTTTCTGCAAAATCCAGGACATCTCCCGACCCGGTTTCAAACGGCGCGTCCAGCCGGCGCGCGGCGGTTTCGACCAGTTCCTTCTCGGCCCCGCTGGAAGGCCTCAATCGATGGTCAAAATGCGCACAGACGACCGGATATCCCAATCCGACGAGACAATGCAACAGCGCCACACTGTCCATCCCCCCGGATACACCAACGATCACCGGTCCGCGGCCTTTCAAAAGCCCCTTCTCCTCAATCGTATGCGCTACTTCCGTCAGCATGCGAGAGATAATACCACCGCAGTCTTGCTCTCTCCATTTCTTTATGCTAGACTGCAACAAGTTTCATCAGGATGGAAATGACCAAAAAAATACTGATCGTCGATGATGATCTGGACACTTTGCGCCTGGTCGGTCTGCTCTTGGAGCGGAAAGGCTACCAGATTTCGGCTGCCGACAATGGCGTCCAGGCGCTTGAAAAAGCCCACCTGGAGCACCCCGACCTGATCTTGCTGGACGTGATGATGCCCGAGATGGATGGGATTGAGGTCCTCAAACGGCTTCGGTCGAATGCTGACACCTCCGATATCCCGATCATCATGTTCACCGCCAAATCGCATGTCGAAGACAAAGTGACCGGGTTCGAAGCCAGCGCCGACGATTATCTCACCAAACCGACCCATCCTGCCGAACTGACTGCCCGGGTCCGGAATCTTTTATCCCGTTCTACCGGTAAGAAACCGCCGGCGGCCGAACCGCCGGTATCGGGACAAAAGGGAAACGTCATCAGCGTGATTGGGGCGCGCGGTGGGCTTGGCGTCACGACCGTCGCCGCCAATCTCGCGCTGGCACTGCAGCGCGCGAGCGGCGATGCGGTCACCGTCGTGGAGCTGGTCCCGGGGACCGGTTCGTTGGGTTTTATGTTTGGTGTTAACGAACCAAACGATCTGACCGTGCTCCTTCGAAAGAACCCGGCGGCCATTTCCGAAACCGATTTGCGCGGCGCTTTGATCCGGCACGAAAGCGGACTGAATTTCTTACCGGCATCCTACCTGCCGAACGATGCGAAATACCGCTCATCCGGTGATCAGATGGCGGCGGTCGTGGAGTGTTTAGCGCGCATGTTCGATCATGTCGTCGTCGACCTGGGGTCCGGAATCACCCTGGGCAGTGAAAAGGTTTTGGATAAAACGGACAGCGTCGTGGTTGTGATCGATCCAGGCCCGGCCACGATCGCGCAGACCCGGGTGCTGCTCGATGAGCTGCGCATGAAGGTCCTGGGGTTGGGGGCGATCCAGATCGCCCTGGTCAACCGGGCCAGGCTCGAACGTGAACCGACACCCCGGGAGCTTGAAACCGGGCTCGGTCACAGCGTGGCGGCAATCGTTCCACCGATTCCGGATCTGGCTTACCGGGCCTTCGAAAAAGGCACGCCGATCCTCCTTCTCCACCCGGACGGCGCATTCGCAGATCAGTTTCGGAAGCTCGCCGAATCGGTCGCGATATCAAGAGAATAAACCCTGTGCTTACTGAGACCGAAATCCGCCGAGCCGCAGAACTAGTTTATCGCGCGGATCGTATCGTCGCGTTCACCGGGGCCGGTCTTTCTACCGCATCGGGCATCCCGGATTTTCGCTCCGCGGAGGACGGGCTCTGGAAGACGCAGGATCCGATGGAAGTGGCCACCCTATCCGGATTTCGTTCCGCACCGGAACGTTTCTACGAATGGGCGCGTCCCGTCGCCGCCCGGATTTCGGCCGCGTCGCCGAACCCGGCGCACCTGGCGCTGCGCGCCCTCGAACGGCCCGGAAAACACCTGACCGTCATCACCCAAAACATCGACGATCTGCACAATAAGGCCGGGTCCAGCCGGGTGATCGAACTCCACGGCAACTTCCGCACGTTGATCTGCACAGGCTGCCGGAGAACCCACACCGCGGCGGATGCGGCCGAACCCCCCCTTCCGGAAAACGGCGTGCCGCGCTGCCCGGACTGCCGGTGTGTCCTCAAACCGAGTGCAATTCTATTCGGCGAAGAGCTGCCGTACGAAAGCTGGCGGACCGCCGAGGCGGCCTGCCTGGATTGCGATTTGATGATCGTCGCCGGGACCTCGCTGGAAGTCCATCCGGCAGCCCGGCTGCCCAAACTGGCAGCCGACCATCTGGCTCCCTTGATCACGATCAATGCCACGCCGATTCCGATCGACCACGCGGCCGCCGTCGTCCTGCGCGGGCGTGTGGAAGCGATCCTGCCGGCGATCGCGGCGGAGGTGCAAGCGCGTGGCTGATTCCGATTCATCCCTCATGACCCGCTACCAGCGGTTGATCGAGATCTCGCGCGACCTGGCTTCCACGCTGGAACTCGATCTTTTGCTTAACCGGATCACCGTCACTGCCACCGATCTCACCGGCTCACAGGCAGCCGCCATCCTGCTCTATGATGAAACCCGGAACTCGCTGCACTTTCAAGCGTCCAGCAACCTGGACCACCCCCTGATGCGGGGCCTGGCAGTGCCGGTCGAGAGCAGCATCGCGGGTTGGATCCTGACCAACGCCAAACCGCTGATCGTCGACGATCCGAGCACAGACCCGCGCTTCTTCGCCGGGGTCCAGGCCGCCTCGCAAACACCTACCCTCTCGCTCCTGGGCGTCCCGCTCATCGTCAAAGACCAGGTCATCGGGGTGCTCGAAACGATCAACAAAGCCGATGGGCGCTTTACAGAGGAGGACAAGGAAGTCCTCATGACTCTGGGTTCCCAGGCGGCGGTCGCGATCGAGAATGCACGGCTGTTCACCCAGTCCGACCTGATCACCGAACTGGTGCACGAACTCCGCACCCCACTCGCAGCCCTTAAAGCCGCCATCCATTTGCTCCGCAGACCGGAATTGAACGCGGCCGACAAGGAGGATATCGTGCAGACGATCCAGCGGGAAACCGACCGCCTATCGGAGATGACAGCCGAGTTCCTGGACCTGGCTCACCTCGATTCGGGCCGCATGATGTTCGACGTGGTCGAAGTGGATATCCGCCAGCTGGTTCGGGATTGCCTGGAAGGCATCTCGGGCAGCATCGCGGTAGCCGGGCTGACGATCGCCGTGGACGTCCCGGATGCGCTGCCGACCATATCCGGCGATCCGGCGCGTCTCGCCCAGGTGCTGCTTAATCTGGTCAACAACGCGATCAAGTACAACCGCAAAGGGGGCAAGATCATCCTGGCCGCCTGGGACGACGGGGAAAATGTTTTCCTGTCCGTCGAAGACACCGGACCCGGCATCCCTCCGGAGAGTCTTCCACGTGTTTTTGAAAAATTCTACCGGGTTCCCGGGACGAAACACATGGCGGCAGGGAGCGGGCTCGGACTGGCAATCGTTTACCGGATCGTCCAGGCGCACGCGGGGGAAATCGAAGTCGAAAGCCAGGTCAACACCGGCACCCGGTTTACGGTAAAGTTTCCAATAAAAAAAGAATTCGAGAATTGAGAATCGAGAATCCAAATCGATAATCAAACAGTATGGGTTGATGATCGGTTTTGATTATCGATTCTCGATTAATACCTTCATCTTCCCCGGCTCCCCAGCTTCCTCGATCGCATCGACCCCCAGCTCGAGCGGGTGGATAGAATCGATGAGGGGGCGCGGATCGATCGCTCCGGAAAACAGGACGGCCAGGGCTTTGTCGAACGGACCGCAGCGCGAACCGATCAGGGTGATCTCATCCACCACGACGGCCGAAAAGTCGACCTCGATCCGTCCGGCGTAGGTCGACTTCAACACGATCGTCCCGCGCGGCCGCACGTACCGGCGAGCGGTTTCAAAACCGGCCTGCGATCCGGTGGCTTCGACAACCAGGTCAAAACCGGAACCGACAGTCTTCAACGGATCTGCCGTCCGGATTCCGACCGCTTCCAGGAGATCGCGCTGGACGGGATATTTTGCGACGACGGTCAGATCGCAGCCCGTGCCGGCGAGGACTCGGGCGATCACCTGGCCCAAACGCCCGGCCCCGACCAGGAGAACCCGAACGCCGTCCCCGATGGGGATCTGCTCCAGGATTTCAAGCGCGGCTGCGACCGGTTCGGTAAAAACGGCCACCTGGTCCGAAATTTCATTCGGAACCCGGTGAAGGTTTTCAAACGGAAGCGTTAGGTATTCGGCAAAAGCCCCATCCCGGCCGGAGATCCCAAGGACGGTTCGGTCCTCGCAGTGCGAACGGTCCCCACGCCGGCAGGCGGCGCACGCCCCGCAGACCGCGTTGATTTCGCCCACGACCCGCGCGCCGATCAGGTCCGATCTTCCGGCTGCCGCGACCACTTCCCCGACAAATTCGTGGCCCAACACGCCCTCAAACGGGTAGTAACCTTTGATCAGTTCCAGATCGGTCGCGCAGATGCCGGCCAACCGGACGGCGACCAGCGCCTCCCCTTCCGCCGGAATCGGCGGTGGGGTCTCGACCAGTGAAATTCGCCCTTGCTGCAGCCGGATCGCTCTCAAACCGCCGTCTCCCGGTCAGCGCGCCCCGCGCCGGCCAAACTGCCGTTCGAGCAGATCGACGGAGAGGTGGATCATCGTCGGCCGCCCGTGAGGACAGGTGCGTGGGGAATCGCAGCGCTCCAGGTCGCGCAGCAAAGCCTCCTGCTCGGCGGTCGAAAGGACCTGGCCTGCCTTGACCGCCGCCCGCTTGCAAACCCGGGCGATGATCCGCGCCTCCTGCTCGGCGCCGAGTGGGGTCTCGTCCTCCTCGAAATCCTCCACCAGGACGCGCAGCGCCGCGTCCGGCGAAAGCCCGGCCAGGAGCGCCGGCAGGGCGCGCACCAGGAAAGTGTGCCCCCCGAACTGCTCGACTTCAAACCCCAGCCCGGCCAGGGTCTCAAGCTGTCCGGCCACCAGGCCCGATTGGTGCGGGGGCAGGTCGATGGCCTCCGGCGCGAGCAGCGCCTGGGATGCGATTTCACCCCGGCGCTGGCCCATCAAGCGCTCGAACAGCACTCGCTCGTGGGCAGCGTGCTGGTCGATCAGGTACAGCCCGTCCGGCCCTTCCGCAACCAGGTAGGCAGACGCGATCTGTCCAATCAGCCGCAGCAGCGGGATGTGCCCCCGCTCCGGAAAAGCGGGCTGCGGTACATCGGAAGCCGACGGTTGTGAATACGGCAGCGGGCCGGACGTCCCACCGCCCCAGACGGGACGGCCGCCGCCCCACACGGGACGGTCATCTCCCCGGCCCGGTTCCGCATCCGGCAGACCCCAGCGTAAATTGCCCGGCGTTTCCACGCCGTGGACCGGGGTGTGCGCCAGCAGGGCCCTGCGGACGCTGCGCTGAAGATCGGTGAAGACCCGGTTCCGGTCGCGCAATCGGATCTCAGATTTGGCCGGATGCACGTTGACATCCACCGTCTCGGGGGGAAGGGTGAGAAACAAAAACGCCATCGGGTACCGGCCGACCATCAGCATTGTGTGATAGGCCTGGATCAACGCCGTGGCCAGCCCGGCCTCTTGCACCAGGCGGCCGTTCACGAAGATCGTGATCTCCCGGCGGTTTGAGCGGGTCAACCCGGTCGTGCTTGTGAAACCCTCCAGCCGGAAGCCATCTTGTTCGCTGTCCAACACCAGCATCTGGCGGGCGATCTCCGGTCCGTACAGCGCGGTGAGCGCGTCTCGCCGGTCTCCGGATCCGGTCGTCCGGATGGTAGAAGCGCCTTCCAGGTCCAGGCTGAACCGGATTTCGGGATAGGCCAGGGCGTAGCGGGTGACGAGTTCGGAGATCTGCCGCCGCTCGGTTGCATCCGTTTTCAGAAATTTCAACCGGGCCGGAACATTGAAGAACAGATCTTCGACGCGGACGAGCGTGCCTGGCGGCGCGCCGACCGGTTCCACCCCGACAGCATGACCCGCTTCGACCCGGAGGCGCGCCGCGCCGGCCTCCCCGCGCACCGCCGATGTGATCGTCAATCGGGAGATCGACCCGATCGAAGCCAGCGCCTCGCCGCGAAAACCAAGCGATCCGATCCTGAAAAGGTCCTCCGATGAAACCAGTTTGCTGGTCGCATGCCGTTCGACCGCCAGGGCCAGTTCGGATGGCGGGATGCCGCCTCCATCATCGGCGACCTCGATCAAACCGCGCCCGGCGCCTTCGATCTTGATCCCGATCGACCGGGCGCCGGCGTCGATGGCGTTCTCGACCAGTTCCTTGACGACCGAGGCGGGGCGCTCGACCACCTCACCGGCGGCGATCTGCGAAGCGATTTCGGGGGGCAGGATCCTAATCTTCATGTGCGGAAAAAATAGAGGTTACTTTGCCGAGTATTTTACCCGGCTCGACGGCCCGATAATCGGTCGTCTCAAAAAGGTTCTCACCCTGGAGATCGAGCTGTCCGTCCGGGTGGACTTTTGCGACACGCTTGATGATCTTGAGCGCCTCTCCGCCGGGATGCAGGGCGACGACGATTTCACCGACATTCGGCGATCTGCGCCGAAAGGCGCTCGGGTCGATCAGCACCTGGTCCCCGGGTTTCAGGATCGGGAACATGGAGGACCCTTTCACGGTGAACCGGATCCGGCGGTTCAGCAGCCAGAGGATGAATTCCGGCCAACCGGTATTTGAAAGATCGTGGGGAATTCGAGACACGTTCTCCACACAAAAGGACAGCCGGACCGGTTGCCCGGTCCGGCTGGTCGCTTACAGGCCTTCGGTTATCGTCGTCGTCAATCAGGCGGCGGTGTAGTAGTCTACTTCCCGCCCCTTGGTTTCCCAGAAGATCGTGTGGATCTTCTGGATCGCGTCCATCAGGGCTTCAGCGTCCTCGAGGCTGACGTTGACCTTGGTGGCCGAGCACAGCTTGGCGGCGTTCCAGAAGGTCGTGTGCAGATCCGGGTATTTCTCGAGATGGACCGGTTTGAAATAGTCCGTCCAGAGGATCAGGAGTTCGTCTTTCGCGAGTTGGGCCTGCTCCTCTTTGATGGCGATAAAGCGGGAGTAGGTGTTCTGGGTCGCGTGGTCGTGAGCGCCCGGATCGAGCGCCAGCATTTTCTTCGTCATGGAAAGGACGGCCTCGCCTGCGATCCGCGCGGAGGCCGGATCGTAGACCCCGCAGGGGCCGTCGCAGTGAGCCGAGACGGTCTCGGTAGGGATAATTCTGGCGATCGATCGTGTGATTTTTGTCAGCATGTTCAGCTCCTCATTCAATTTGGGGGGCGGCGGTTCCAGGGAAGTGCGCCGTGATAACCGGCGCACACCCCTTTAACCGCTGGCCCAATTAACAGTCAGATCTTTAGTATAACCGCGCTGTGCGGTTCAAACCCTGCCCGATAGAGCGTCACTTGACGATCCCGCCGTCGGTCAGTTTGCGCAGATCGGCCAGGGCGGCGTCGATCTCCTCCGGGCGGACCGGGCGGTCCTCCGACACGTGTCGAATTTCGCCGGCCGCGGCGCTTTCGCGTGTGACCTCCCCGACCGTCCGGTTGGTCGCCAGCGCTTCCTTGACCATCTTCGCTCCGGCTGCATATCCGATCAGCGGGTTGAGCGCGGTCACGACGATGGCATTCTTTGCAAGCCAGCCCTCGGCTTTCTCCCGATTGGCGGTCAAACCGGCGACGCATTTCTCGGTGAAGGCCGAGATCGCCCCGATCATGACCTGCATCATCTCGAAGAGGTTGTGGGCGATCACCGGCATCATCACGTTCAATTCGAGCTGCCCGGCCTGCGCCGCGAGGGCGACAGTATGGTCATTGCCCTGGATGTGGAACATCGCCTGGTTCAGCATCTCGGCCAGGACCGGGTTGACCTTGCCCGGCATAATGCTCGACCCGGGCTGAACGGCTGGGAGGCGGACCTCGTCGAGCCCGGTGGACGGTCCGGAGGAGAGCAGCCGGAAATCATTTGCGATCCGGGTGAGGGTGATCGACAGGGTGCGCAGCGCGGCGGAGAAATCGGCCGCGTCGGCCAGGGACTGCATGGACTCGAACAGGTCGTCCGATTCGAACAGCTCGAGCCCGGTATGGGCGGCCAGTTCGGCAACCATCCTGCGGTGGTATTCGGGGTGGGCGTTCAGCCCGGTCCCGGTTGCGGTGCCGCCGATCCCCAGCCGGCGCAGTCCGTCAAGCGAGCGCCGGATCCGGTCCGTGTCCCGTTCGACGGCGCGGGCATAGCCGCCGAATTCCTGCCCGAGCCGGACGGGGACTGCGTCCTGCAGGTGCGTCCGCCCGGATTTGACCACGTCATCGAACTCGATGGATTTTTCACGCAGCGCAGCCGCGAGACCAACGCAGGCGGCCAGCAGTTCATCCGACCGCCACAGGCATCCCAGGCGGATCGCCGTCGGGATCGTGTCGTTCGTGGACTGCGCCATATTGACATGGTCGTTGGGATGGACCGGCTTGTCCCGGGCGTCCAGGTCGGCGCCCATCAACTGGCTGGCCCGATTGGCGATCACTTCGTTGACGTTCATGTTGTGGCTGGTCCCCGCCCCGGCCTGGAACGGGTCGACGACGAACTGGTCGGCCCATTGACCGGCCAGAATTTCGTCCGCCGCAGCGATGATGGCGGCCGCCCGGTCCATATCGAGCAGCCCGAGATCCCGGTTCACAACCGCGGCGGCGCGCTTAATGGCCGACATGCTCCAGACAAACGCCGGCCATGGACGCAGCCCGGAGATCGGGAAATTCTGCACGGCCCGCTGGGTCTGGGCAGCGTAGAGGGCGTTCTTTGGCACCTTGAGTTCCCCCAGAGAGTCGCGTTCGATTCGATACCCTTTTTCTATTTCCATTGTTCCATTATTTTAACCGGTTGCCGAGCGGTACAAAAAAGAAAGAGGAAGCCGGGAGACTTCCTCTTTTATATTTCATCAACCGGCGAATCGGCCTACTCCTCGTATGCGTCCGGCCCGCCCTCCATCGCGTCGTAACCCATCCCCGCCGTGAAGAAATCGAAATTGGGCTGGATGTCCCTGGTCAGGTCGAGAATCTCCCCCGCCTCCAGGACCCGGGTGTGCTTGAGCGTGACGGGGGTGCCGTGGTGGTTGTTTCCGGACCACTCACCGCTCAGACCCGAATTGGCTGGCATGCTGATCACTTCGCCGCCGCGCGCCTGGAAGGCATCGGGCACTTCATCTTCGGGGAAAATTGCTTCGTAGGGGCATTCCGGCACGCATGCGCCGCAGTCGATGCAAGTGTCGGGGTCGATGTAAAACCAGGGCCATTCTTCCCTCGGCTTGCCCGGGAGGATACATTCCACCGGGCACACATCTACACAACCCGAATCACGCAGGCAGAGACTGGTGATGATATAGGTCATATTCACTCCTCCGGGGGCACTAATCGATTGCAGTCTGAAAAGTCCGGCATGCGGATGCCCGGCCCAACGGGGGAGGCGCCCGCATCCAGCGTTTTTACCGTCCGCTGTTTAGTGCACCCATGCGATCAAGATGGGTGTCGAGTACAATGGAAAAATTGTAGCCTGTGGGTATGTCTTTGTCAAGAAAATCACAATCGACCTTTGTCCTCCTCATCGGCATCCTCGCCGTGTCAACGGCCTCGATCTTCATCCGGTTTGCCCAGGAGGAAGCCCCCTCGCTCGTCATCGCCGCATACCGGCTGGTGTTCGCCTCACTGATCCTGACGCCGTTCGCGCTCCCGAGCCGCCTGGGCGAGTTGAGATCGATGACGCGTGCGGAGGTCTTGCTGGCGCTGGGGGCCGGGCTATTCCTGGCGATCCACTTTGCCACCTGGATCACCTCGCTCCGCTACACCAGCGTGCTGAGTTCCCTGGTCATTGTCCAGACCTCGCCGATCTGGGTCGCGCTGGCGGCGCCGTTCTTTTTAAAGGAGGAGCTGTCCGGGCGGGCCGCCGCCGGGCTGGGTTTCGCGGTGGCGGGCGGCCTGGTCGTCTCCTTCGGCGACCGCTGCGGTCCCGGAACCCTTGCGTCCTGCCCGCAAGGGTTCGTATTCTATGCGCAATCCTTGCTCGGGAATTTCCTGGCGCTGGCAGGCGCCTGGAGCTCGGCCGGGTATCTGATCATCGGCCGGCAGCTGCGGCCCCGGCTCTCCCTGGTCGGATATATCTATATCGTCTACTCCTCCGCGGCCGCTTTCCTGGTGATCATGCTGTTCACCTTCGGACACGCTCCCACCGGATATCCGGCGCAGACCTACCTCTGGTTCCTGCTGCTGGCGCTGATCCCCCAGCTCCTGGGCCATTCCAGCTTTAACTGGGCCCTGGCCTATCTGCCGGCGTCGTTCGTAGCCGTCACCTTGCTGGGCGAACCGGTCGGCTCGGCGGTCCTTGCCGGCATCCTGCTCGAGGAAATCCCCGGTCCGCTGACGCTCGCCGGCGCGGCCCTGATCCTGTTCGGGATTTATCTGACCGCACGGAGATCCTGACGCATCGATGCAGGGGTGCGAAGTTTTTTTCTCGGTTACCGCCGGTGTGCAAGGGTAGAATTATCGGATATGAAAGAAAAACAATTGCGTCTTTGCACCTTCGCACCGATATCCGGCGCAGAGACGTCATCCTCAAGGAGCCCTCGATGCAAATACGATGCAGTCACTGCGGAAGACCGTATGCCGTGAGCAAGGAAGAAGTGCACGCCTTTCTGGATCAGATCGTGACCGAAAATCTAAAGTACCAGAATTCGTTCTGCCCCCATTGCGGGAAACGCAACGGGCACACGCGGAAACAACTCGAGCAGGCTGAGCCGGGTTGGACCCCCAAAAATGGGGACGTGGCGCCCGGGACCTAGCCCTTCAATCGCCCGTAGAGGAAATTGGCTTCGCTCAGCCGAGCCTGCAGCTCCGGCGAAACCGCCTTCCGGCGCACCCGCCAGCTCCAGTTGTGCGTCCCTACGGTCCCGGGAAGATTCATCCGCGCTTCGTTACCCAATCCGAGCAGATCCTGCAATGGCGCCAGGGCAAACATGGAAACCGAGGACCAGGCCTCCCGCACGAGGTCCCAGGAGATATCTCGACCGTCGCGCGCCAGGTAGCGGCGCGCCAGGTCGCGCTCCTTTTCCCCCACCCGGCGGTACCAGCCCAGGGCGGTATCATTATCGTGTGTGCCGGTGTAGACGACGCTGTTGGCGGTGTAGTTGTAGGGGATGAAGATATTCGGATGTTCGTCCCCGAAGGCGAAAACAAGGATCTTCATTCCGGGCAGGTTGAACCTGTCGCGCAGTTCATAGACTTCAGGGTGAAGCGCTCCCAGGTCCTCGGCGATGATCGGCAGGTCTCCGAGCGATTCCTTGAGCCGGTCGAAAAACACCGCGCCGGGTCCGGGCACCCACCGGCCGGTCTGTGCGGTCTTCGCTTCGCCGGGGATCTCCCAGTAATCGTAAAAGCCCCTGAAATGGTCCAGCCGAAGGATATCGACCTGGCTCAAGACCGACCGCAGCCGCTCGAACCACCAGGCGTAGCCGGTCTCGCCGTGCGCCTCCCACCGGTAAAGCGGGTTGCCCCACAGCTGGCCGGTTGCGGAGAAATAATCCGGCGGGACGCCGGCCTGAACGATCCTGCGGCCCTGATCGTCAAGATAGAACAGCTCCGGGTTTGCCCAGACGTCCGACGAATCGTATGCCACGAAGATCGGGATATCGCCGACAATCCGGACCCCACGGCTATGCGCATAGGAACGGAGGTCCTGCCAATGCACGTGGAACAGGTACTGGCGCAGGATGTGACTTTCGATCGATTCTGCAAAGACCTTGCGGGCCTCGGCAAGATCGGCGTCCGACCGGAGCTTGAGGCCGGCTGGCCATTCCCACCAGGGCAGACCGCCCTGGGCATCCTTGATCGCCATGAAAAGAGCATAATCCGGGAGCCAATGCCCGTTCTCGGCCGAGAAGCGTTCCACGGCCTTTCGAAGCGATGAGAACGGTCCTGTCCGGAACCGGCCATATGCCCGGTCGAGGACGGCGAGTTTCCATAAATAGATCGTGCCGAAATCGACCCGATCCGGTTCAAATATCGGGCGGTCCTGCAGGTCTTCGGCCAACAGCAAGCCGTCTTTCAAAAGCCGGTCAAAACTGATCAAATATGGGTTCCCGGCAAAGGCCGAGAAGCATTGGTACGGCGAGTCGCCGTAACTCGTCGGGCCGAGCGGAAGGACCTGCCATAGACCGCAGCCGGCGCCGGCCAGCCAATCGACCCAGGCATAAGCCTCCGGACCAAGTTCGCCGATCCCGTTCGGACCGGGCAGGCTGGTGGGATGAAGAAGTACACCGGAAGCGCGCATAAAATCCATTAAGAACCCTCCTTTCGCCGGGCAATCAAACCCCGGTATAGATCACGATACAATTTTGCCGGACCGTCCCAGGAGAAATCCTGCTTCATCCCGCGCAATTGAAGCCCGCGCCACCTTCTCCGGTCCCCGAATACTTCGATCACCCGCAGGATCGCGTCCGCAAATTCGAACGGCGACGGGTTTCGGAACAAAAAGCCCGTGGAATCACCGCCTTCCGAATAGTCCCGAACCGTGTCCTTGAGCCCGCCAACCGCGCTGGCCAGCGGGACGGCGCCATAACGCATCGCGATCATCTGCGTGAGCCCGCAAGGTTCGTAGCGCGAAGGGATCAGGAATACATCCGCACCGGCGTAAATCCGTCGGCCGAGGGCGTCGTTGAAATCGATCCAGACCCGCGCCCGGCCCGGGTTCTGCTCGGCGAGCGAAATCGCGGCGGCTTCAATCTCCCGATTCCCGGTCCCCAGGATCACGGCCTGCCAGGCGCGGTCGCGGACCAGGCGCAGCCCCTCAACGGCCAGATCAATCCCTTTTTGTTCGTCCATCCGTGAAACGATCCCGAACAACGGGATCTCGGGATCGACTTTCAGCCCGGCTTCCCGTTGGAGGGCAGCCTTGTTGGCCGCTTTTTCTTTCAGATTGTCCCGATTATAGTTGACCGTCAGCGCCGCATCGGTCGCCGGATCCCAGGCCGCCAGGTCCAGGCCGTTCAGGATCCCGTTCAACCGGCCGGCCCTGTGCTGGCGGAGGAAACCGTCCAGACCGGCGCCGAATGCTTCTGTCTGCATTTCGACGGCATAACCGGGGGAGACGGTGTTGACGTGATCCGCCGCGAGCAGACCGAGGGCCAACGGCCGGTCCTGGGCCCACCAGGGCAGCGGTGACCCGGTCGCCGGCGGGATCCCAAATTCGGCAAGCGCTGCACCTGCGCCTTCGCCCTGGTACGGCAGATTGTGAACGGTGAGCAGGGAGGCAGTCCGAGCCAGGACAGGGTCGGATTCCCGACGCAGCAACTGCACATAGGGCGCGACCGCCGTGTGCCAATCGTTGGCGTGGATCAGGTCCGGCTGCCAGCCGGTGTGGCCGGCGATCGCCAGCGCTGCCAGGCAGAAATGAACGAACTTCGGGCCGTCGCGGCCGGAATCGGTCGAGTAGACCGGCCCTTCCGCCGGGATCAGCGGTGATGCGACCAGATAGACCGGCAGCGCATCGACCTCGGTGTAAAAGACCTCGGCCGGGATCTCGCCGTGCCGGGATGGGATTTCGATCCGCGCCAGCCGCTCGAGCCGGTAACGGTCACGCTCGATCTGGGGATGCAAAGGCAGCGCGAGGCGGAGGTCGAACCCCAGGTCGCGCAGCGCGCGCGGGAGCGACCCGGCGACGTCCCCGAGACCACCGACCTTGACGAACGGCGTGGCTTCGGCGGCGATAAACAGGATTCTATCTGGTCTGGACAATTTTTCCGAAGTCACCTGGTCGAATGGATCGCAATCATTGACGTAGCCCGGTACGTATTGTAAACTCAATCCGCTTGGAGTTATATACCGGATCGACGAACAGGCGAACACTCGATTGTCTGCGGCCGCTGCTGAACCGCAGGTCATACCGGTGTTCGCCTGGATTTTAATCTGCAGGAGATGCGATCATGAAACCAACCCGATTTGACGTATTTTCATCCCTGATGATCGCCGTTGTCTCGATCATGAGCGCGGTCACGGCCTGGCGTGCCAATGCGGCTTCTCTCGAGGTTGGGGACGCCAATTTCGAAGGGACAGCCGCCTCGATCAGGGCGCAGGAAGCCCGGGTGTTCAACTCCATCCTCGCTTACCAGCAGTACGACGCATTCACCGATTATTTCCTGTACAATGCCCTCGGCGACCGGCTTTTTGAGAACCCGGCGCTCGACGTCCCCCTCGAACGCACTGAATTCTGGGGGATCGCCCATGGTCTCCAATACACCTTTTTCAACTCGTTGTATCTCAGCCCCGACGGTCGATCCTACGATGTGCAGCGGCAGATCGACGAGCTCTGGGCGGAGGCCAACCTGACCGGCAACCTCAACCATGCGCCGCACTATGAAGCGGCTGACGCATACGACCTGAAAGGCGGGAACCTGACGTTATCGCTGAGCATCTTCGCCGCATCATTTTTCTTCTTTGCCGTCGGCCAGGCGATCCGGAACACGCTGAAATACCTGTTCGCCTTTGCGGGCCTGGTCACGATGCTGGGCGCCATCTGCATGGTGCTGGTGCTCGAGTTCTCGATCTGAGGAGCGCACGATGTCCGACCAGCCACTTTCGAGTGAAGCCCGTTTTGAAAAATTCATCGCCGTCTTAATCGCCCTGACATCGATCTTCATCGCGGGGACAGCCTATCTCGAACACCGAGCCAGTGGGAACTCGTACCGGTTCGAGCGGGAAGCCCAGCTGCTGTCGATCCAATCCACAACCGAAAATATCAACGGCGCGCTGCGCTTCAGCTACGATTGGCAGGGGGCTTTCCAGACCTGGCGTGAGCTGGACCTGATGATCACGAATGCCGAACAGCTCGGTGAAACCGACCGGGCAGCGCTTTACCGCGCGGTCCTGGAGGAAATCCGGCCGTTCTCCCCACTGCTCGCTTCTCCCTACTTCGATCCAAATTTCAACTGGCCCGATCCGTATTCATACGAAGCGGAGCTCTACGTGATCGAATCGGCCCGGCTCCAGGAGCAGTTCGAAAGCAAATCCATGGTCTCCAATACCTGGGACCAGATCGCCAACAACTTCGTCCTGCAGATCACGCTCTACGCCGTGGCGCTGTCTTTTTTCGGTCTCTCGACAACGATCCACAGCGTCATGCGCTGGGTGTTCGTTCTGCTGGGGGGGTTGATCATCCTGGTCAACCTGGGAGGAAGCGTCCTGATCCTGTATGTCCCGGTCGATGAGATCCCGGTGGATGCGATCGACTCATATGCGCACGGCGTCGGCCTCGCTTACCAGGGCCATCACGACGAGGCGATCGATGCATTTCGAGACGCGATCGTCAGCTACTCCGCACTGCCCGGTAACCCGAGCTACACGAACGCTTATTACAACAAGGCCATCTCGAACCTGGCCATTGGGGAATATGAGGCCGCGGTCGGAGATTTTGAAGCCACCATGCTCGGCGGGCGCGTGGACACGACCGTGCTGTGGAACCTGGGCTGGTCGTATTATATGCTCGGCCGGTTCGGCGAATCCGTCGCCGTCAACCAGCAGGCGCTGGCGATGAACCCGACCCTCGTCGGACTGCGGCTCAACCAGGGTCTGAACATGCTCGCGCAGGGCCGGTTCGAGAACGCCGTCGAAGAATACCGCCTGGCCGTGGAGGAAGCGGAAAGACAGATCGCCGAAGCCAGGGCCACCGGGCAGGCCGTCCCTCCGTCGCTGTGGTATTTCATGGAAGCGGGCGTTTTCGATATCCAGAGTCTCATCGACCAGGCCGCCGGCAGCCCGAAATCCTGGACCCAGGCGCCGGCCCCGCACCTGCTCAACGTCGACCTCGACCGGCTGCAAACCACCGGGACCAGCGAGATCGTCCGTCTCAAAGAGTACATCGTCTCACTGGAATTCTTCGGGACGGTCCCCCGCCCGCCGACCGGCCGGTCCGTCTCCGAGTTCGCCTTCGTCCGGGAGATCCGTGACGAAAACGGCAATTTCATCGACTACGAGGATGCGACGGTCAATGAATTCGGGACGAACGCCGTCGGAGTGCTGATCGATTTCACGGGCTTCCAGAACGGCGAGCACCTGCTCTGGAAGGTGTATGTCAACGGCTACGAGGATCCTGTGCTCCGCTCCGTCGATGACTGGCACTCTGGTGAAAGCGGCAGCGGGGTCAAGTGGTTCTCGTACGCCTTCAGCAATGTCTTCGTCTTCACCCCCGGTGAATACACCGTAGAACTCTATATCGATACCCGCCTGATGCAGACGGGCATCTTCACCGTCCTGCCGCCGTAAGCCGATCCCCACCATTTTTATGCCGACGACCTCCATCGCGTCACCGCCGCCCGGAACATCCTGACCCTGGACCACGCCGGTCTGCCCGGCGCACGCCTGTACGCCGGCTCATGGAGCGAATGGATCCGGCACACACGAGAAGTGGCGCCATAAACGCCGCATGTGCGGCGTTTATGGCGTTACCGCCGAGCGGATCCCCTCGATCTGCTCCTCCCCCGCCCGCTCACCCGCCGCGATAATCTCGGTCAGGCGCTCGGTATCGAACAACCGGATCCGGCCCTCGAACACCGGGATCACCGGGATCACCTCGGCGTGGTGCGCCAGGTTGTGGAATGCGAAATTCGACCGCAGCAGGTTGTTCGACATAATGCTGCTGAGCTGGAAAGCATACCGCAGGATCGTCGATACTCGTGTCTGGTATGCGCTGTCAAACCCGATCGCGACGATCACCCCACCGCCCTCCCGGATCGCGGCCCCCACCGGCATCGGGTCCGACATGAACCCGTCGATCAAGACCCGTTCGCCCACCCGGTGCGGGGAAAATATGTACGGGATCGCCAGGCTGCCCCGGATCGCATCCACGATCCGCCCCTCCCGTAAAATGACCTGCGAGCCGTCGAAAAAATCCGTCGCCGTGATCGCCAGGGGGATGGCGGTTTCCGCGATGTCGGCATCCCCGAAGGCGGCTTCCAACCGCGCCATCACCAGCCGATCGTCGAGCATCCCAAAGCGCTCGTCGAACCTCATCAGCCGCGGGAACATGACCTTCAGAAAAGCGCCGCGCATCCGTCGCGCGGTGATCTCCCGCGTCCATAAACGCTCGGACAGGCTCGCGATCTCGTCGATGTCCCGGCCCATCGCGATCAGCGCCGCATAGATGCTCCCGGCGCTGGTCCCGACCACCCGGTCCAACTCGATCCCCTCCCGCTCCAGGACCCGGACGACCCCCAATGCCGCCGCACATTTGACGCTGCCCGAGCCGATCACGAGCGTGACGCCTTTCATCGTTTGGACGCTCCGTAGCTCGCCACGGCCGCCTCGACGTCCGGGTACATCTGCAGGATCCCGGCGAAGCCGGCCAGGTCGAAAATACGGGCGACCTCGGGCCGGACGGCGGCCAGGCGAAGATCGCCGTCCCGCGAACGGACGCTTTTCAGCACGTCCAGCAGCACCCGCAAACTGGCGCTGCTCATGAAATCGACCCCGGAAAAATCCCCCACCACCCAAGCACGCTCCGCGGAGGCGGCCTCATTCAATGCAGCGCGCAGCGCGCCGACCGTGTTGGAATCGACTCGCCCCCGGACTGAGACAACGGTGACATCTCCCTGGACCATCGTATCGAACGCTAAGTTTGCCATTCCGCCTCGATTTTACCAATAACCGATCCGGAAATCGAAAGGGCCGGGCGAAACTCGCTCGGCCCTTTCGATTTCCCCACCCACCCCCCGCTGCAATGAAATCACCATAAATTTGTACGGATATCCCGGTTGACAGTCTTGAATAAAAATGCAAAATAAATTGCGGATACTCATATCATGGCAATAATCGTAACACCCACACTTTCACAACCCAGATGACCTACGAAGAGCGGATCCGGGAAGCGTACCCATCCTTTTCGAAGAGCTTTGCGCGCCTGGCGGATTTTCTGCTGGACTCCTACCTCGAAGCCGCGTTCATGACTGCCACAGAGTTGGGCCATGCCATCAACGTCGACGCAACGACCGTTGTCCGGTTCTCGCAACAGCTCGGCTACGGGGGCTATCCGGAGCTGCTGCGGGAGATCCGCGAAAAGATCAAATCGCAGCTGCTCGCCCAACCGCAGAAAGCAACCGATGCCGACAGCCTGGAGGCGGTCGTGGCGACGGCTATGGCCGAGCTGGACAGCCTGTTCGAACAGACCCGGAAACTGATCGATATCGACGTCGTCGAGCGGCTGGTGGACCGCATCGAGACGGCCGGCAAGATCTTCCTGCTGCCCGATTCACATTCCCGCGGCGCAGCCCGGATCCTCCAGAACAACCTGGACCGGGGCGGTTATGATGCCGTCACGGCCGAGTACGGGATCGTCGAGATGGCCCGGGTGATCCGCCTGATCGGCAAACAAGATCTGCTGATCACCATCCAGGCCATCCCCGAGAGCGACCGGCTCGCGGCCGCACTCAAGGAAGCCAAAGCGGCCGGCGCGAAGACCGCCGCCATTCTCGGCGCAGCTTCATTCACCAGCGCCCAGCAGACCGACCTGGTATTGTTCGCCTATGCCCAGCCGTCGATCGACCTGACGGCGATCGTCCTGAACGCCGTCGCCTACGCCGTCACACAGGGTTTGCGCTGGCGCTTCCCGGAGCGTTTTTCAGGTTCCGATCAATCGGTCCTGCAGCTCGCCAACCGGATCCATCGTTTTAAAGACTGACCGGCCCCGAAAAACCGGCCGGGGCTGCGGCGGGTACCCCACCGCAGCCCCGGCCGGTTTTTCGGGGTATTAATCCATGCGTTTAATTCGTTTTTCCCAGGCAGACGAACCGCCTCAATACGGCTGGCTCAGGGACGATCATGCCGGTCCGATCGAAGGCGACCCGTTCCGCGATTACCGCCGGTTGGAAGCCGCCATCCCCATCGACCGGATCCGGCTGCTGCCGCCGGTGCGGCCTTCCAAGATCGTCTGCATCGGCCGGAACTATCCGGCCCACGCCGCCGAGCACGGTTCAGACGTCCCCACCGCTCCGCTGCTGTTCCTGAAACCCCCCTCCGCCTTGATCGGACCCGGGGATTCGATCCGGCTCCCGCCGCAGTCCGAACGCGTCGAACACGAGGCTGAACTCGTCGTCGTGATCGGCAGCATGGCGCACCGGGTTTCGACCAACCAGGCCATGGATCACGTTTACGGCTTCACGCTCGGCAACGACGTCACTGCCCGCGATCTTCAACGGCAGGACAACCAGTGGACCCGCGCCAAGGGTTTCGACACCTTCTGCCCGCTGGGACCCTGGATCGAAACGGATTTCAACCCGGCCGATGCGATCGTGACCTGCCGGGTCAATGGAGAACTCAAACAGATGGGGTCGACCCGTGACATGGTCTTTGATATCCCGGAATTGATCACCTATATCACCTCGGTGATGACCCTGTTCCCCGGCGATCTGATCATGACCGGCACCCCCTCCGGCGTCAGTCCGCTGGCGGCGGGGGATGTCGTCGAGGTTGCGATCGAGGGGCTCGGAGTCCTGGGCAACCCGGTCGCAGCAGGATAAGGGCCTTACCGGAAATGGAGCCGGCGAGTTAAAGAGGTGCGGCCGTCTCGATGTCGGGCCCGAATTTTCCCAAACCTTAGACTTTATCGGTTTTCCCGGTAGAATCATCCTTGCATGGAGTTAAACTTGGATATCCGCACCGGCGTTATCGCCGCCGTGATCCTGGCTACGATCGGCACATTGATTTACGTGCTGGGCGGGATCCGGCAGATCCGCGAATCCCGCAGCGTGGCTTTCTTCCGGATCCGCCGGGAAGGGATGATGCGCGGCTGGCGCCTACTGGCGTTTGGCCTGCTCCTGGCGATCCTGGCCTTTGCGATCAATTCCTACGGCGAACCGGTTGCCTATTCTTTTTTCGATCCTTCCCCCAGCCCGACGGCGACCTCGACGATCACGCTGACACCGACGATCACGTTGACCCCGACCGCCTCGTCGACGGCAACCCTTTCCCCGACCCCTTCCGGCAGCGAAACCGCCACCCCCACACCGACGCCGCATGTGCCCGAGGCGGTTGCCGCCCTGTTCGAAGGGATCGTGACGCCTTCGCCAAACTCGCTTTTCTCGGCCCTCCAGTTCACGCAAGGAATAGACGAAGATTACAACCCGCTCAATGCCGGAGAGATTTTCCAGAACCCGGTCGGGCATCTCTTCGCCCTATTCTCTTACGACCAGATGCTCGACGGCGTGCAGTGGACGGCGCTCTGGCTGCGGGAAGGCGTCCTGGTCCATTACGAGACCGCGCCGTGGAACGGTGGCTCCGGCGGGATCGGCTATACCGATTGGGATCCGCCGGCCGGTGATTGGGTGCCCGGCGCCTACCAGGTGCAGATCTTCCTCGGCCTTGAATTGAAAATCTCCGGCGACTTTTTCGTAGAAGGCATCCCGCCGACCGCGACGATCACACCCACCTCCACGGAAACCGGTACGCCGACCCAGACAGCCACACCGACCTTCACGCCCCGGCCGACCTACTTTCCCACCATGACGCCCACGCCGACGATCACCCGCTGGCCCACCGCAACTGAATTCATCCCTTCCCCGACGATCACCCCCTGGACCCTGACACCGACGTCACCGCCTTAAAATAAAAAAGCGGGCTGCACCGGTGAAACCCGGTGCAGCCCGCTTTTTTCCTCAGACAAACCCGATCCGGTTCGGTCTTCGACGGGCCAGTTCTGCGGCCAGCTCGGCGGCCAGGCCGGCGTTGGCGAGCAGCAGGTCCAGGTTCGCATCCAGGCTCGATCGATCGGTCAGCTCCGCCAGCTTCGCCAGCAGAAAGGGGGTCACCGCCGGCCCGCGCACGCCGGTCTCGCGCGCTGCCGCCAGGGCGCCTTCCACCGCATCATCCAGGACTTGCCTGTCCAGCGCGGTTTCTTCCGGCGGCGGCTGAGCGACCAGCACGGCGCTGCGAACGCCGATCCCCCAGTGCCGCTGGGCGAACGCAACCACCTCGAGCGGGTCATCGAGCCGCAAGATGACCGGTAGACCGCTGCCTGCCGCATAAAAAGCCGGGAACTCGTCCGTGCGGTAGCCGATCACGGGCACGGAGTGGGTCTCCAGGTATTCCAGCGTCGCAGGCAGATCGAGGATCGCCTTGGCCCCGGCGCAGACCACCAGCGCCGGGGTCCGGGCCAGCTGCGGGAGATCTGCCGAAATATCCCAGGCCGGTTCCCGGTGTACGCCCCCGATCCCGCCGGTTGCAAAGACCTCGATCCCGGCTTCCGCCGCGGCGAACAGCGAGGCCGCCACCGTGGCGCCGCCGGACCAGCCTCGGTACAGGGCGCCCGCAAGATCGCGAATGCTTACTTTACGGGCATCCGGGTCTTTTGCGAGCGTATCCAGCTCGGCGCGTTCGAGCCCGATCCGGATCTTCCCCTCCATCACGGCGATCGTCGCCGGGACCGCCCCGCCGGCCTCGACCCGTTCTTCCATCCGGATCGCCAGGTCGAGATTTTGAGGCGCAGGCAAGCCGTGGGTGATCACGGTCGATTCGAGGGCAACGATCCCCCGCCCAAGCCGCTTCGCGCGCTGGATGCGGGGGTGGATTTCAAAGTGGGATTTGGTGGGTAACATGCGAATTGGCGATTCAGTGAATCAGCGAATTGGCGAATGGGCGAATGGGCGATTCGCCGAACCGCTGAATCGCCCATTCGCCAATTCGTCGACTCACCCTAAAGCCTCTGCAAATGATTCAAAGTAGCCACCAGGTGCGTGGGGGGGTCGAGTTCGTTTGCGAGGTAAATCTCGTAGGCGATTTTGATCTTCTCCCGGTAGGCCAGCATGAGCTCTCGCTTGATCTTGTCCGGGTCATCCTCGCGGCTGGAGACGTGGCCGAATGCGTTGATCGGGACGTCCTGGACCAGGCGCAAGAGTTCTTTGAGGCGGGTCGACCGGAGCAGGCGGGTCAGTGCCTTCGGATTGCTCTCGGCTTCGCTCTGCACCCTGCGCCGCCAGGCCTCTTTGTGCTTTTCCGGGATCTCCTCCGGCGGCACCCAGGTCCCGACGCTGACCCAGTGAAGGTCGATGGTCGAATCCGGGGAGTTTCTGAAAGCGGTGATCAGTTCCTGGTTGATCGCCTCGCGCGCTTTGAAACCCCCCTCGCTGGAAGTGATCGGCATCGTCGGGTCGGACGGGAGGGTTGCCGGGGCGTCGCTCTCTTCGCGCGAGTCAGCCAGGAACTGGCTGAGGGAATTGCGTCCGATAAAACGCCGGATCTCCGCCCGCACCTCGGCGCTCCCGACCTGGTCGAAGGGTTCATTGGGTTTTTCGTAAACGTAATGAAGGATCGATTCACGAGTGTAATTCAGCGGCTGCTGCAACACCGGATCGCCCCAGACTTCGTCGCGTTTGCGCAGCACCCGATCGCGCTGAACGCTGAAGCTGAACCGGACGCCCTTGGCGGTGACGGGAATGCCGTCCTTGGTCCGCCCGTTGACCTCGACGTTTTCGATGAATTGGTCCCGCAGATCGATGATCTTTCTCAATCGCTCGAAGCCTTCGATCAAGACCGGCCTGCCGATCGGCGGGATGATATCCGGCGAACCATCTACCTTCTCAAATACGGCGACATTTTCAAGGTTGACCAGCACCTGGCCGGGGCCGCCGATCTGGAAAAGAGGCGAAGCCTGGAAGTCCTGCGAAACCGTCCCTTCGCGGATCACGAGCCGGTTCAGTCGACGAGGGTCGAGCGTCGCAAACGCAGCCTGCCGTATAAAGCGGATTGCGGCCCCGATATTCGGAAGATCGAAGATATCGGCAAGATAAGTCGCGGCGAACCGGGAGGACAGCCAGAAGGCAAAGGAAATGACCAGGACGAACCGGAACACGCCAGGGACGAACAAGGGAGTGGCCAGTGAGAAGGCCAGCGCAAGAAGATAGCGCAGCTGGAAAAGCATCACCGAAACTGGGTCCCCGCTGAAATCACCGGAGATGACGATCTCATCGATCGCCGGTGGGTTGGTGATGTATGCGAAACCGATCCAGAGTACGAAACCGGCCAGGAAGATCAGGCTCCGGATCGTGGCGCTGGTCTGGTTGATTGCAAACAGCGGTTTGAGCACCGGCTCGAGCACCTCGGCCAGCTGTCCAAGCCCCTGTTTGACCAACCGCCGCGTGCGGATGACGGCCAGCCTGGCTTGCTTGCGCATCCGGTCGCCCGAAATGGGACGGGTGTTCTGGACATTTCGCCGTTGGGCCATCAGTATCTCCGGATCCACTCGATCAGATCCACCAGGTCCTGTTTCTCGCTGGTGATCAACGGCCGCAGGTAGTCGTCCATCACGGTCTGGTCGTGCGTGCCGCGTACGAGGAGCTCGAGCGATTGGGACAGATCCGGCGCCAGGGAGGGGTCCGGAGCGTTGTGGATCAGGTGGTCGCCCAGCAGGCGGGAGGCGTAATCGGCGAATTCTTTGAGAGCCGTCTCTTCTCCTTCCATGCGCTTCCTGGAGCGCAGCTGCTGGGTCGTCATCTCGGTCGTCCGGGCCTGGTCCTGCCAGCGGTCGCGCCATTGGCCGAGCAGGCGGGCCTCGAATTCCGGTGGGAACTGCAGGTTGGTGATGACGACTTGTTTTACCCGCAGGCCGCGCTCGCGCATCCGCATGTACTCGGGGCTCGTCATCTTGCCTCGCCCGGATGGTTTGCCGAATTCGTTCAGATGCTCGACGCGGGGCTCGGTCAGCCGGGTTTGGACAAAGCGCTCGATCTTCTGAAGACCGGTCTCTTCGACGACCTGGTTCGGGCGCATAAAGAGATCGTTGAGCATGAATTTACTGAGGTATTCGCGCCAGAGTTCGGCTGCCATGAAGGCCGGCAGCCAGTCCCAGCGCACTCGGCGCTGGTGCGTATCGGTCGCTTTTTGCGGGTCGATCCCCTCTCGGCCGTTCGCTTTCCAGATCGTAGCGCCGTTGTAGCCGAATTGGGTCTGTCCCTCGTTGGGTTCGTTGTCGAGCTTGAAAATCGTCACGATCCTCGGCACGACCTCGACGCCATCTCGGGTGGTGCCGCGCGTCTCCCAGCGCCGCTCGCCGCGCATTTTGTATTCCTGGTCGGTTTCGTCCTCGTCCTGTTCGGCAAACGGGTCCTCCCCGCCACGCGGCCCCAGCGATTTGCTCTGGAGATGGAGGGAAAAGGCGTTGGCGATGGTCTCGTTCTTGCCGGTGAAGACGGTCCCCGGGCCGACGGCGCGGGTGAAGCGTGTCGGCGTGCGCAGGACCGCGGCGCTGGCGGTATCGAGCATGATCACGCCCCGGCCGCGGCGCTCGAGCTCGGCGGTGCTGTGTTTCGGCGCGCCGTCGACGATCGAAATCGCCGGGCCGTGACGGCGCAAGACGTACAGGACCAGGCGGGTGAAGGCCTCCCAGCGTTCGCGCGTGTTGTGGAGCGGCAGCACGAACTGGGCATAGAAGATCAGCCCGCCGAGCAGGACGAAAAAAAAGACCCAGCCGTCACGCAAGATCGCCTGCATGTTCTCCGGGATCAGATCGCGTGCGCCGATATCTCCCTGGAGCAGGCCAAGCCGCCGGTACAGCCCGAACATGATCGCCAGAATCGTGATGAAAATATCGTCGAGACTCAACCCGCCGGTCTTGAAAACGAGGATCCCGTACCAGACGATAAAGACGAAGGTGACCAGGTAGATCTGTTTTTTTGGATTCCGGAAAATGGAATCATCGCCCATGGCGCTATTCTATACCAACAAATCTTTAAGAGAAAGCCGAAAAGCGGGGCAAGCGGCAGCGGCTGGACCGCCTGTTCCGGATTTCAGCTTACAATTTTCCACAGTCATGATCCGTCTCGAATTCCACACGCACACCATATTCTCCCCCGACAGCCTGACCCCACCGGAACGGCTGCTCGAGGCCTGCCGCCGGAAGGGCATCGACCGTGTCGTTGTGACCGATCACAACACCATCCGCGGCGCCCTGGCTGCGCGCAAACTGGCCCCGGAGATGGTGATCGTCGGAGAAGAAATCATGACCACCCGCGGAGAACTCCTGGCGGCTTTCGTGCGCGAGGAGGTCCCGGCAGGCCTTGAGCCGGCGGAGGCCATCGCCCGGCTGCGGGACCAGGCGGCTTTCATCAGCGTCTCGCATCCCTTCGACCACTTCCGGGGCGGGTCCTGGCGGCTCGAGGATCTGAAAGCCATCGCCGGCCTGGTGGATGCGGTCGAGGTCTTCAATTCGCGCTGCCTCGACCCGCGTTTCAATCGCCGGGCGGACGAGTTCGCGGATGCCCACGACCTCCTGAAAACGGCCGGCTCAGACGCCCACGGCACCAACGAAATCGGCCGCAGCACGATCCGGCTGGAGGACTTTCAGGACGCCTCGGCGCTGCGGGAGAGCCTTAAGAAAGCAGCGTTGGACACCCGCCTATCTCCGCCGTGGGTGATGGGAATTTCCAGATATGCGAAGATAATAAAAGCTTGGGGTAAAATTGTGAAAAGCTGATGCTGCCGCCGGGGGCTTCAGTCCCCGGCGGCAGCATCAGCTTCTCACTCCTCTCCAGGGGCGGTGGCGGAATTGGCAGACGCTGCGGACTTAAAATCCGCCGGTAGCGATACCGTGTGGGTTCGATCCCCACCCGCCCTACCAGATTGGGTATGAAAAATCGGGTGGTCGTGCGGGGCAGTGCTCCGCACGACCACCCGATTTTTCAGTTATAATCACCAACGATGAAATCCGGAATAAAACCCAACCTAGACGCTAATCCCAGCACCTCTCCCTGGTGTCGGGCAGGCGCGGGTGCGATGCGGATATAGGCAGACCCCACGATCGAATTCAAACGCCCGACGCAATTGCGACGGGCGTTTTATTTTGGAGGCGAGAATGTATAAAACCCACACTTGCGGAGAGCTGCGCGCCGCACACGCCGGGCAGCAGGTGACCCTTGCCGGTTGGGTGCACCGGCGGCGCGATCATGGCGGCGTGATCTTTATCGATCTGCGGGACCGGTTCGGTCTGACCCAGATCATCGCCAACCCCGAGATCGCCCCGGACGCATATACCGCCCTTAACCCGGCGCGCGGCGAGTGGGTCGTCCGGGTCGAGGGCTTCGTCCGGAACCGGCCGGAGGGTCTCGAAAACCCAAAACTGGAAACCGGGGAGATCGAGCTCGAGGTCCATGCGGTCACGATCCTGAACGAGTCCAGGACCCCGCCGTTCCTGATCAACAAAGATGAGACCGTCGACGAGGGCCGCCGGCTGAAGTACCGCTATCTGGATCTGCGCCGCGAATCGATGCAGACCAACATCATCCTGCGCCACCGGATGGTCAAGTTCATCCGTGACTATCTCTCCGAGCGCGGCTTTATCGAGATCGAAACGCCGATCCTGTTCAAGACCACCCCGGAGGGCGCTCGCGACTACCTGGTCCCGTCACGGGTGCATCCGGGCGAGTTCTACGCGCTCCCGCAGTCCCCGCAGCAGCTCAAGCAGCTGCTGATGGTGGCCGGGATCGAGCGGTACTTCCAGATCGCCCGCTGCTTCCGCGACGAGGACACCCGCGGCGATCGGCAGCCCGAATTCACCCAGCTCGATCTGGAGATGTCTTTCGTCGACCGGCGCGAAGACATCATGGACCTGATGGAGGCCATGTACACGGCCATGAGCGGTGAGCTGGCGCCCGATCGGAAGCTTTTGGCCAGCCCCTGGCCCAGGATCACGTACAAAGATGCGATGGAGCGTTTCGGGACCGACCGGCCGGATCTGCGCTTTGGGCTCGAGCTGGCTGACTTCAGCGACCTGGCTCCCGGCTGTGGGTTCCAGGTCTTCGAGCGCGCCGTGGCGGACGGCGGTGCCGTGCGCGGGTTCAACGCCAAAGGACTGGGAGATTACACCCGCAAGCAGATCGACGAACTCACCGAATTCGCCGTCCAGGCCGGCGCCCGCGGGCTGGCGACCATTGCGCTGACGAGCGGGGGCGAACTGCGCTCTCCGATCGCAAAGTTCCTCGATGAGGCGACGCTGGCCGAGATTCGGACGCGCCTGGCAGCGGAAGACGGCGACCTGCTGCTGTTCGTCGCCGACGCCTCGCAAGAGACCGTCTTCGACGTCCTCTCCCGGCTGCGGCTGCTGATCGGCGACCGGCTCGGGCTGCGGGACGACAGTGTGCTCGGCTGGGTCTGGGTGATCGACTTCCCGTTTGCGTTCTGGAACGAAGCGGAACAACGCTGGGACCCGAGCCAGCACCTGTTCACGATGCCGATGCCGGAAGACCAGCACCTGATCGAAAGCGATCCGGGGAGAATGCGCGGCACGCAGTATGACATCGTCCTGAACGGCTATGAGGTCTCGGGTGGGTCGATCCGGATCCATGACCGCGGGCTCCAGGAGAAGATCTTCGACCTGATCGGTCTTGAACCCGAAGTCGCCCAGGCGCGGTTCGGGCACATGCTGGAAGCCTTCGAATACGGCGCTCCCCCGCACGGCGGGATCGCCTCCGGGATCGACCGGATGGCGATGATCTTCGCCGGTGCGCCGAACATCCGGGAGGTGATCGCGTTCCCGAAAAACCAGTCTGCGCGCGATGTGATGGCGGATGCGCCTTCACCGGCTGAACCGGAGCAGCTGAAGGAGCTTCATATCCGGCTGGCGCTTCCCGAGGGCAAATAGGCGTTTTTCTAACGCAAACGCGCAACGTTTTTTCGGAGTATTCATTGCGTTTTAGAGAGATCAGCCCAATCTCCCAGGCCTACCCGCGTGGAAAAGGATACAATCTCATGGTATGAGGAGCCTGGCAATTTCCTTCGGCGTGGCGGTGATGATGTCTTTGTCCGCCTGCCAGCTCGTCGGGCTGAATCCACCCCCGGATTTCCAGGCCACTTCGGCAAGCATGACGCGGATTGCCGAGTCCGTGAACGCGACCCAGGGGGTCATCGACCTGCGGACCGCCCAGGCCCCGACGCGCGCACCCACGATCGAGCGCCTCAGCTTTGAAGGCGCCCCTCTGTCGGGGCCGGTCCTGAATGTCATCCTGGGGATCTGGCCGCTGACCCCGCAAGACGCGACCGTTCCGAATACCGACCCGCTCTGCACCGCCCAATGTGTCGAAGAGCTTTGGGTCAGCCTGGACGGACGCGGAACGATGCAGGTCGGGCTGTTCGAGTTTCCCAATCCCGAGCAGGTCATCGCAAAACTCCGAGATGTCCGCGCCACGCAGGATATCATCGGGGTGCCCGAACTCTCGCTGCCGGACTCGGTCCACCTGCCGCCGGAAAGCTGGATCCAGGACAACGGCGGGACCGGAAGCCGCTACACCCTGCACACCTACCAGGGCCGGGCCGTCGCCGTCCTGACGCTTTACCTGCCCGATTACGACCCGTCCGAGAACATCCTGTTCCTGGCGCTGTACGGCGAAAGGCAAATTGAAATGCTAAAAAGCGCAGGCTGGTAAAATATATTGGCAAACGCAACGATAATGATTAAGAAAACCAGAAGAAGTGACCAAAGTACTATCGATTTTAATCCCCCTTAATCAGCCTCACAGAAAATTATGGTATAAGAAAGCAGACTAACCCTGCTGTGCGCGTGATGCCGCACCACGGTTTTGAGCCAACAAGTTACACACATGGGTCTCGACTTACGTGTGCTACGCGATAGGCTTCGGCCAAGGCGGACCACCCGGGAAGGGACCCGATCCTGCGAAGGCAGGTTCAAAACTTTGCTGCACACGGCATGGTGGGGAGTCTGACCCTATATAGGTGCGAGGTTGATCCCTCGCATCTATTTTTTTAACGTGCAAGGTGCAAGGGGCAAGGCGCAAGGTGCAAAGTGCAAAGTGCAAAGTGCAAGGTGCAAGATACAGTTTGCACCTTGCACCTTGTACTTCATCTTTCCGGCGTCAGGTAAATGAGCGGCAAGCTCAGCAAAGTGATCCCGTATTTAACGACGAGATTGAAGGTGAAGATATCCCAGGTCGTCGACCAGGAGTCGACCAGCTGGTCACCGAGGAGAGCGATCGGGGAGAAGGCCAGCAGGACGAAGATCAAGTTGTCGACCGGGATGCTGACGCTGTTGCTCACGAGAACCCGTGCCCATTGGTGACGCTTTGTGATCCGATGGACAAACCAGTGGTAGACCTCGGTATCCGTCAGCTCGCTGACGATCTCCGCCACGATCGAGGCGATGACGATCCGCCAGAGCGGCGCAAAGACGACGGCGAACTCCGGGCCGCCGAAGGCGTTCGGGTCGGCCGGGACGGATGCGGACCACATCAGATAAACCACCATGGTAAAGTTGATCGCCCCCGCGGTGACGATCAGGACCTGGGCATTCCGTTTCCCGAGCGTCTTGTGGACGAGATCGCGCAGCGTGAACGTGATCGGATAGATGAAGGTGCCCATATCGACCGCCAGGGAGGCGATCACGCCGATCTTGAGGCTGGCGATGTCGGCGATCATCTGTGCGGCGACGTATCCGGCGACGACGAGCACGGCCGCGGCCGGGATGACCGCAGCAGGCGGATTATTCGATTGGATTTTCATGATGAGCTCCTGGTTTTGTTGAGGCGGGTTTTCCCGGATACCGCCGTGATCACGAAAATTGAAGGGCCGGCGAGCGACATTCGCCGGCCCTTCAATTTTCGTCCGCGATTTGTCCTCGGGTCCTCCATGCCAGCCGGGCTCGCTCCGCCCGCGCCGGGTCCAGCGGCTCAAGCGGCGGTTTGACGCCCCAGCGGGGAAAACGGTGAAATTCTGCCAGCAGGTCCTTGATCAGGGCTGCAGCAGGAGGAAAGCGCTCGGAGATCGAACGGGCACGGTCGAGGCGCACCTGGGCGCCCGGGTTGTTCCGTCCGCCCAGGTGCGCATCCCAAACCTGGCGCAGGTCGGGAGAAACCAGGTTCGCCATCGCCGTGATGCAGCCGGAGGCGCCGGCGGCCAGGGCATCGCTGAACAGCCGGTCGGTGCCGTTCAAGGTGAGAAGGTCGGAGCCGAAGGCATCGCCCAACGCCTGTACGTGCTCGCGGCTCGCAGAGGAATCCTTGAGCCCCAGGAAGCGATCCGGATGGGAATCCTTCAGGCGGCGCAAAAGATCGACCGAGAGCCCGACCCCGCTGACGCCGGGGATGTGATAACCCAGCAGGCCGCGTCCTTCGGGGACAGCCCGGTTGATGACTTCGCCATACCAGGTATACAACCCCGCCTCGCCGGCCGTCCGGTAGTAATACGGCGGGAGGACGACGACGGCGTCATAATCCAGTTTAAAGACAAAGCGTGCCAGGTCGATCGTGTCCCCCAGCGCCGGCATCCCGACCCCGGCCAACAGCCGGAAACCCGGATGTGACTCCCGGATGCGACGGCCCGCCTCAAAGATCAGCTTCCGCTCGTCGATCGAAAACGAAGGTCCCTCACCGGTCGTCCCGAGCAGGAGAACGCCGTGGCACCCTCGCCCTGCCAGGAAATCGAGAAGATTCAGAAGACCGTCGGGGTCCGGTCGCAGATCGTCTGTAACCGGGGTCACCGCTGCGGCGTACACGCCGGATAAATCATGCATCATGGTTCAGAATGATAACGCATTACCACCCGATATCTCATTTACAATTAGGCTATGAAAACAAACATTCCCCTCGCATACACTCGCACCGGAAAAGGATCGCCGCTGGTTTTGATCCACGGCTTTCCATTGGATCGCTCCATCTGGAATGAAATCGTCCCACATCTCGAAGACCACTTCGATCTCATCATGCCGGACCTGCGCGGTTTCGGCGGCTCAAAGCCGGTCGATGCCCCTTATACCATGACGGATATGGCCGGCGATATCCTTGCGCTGCTGGACAGCCTCGAGATCGCCGAGGCCAGCCTGGCAGGCCATTCAATGGGCGGGTACGTCGCGCTGGCTTTTGCAAAATTGCACCCGGAAAGAACCCGCGGGCTGGCGTTGGTATCTTCCCAGGCGGGTGGAGACGACCCAGAACGGAAACAGGGGCGGTATAAGACGGCCGACGAAGTCTCGAACAAGGGCGCCGGTGTCGTTGTAGATGCCATGGGCCCAAAGCTGACCGCCGACGCCCGCATCGGGCAGTTCGCGAGGGAGTTGATGGCCGGACAAAGCGTGCCGGGGATCACCGGAGGATTGAAAGCGATGGCAGAACGCGAGGATTTGCGGTCGTCGCTTGCTTCATTTCCTTTCCCGCTCGTCCTGATCCACGGGGATGCCGATGAACTCGTTCCGGTGGAGATGGCGCGCGACGCCCAGGCGCGCGCAAACGGCGCTACCCTGGTTGAGCTTCCCGGGGTCGGGCATTTGCCGATGTTGGAGGCCGCCGAGCAGACCGCAGAGGGTTTGATGCTGTTGCCGTGAAGCGCGCTTCGGTTCTCAACTTCCGGCAAACCAGAGCGTCAGCACCAGTCCGGCCAGCGCGGCCCACAGCCAAAGCCACACGATCCGGACTCGCCTCGAGGTCCCGGCGTCCCCGAGCACGGTCTCGGAAATCGGGGCGCTGACCTTGATCGATGCGTTCAGGATCGCGGCAGCCCACAGGCTCCCGGTCAGCCAGTAGAACCACCCGATCACGATCCCTGCCGCGATCGTGAACACCGGCATGAAGACGAAGGCCCCCAGCCGGGGGTAGTCCGGAAAACGATAGCCCCGCAGGACGAGCGGTGCATACCACAACCCCCAGAAAATGCCCCCGAGGACGAGCCCCCAGGTCACGGTGAACCGGTCGATGAGCAGGTCCTGCAGATAGCCGCGCCAGCCGATCTCCTCGGCGAGCGAGAAAAGCAGGCTTAAGGCTGCCGCGATCGCGAGGGTGGCGAGCAGGTTGACGGCAAACTTGAGCGGGGTCTGCTTCTCATGACCCAGGATCAGCCGGATCGACGGGGAAAGGCGGATCCAGCCGTCCCGGACCGAAATCAGGGACCGGTCCAACTGCGCCAGGTTGAGCCGGATCGCGGCGAAGATCGAAATCAGCTCGAGGCCGATCGGGAGCAGGAACGCGGCGAGCAGCAGCCAGGGCCGGTCCCCCGGACCGAGATCGAGGGCGGCAAGCCCCCGACCGGAGTAGCCCAGCAGCGCGAGTGCGACCAGGCCCGGAACCCACAACTGCCGCCGGACGGCCCGGTCGAGATCCACCGTCTCGGTCTTGCGGCGGAGGGCCAGGTAGAAAGGAAGGGTGGCGAGGAAGGTGAGGAGGAGGTAAAGGGACCAGGCCGGCATGGAGGTTTCCTCCCGGTCAGTATACCAGCGAAGGTACCCCGATCGCCAATCGGGTCCGGGGGGTGATCCCCGCGCGGGAGGTAGGGCTGTAGCACCGATCCCAATCGCGGTACAATGCGGGGCGAGCCAGGCATGTGCGCAATCGGATGGAATGCGCAAGCAGGAGTCCCGGCCAGGAGACAGATGAAAACCGGAAATCCCTTACAGACTTTATGTCTATTTTTTGTGTTCTCGGCGATCGCGCTCTCGTCTTGTAAAACGACCAGGGAAATCGATCCGAACGCGACGGCAATCGCCGTCATGGGTATTCTCGTTGAAGGGGCCGAGGAGACTGCGCAGGCGATCGAAAGCACCCGGGCGGCAACGATCGCATTCTACGAGACCGAATCCGCGCAATTGACCGGAACCGCAGGCGTGCCGCCGGGTTCAACCGCCAATCCGCTGACCCCCGTTGCGACAGACACAACGAACGCCGTCATCATGCTGGTCAACGCGGACTGCCGGTATGGCCCGGGCACGAATTACGGGGTTGTGCTCAGCCTTTTCTCCGGGGAGACTGCCCTGGTCCTCGGTGTTGATCCCGGAGGGACGTGGCTCTACATCCAGACTCTGTCAGGTGTCAGCTGCTGGATCCTGGGCAGCCTGGTGTCGGCGCCGACCGGCGGTGATATCCCCGTTCTCACCCCTCCCCCGACGCCCTTTTTCACGCTGACTCCCACACAATTCCCCTCGCCCACTGCGCAGGACATCGGCACCCCGGTGCCTTGATTCAAGGAATATGAAAAATGACGCTGCAAAGCGGGAAAAACCCCGCTTTGCAGCGTCATTTTTCATAACCTGAGCCTGGCGAATGACACTGGGCAGGATGGGTGCGTCATATTCCCGAAGGCATCTCGCTGCCTTCTTTTTTTTCTGCCTGGCCTTATCCGTCTACCTGTTGTCCTACCGGGGGATCCTCCAGTCCGATGATGAACAGCTGTTCGCAGCCGTCGCGCAGAACCTGGCCTTTCACGGCCGGTTTTCCGCTGAACAGCTTTCCGGAAACGTCCGGCTCGCCGGTGAATACAACGGCGCCGGGATTTCCCACGTCGCATTCGGGGCGCTGATAACCGGGCTGCTGGACTCCACAGCCGCCGGTTTCGTCCAGGGGATTCTGCTTCTTCCGCCGGTATACGTCGCGCTGACAGGCGCGCTCCTGTTATTACTCGTCTGCGAATCAGGATACCCGATCAAAGTTGCATTCTGGGCAGCTTGCATCTTCGCTTTCGCTTCGATCGCCTGGGTGTATAGCCAGGGCTTTTTCAGAGAAACGCTGGCAGCCATGTTCCTGACAGGAAGCCTGTTGTTTGGCAACAGGAGCATTTCCCGTGATCGCGGCGAGTGGAAAATCGCCCCGGCCGCCTTTTTTCTCCTGTCGCTCGCCGGAATGGTTTTGACCAAGGCGATCCTTGTCTTGATCGTCCCGGGCATCTTGCTCGCCGTCACCTATGGAAAACCGGTTGCAAAGATATCGGGCCGGGAGAAAGTGAAAATCTCGGTGATCGCCGCGGCCGTGATCGCCATCGCGTTTCTGATCGCGAGGGCCGTTATACCGGCTTCCGTTCCGACCCGGTACGATTTTCCCCAGGTCATTCTCACAACGCTTCAAACGATCGCCGCACGACCCCAGGGGCAATTCCTATCGAATCTGCTTGCCCCCATTTTCAGTCCCGGGCGGGGACTGCTGTTCTTCATGCCCGTATTGATCCCCGGGCTGTTTTTATGGATCAAGAATATGCCCGGAAAATCGAGGTCGGATTGGAGCGGGTATTCTATCGCAGCGGTCTGGTCGGTAGCCGTCATCGTGGTCCTGGAGGCTGCGACGGTGGGGAATGAAGGTTGGAGCCTGGCCTGGGGACCGAGGCGTTTGCTGCCTGTGCTCCCACTGATCGTGATTTGCGGCGCGCCATGGATTGAAGACCTCCTCAAATCCAGGAAAACGCGGGCCAGGTTTGCGTCCGGCCTCGTCCTGGCGGCCGGCATCGGAATCCAGCTCGGCGGCGTTTTGATATCCAGGGGGCTTGTCCGGACGGGATTGCGCGGTGAGATCGGCGATTTTTTTTCCGACCGGCTGGTGTGGGACCTGCGCTTCAGTCCGATCGGCTACACCTGGAAGCTGCTTCTAAACGGAGTGGCGCCCGATATTGCCCTCGTCCGGCTGAGCCTGGTCGACGTGAACTGGACAGCGATCCTGTTCACGCTCACGATTTGTATCGGAATTCTCCTGGCCGGCCTCGGATGGGTCCGCAGCTTTTCACGGGAGGCGGCCGGAAGGTTGAATGGACTGGGGGCCATGGCCGGGGCATTCCTGCTGATTAACCCGCTCTTGTTATTGCTTGCCGTGCGAAGCGACCCGGTCTACGCATTTGACGACCGCTATCGAGAAGCGGCCTCTTTTTTGGATGAGACGGTCTCCGGCAATGAGGCCGTCATCGTCGACGATTACCTTTCCCCGGTCTGGCAATTTCTCCTCAACCACAACGGCTCCCGGCATATCGCCTGGCACTCGCTCCCGATGCCCGGCGAGGAATTCAACCCGCATTCGGCGCCCATCTTTCGGACGGCGATTGCCGGACTGGCCGCCAATGATTCAATCTGGATCGTATCGGAGAACCCGGAGTTCCAGGTCGGCGAAAATTTCGAGCACGTTGCGAGTTTGCTGGAGCGTTACACCCTTGTTGAGGTGAAAGGTTTCAGCGACGGCCCGTCAGCGCCATCGATCATCATTTTCCACTTTCAACGCCTGGTCGACGATTGAGTTAGCGAAATTGAAGGTGCGCCAGCTTCGCTGGCGCACCTTCAATTTCGCCGAACCGCGCAACTCCTGGAGAGAAAACGAGTGTAGAATTGAGAACGCCCGGGCGGGTAGCTCAGTTGGTTAGAGCGCTTCGCTTACACCGAAGAAGTCAAGGGTTCGAGTCCCTTCCCGCCCACCTTAGCTGCCCCACTGAGCGTCACCGCAGGCTCCAGAACTCGCCTGTCAGTCCAAGTGATACAAAGAGCGCTTCCGTTTCGTCGACCGTGCGGCGGCGCCACCCAGGCTCACGACGATCCGCCGAATACCATGCATGCGCCAGCTGCCAGGTGGTCTCAGGTGTCATGACCCCTCCTCGCAGAAGATTCCATGCGGAGCACCAGCGGTCCACGTGCTCTTCCGACCGGAAGAGAAGCATGGTCTTTCAGGTATAGACGATGTCCTGCCACCAACGGCGAACCGGAACGGCAAAATGGATGGTGGCGTCGACCGGTTCGAGCGAGCCCGCCGAAACGGAGAGCTCCATGGCATCCCCGCAGCAGGCGCAGGACGAGCGGATCAGGGCATCGCGACCGAGCATGGCCGGAATCCCAAGCGCATCCCAAATGCAGTTGCCATAACAGAGCATCCCGTCGAGGATCACGGCGAACGACGTCGGAACAGCCGAGAAGGGGTTGGCCATGAGGACTTCGCGGCTGTCCTTTTGAAGGACCAGGACGCGGGCGGCCGCGAGGCGTTCGAACGACGCACGCACGCTGGCCTCATCGAGCGAGAGGACGCCGGCAAGATGTTTGACTTTCGGCGGCAGGCCTGTCGAAATCGCCGAGTCGTAGACAGCCGCACGAACGCGAATATCCTGCTTTGTGGGGTTAGTGGTCATTCTATTCCTCTCGTCGCACTAAAAGGAAGTGTAAACGAATTGTTTGCAAAATTCCAGCAGCTTGTCGGAGAAATGGAAACGGCCGTGTTAGGATCGAATCGACGCCCAAATCAGGAACAAAAGTGGGCGCAGCGATAAGGCCGAGCCATTCCCCGAGCTGACGCCGCGCGAACGAGAGATTCTGGCCCTGGTTGCCGCCGGCCTGACCAACAGCGCCATCGCCGAACGGCTGGTACTCAGCCCCAAAACGATCCGCAACCAGGTCTCGACGATCATTGGCAAGCTGGGAGTCAACGGCCGCGCCCAGGCGATCATCAAGGCGCGAAATGCGGGGCTAGAGGGACATTGACGGCTTCCGCCCCTGATAGAGTGTAGGTCAAAACCGAGCTGACCTCGACCGGCGAACCGCCGGACAGCCTTTACAATAGGGAACGATGCATCCAACCCCATCCAGCGGAGGGCGGCGCAGCGCGGCTTGCTTCCGGCACATCATCGTTTTCACCGCAGGTCTGCTCATCATCCTCGCTTGCCGGCAGGCCGGGCCGGGCACTCCTATGCCGGCCGCCACCGCGGCCGCTTTGGAAACGACGACCGGTCCGACCCCGACCGTGTTCCCCAGCGAGACCGCCGGGCCGCCCACCCCAACCGGCCCGGTCGCAACCGAAACGCCGGAGCCGAAGATCCTTTTCCGCGAAACCTTCGACGACGATCTGACCTGTTTCAAACTCCACAGCCTCGAACCCGGGATCGAGCTTGCCATCCGGGACGGCGCATACCGCGTCCGCGTGGACGGCGACACGGCGATCAACCTGCCCTGCAGGGGCGGCTACGACGATTTCGTGATGAGCTTCGATCTTGCCTTCGCCGAAGCCGGACCGCAATCACTGGTCGGATTTGCTTTCCGCTCCTATGTCGGTACGTCTTACAATATCTATTTCACCGGATCGGCGGAATTTTGCTGGGATCACGCGGATTTCAGGGCCGAAGCGTTCCGGATCCTGGCCGGTTGCTGGCTCCAGCTGCCGGACATCGTCACGTCCGGCGAAACGCTCCGCCTGTCGGTCGTCGCCGCGCAGGAGAGGATGGCGATCCTGATCGACGGGTTCCTCCTGGCCGCAGTCACGGATACGGCCAACGACTACGGCTCGTTCGGTTTTTTTGTCCTGAACGACGGTCCGGGCGTCACCGAGATCGTGATCGACAACATCCTCATCCGGGAGCTGATCGATAATGACCTGGAATTCTTTCGAGAAGACCAGACGGGTTTCTGATACGAAGCGCCTGTGGGCCGCGTGGTCGGCGGTCCTTTGCCTGGCGGCCGCGCTCTCCGCCTGCCGCGCGCCGGATCCGCCAGCCCTTCCAACCGCCTCGCCGACTCCAACCGCAACCACCTTCCACGCGCCGGACCTGGAGCCGGTCTTCAACGATCGGCGGCTTCATCCGTCGCAGGCAACATCGGTCGAATTGACCGCCGTCCGGCATCCCTCCTTCGCTGCGCTGCCGGAGCCAAACGATTTCATCTCGGCGGTTTACGCAGCCGGAGCGGAGTTCGCCGGGCGCGTCTCGATTTTCTTCTATCTCCGCCCGGAAGACTTCGACGCTGCCTGGCCGCTGCTGCTGGACCTGATCCCCACCCCGAAAGAAGTGACCGGCGTCGGCGAACTGGCCGCCGTGAACCACAGCGATATGGCATTCATCCGCTGCACGGCCCTGGTCCACATCAAGCTGGTCAACACCGCCCCGGTCGACCTGCGGACATACGCGGAAACGCTGGACGCGCAGCTCATTCCACTCATCTGTAAAAATTGAATGGCGGCTGCGGTAAAGCCACAGCCGCCATTCAATTTTTACAATCTCTATACTACAATGCATCTATGAACGACTTCCTCTTCAGGGGCTCAATTTCCGCCCTCGACCCCGACCTCCACGACCTCAACCAGTTCGAAGCAGAACGGCAGTTTCGCCGCCTGATCCTGATCCCGAGCGAAAGCACAGCGCCGCTCGCGGTGCGCGCCGCCCTGGAAACGGCCTTCCAGAATATCTATGCGGAAGGCTACCCGCCGGAGGAATGGCGCCTGCTCACGGAAGAGGAACTGCTGGACTACGACGCCCGGCTGGGCGAGTACCGGCGTCTCTCGGATCCGCGCTATTACAAGGGCGTCGAGTACGCCGATATCGTCGAATCACTCGCCCGGCGGCGGGCAGCCGAATTGTTCGCCGCCAACGGCCTGACGGCCGATGACCTGTTTGTCAATGTCCAGGCCCTTTCCGGCGGGCCGGCCAACAACGCCGTCTACCACGCCCTGATCGAACCCGGCGACACCGTCATGGGGATGGACCTGATCTACGGCGGCCACCTCTCGCACGGCTCACCGGTCAACCGCTCGGGGAAATACTACAACATCGTTTCCTACACCATCGACCCGGAAACCGAGAAACTTGACTACGAGCAGATGCGGGCCCTGGCGCGCCAGCACAAGCCGAAGATGATCATCGGCGGTTATTCGTCCTATCCCTGGCAGGCGGATTGGGATGCGTACCGTTCGATCGCCGACGAGGTCGGGGCCTACCTCCTGGCCGATGTCGCCCACGTGGCCGGGCTGATCGCCGGTGGGGTCTACCCGTCCCCGGTCGGGATCGCCGACGTCGTAACGACGACGACCCACAAAACGCTGTGCGGCCCGCGCGGGGCGCTGATCATCACGCACAAAAGCGCCCTGGCCCGCAAGCTCGACCGGGCCGTATTCCCCGGCGAGCAGGGCGGCCCGCACGTCAACGTCTTCTCCGCGCTGGCCCTGGCGATGAAGCTGGCCGGGACCGAGCAGTTCACAGCCCTCCAGCAGCAGATCGTCGATAATTGCGCTGCCTTTGCCGATCGCCTTGCCGAGCGTGGGTTCAAGATCCCCTTCGGCGGCACAAACACCCACCTGATGAACCTCGACGCCGGATCCGTCACCGGACCGGACGGAACGGCGCTCTCCGGCGATATGGCCGCCCGGATCCTGGACCTGGCCGGGATCGTCGTCAACCGAAATACGATCCCCGGCGACAGGTCCGCCCTGAACCCTTCCGGGATCCGGATGGGCACGCCCTGGATCACGCAGCGCGGCTTCAAAGAGGCCGAATGCGTCCGCCTGGCGGACTGCATCGCCGACCTCCTGATGGCCTGCACCCCGTATGTCGACCCGGCGGCGCGGCGGCGCGGCAGCCGGGCCAAGGTCGCCGCGGACGTCCTGCAGGACGTGCGCAGCCGCGTCCGGGTTTTGGCCGAGAGCGCCGGGATCGATTTCGTGCCCGGCGACCACGCCGCCCCGCACTTTCCGCATCGCGAGCGGACGGCCGTCGACGTGATGGACTGGGTCATTTTCGAGATCGACGGCGAAAAGCGCCGCGAATTCGCCAACTTCGTCTTCACCAGCGATGTCGATTCGCTCCAATCCAGGAGCGCCCAGCACACGACGCTGAACGCTGGAGAGCGATCGATCAAAGGCGTTCTCGCACTGTCCGAAAACGGGAGCTACCTGCTGCGAGTCCCCGGCAAAGAGGCCGGCGCAACCGGAACCTGGCTGCGCGATCTCTCCGACGGCTTTATCCGCTTCGATCCGGACCTGGTGCGCAAGATCCCCGGTCCGGTCTCCGTCCGCGCCGCCGGCCACGGCCTCGGGGACAGCGCCCTGGTCCCCAATCCCACGGAACGCGGGACCGGGGTTTCCGCGACCAAGCCCTATTTCGTCGGGATCGAGGGAGAAGGTTCGCACCCCAACGGCCCGCTGCCGGCTTTCCAACCCCCGGCGGACAGACCGGATGCCCCTCTGCGCGAAACGCCGCTGCATGCCGAGCATCTCCGGTTGGGCGCCCGGATGGTGCCGTTCGGCGGCTGGGATATGCCCGTCTGGTACACATCCGTCAAAGAGGAGCATGCCGCCGTCCGCACGGCAGCCGGTCTGTTCGATGTGGCGCACATGGGCGTATACCAGGCGGAAGGACCCGGCGCCTGCGCTTTCCTGGACAGCGTCTGCGGGAACGATATCAGCGCGCTCACCGTCGGGCAATCCTGCTATACCCACTTCCTCGACCCGAACGCCAATGTTATCGATGATCTGCTGGTTTACCGCCGCGCCCCTGAAAAATACCTCGTCGTCGTCAATGCTTCGAACGATGAAAAAGATTGGGCGTGGCTGAACGCGGTCAAAAACGGCGTTGTCCGGATCGATGAGGACCGGCCGTGGGCCCATGCTTACGGCCGCGACGCCGTGTTAAGGAACCTGCGTCAGGAGAGCGAAGGGGAGGACCGGGTGGTCGACCTGGCCCTGCAAGGCCCGAAATCCCTCCGGATCCTGCTCCGGCTGACGGAAGATCCGGTCGTCCGGCGGCGGATCGAAAACCTGGCCCGCACCGAGCTGACCGAGGCTGAACTGGGCGGCATCGACCTGGTCGTCTCACGGACCGGCTACACCGGCGAGCGGATCGGGTTCGAGCTTTTCGTCCACCCGGACCGGCTGGTCGATCTTTGGACGGCGCTCCTGGATGCCGGTGAGGACCTGGGGCTGCTGCCGTGCGGGCTCGGCGCCCGCGATTCGCTGCGGACCGAGGCCGGGCTGCCGCTCTACGGGCACGAAATGGGCGGTGAATTGAAACTGGGCGTCGGAGAAGCCGGGTTCGGAAGCTATGTCAAAACCTACAAACCCTGGTTTATCGGCCGGGCGGCCTTTATAAAGCGCGAATTGAAGCGCGCCGGCGAGCTGGTCCGGTTCACCTTCGAAGAACAGAACGTGCGCATGGCCCACACCGGTGATCCCGTGCTCGACCGCCGCGGCCGGACGATCGGCGTGGTC
Source organism: Anaerolineales bacterium (assembly GCA_035512695.1). GTDB lineage: Bacteria > Chloroflexota > Anaerolineae > Anaerolineales > JABWBV01 > DATDOR01. Next base: position 12,208 of record DATKDL010000011.1, on the reverse strand, counting down.
ACCAGCTGTGCGGTGGACGCCAGGGGTTTCCTGACCGGACAGGCCTTTCTGGAGATGAAGTACACGGAGATCGGGGCACCGCTCTACGTCTACCAGGGTGCATCGAAAACAAGCGGCAAGGCCCCCGCGGACCTGCGCTTCGGCGACCGCGTCCCGGTGCCGACGCCGGCCAAAGTGGTTGCGCGGTTCCCGAAATTGTAAAAACGGATGACCGGCTGCGGGACACAGCCCCGCAGCCGGTCATCCGTTTTCACTCACTCGACACCCAAAAGCTCTACTCGGAAGATGAGGGTGGCATCGGGGGGAATAACAGGTGGGCTCCCGCCGGCCCCATAGCCGAGCTCCGGGGGGATCGTCAGGATCCGCACCCCGCCGACCTTCATCCCTGCCACCCCCTCTTCCCAGCCCTGGATCACGCCCCCGACTCCCAGAACGAAATCGAACGGTGCACCACGATCGATCGAGGAATCGAACTTGGTCCCATCCGTGAGCCAACCGGTGTAGTGGACGGTGACCGTGCTGCCCGGGAAAGCTTCGGCGCCGGTCCCGACCACGTCGTCCTGGTATTGCAGACCCGAAGCGGTCGTGATGGTCTCGGCGTCCGATTCGGCCAGCGGATCGCGGTCGACCCGCTCCGGGAGCAGGTTGATGGCCAGCAGGGCCACGATTACCAGGACGATAGCGCCGATCGCATACTGCTGCATCTGCCGGCGCTGCCGGCGCTTCTGGGCGCGTTCGGAACGGAGGGCTTTTTTGGTCATGGGGCTCCTTGGGTGAATAAATCGAAGATCAAAAATCAAGGTGCAAGGTGCAAGGTGCAAGGTGCAAGGTGCAAGGTGCAAGGTGCAAGGTGCAAGGTGCCAAAAATGCTAATCGATACGTTGCGTATCCGTCAATTGCCAATTATTAAGACCTGGTGCCTGGTGCCTGGTACCTGGTCCTTGGTACCAGGTCCTTCCCTTGACAAATCCCTTGTTCCCGCGAATGATTCCGCAGTATGGAATTGATACTGAACATCGGGTATATCGCGGCGCTGCTGGCGGCGTTTGAGCGGATCAGGCAGGTGATGCGGGAGGGGATGCCTCAGTTCAACGGGACGACGATCCTTTTCACGGCGGTCGGGGCGCTGTTGATCGACCGGGTCGTGATCGCGGCCGGGAGCCTGCTGGGTGAGGGCGAACTGCTGGCCGGGCTCAACCTGGGCCGGCTCTGGCTGGGCGCAATGGTTCCGCCGCTTCTGATCGTCACCTACGTCGAGTTCACGGGCCGGCTAAAGGTCCGCGGCGCGAGGACGAAGACGGTGTCGGCGGTCGTGTGGGGGCTGGCGTGGCTGATTTTTGGGCTCCAGGTCTGGCACAGCGCGACGGCGCTCACGCTGGACGGGCTCTCGCCCGTGCAGTCCGGCGGCCTGCTGTATTACGTCCCGCAGCTTCCGCTGACCGCCCCGGGAACGGTGGCGGCCAATACGGTCGGGCTCGTGTTTGCACTGTTCATCCTGCTGCGATCGACCTGGCCGCTCCCGCTGATCGGGATCGGGCTGGTCTGGCTCGAATCGGTCCTGTTTCCGCAGCCGTTCATCGTCGCACAGGGGATTGAAGTCATCTGGATATGGACCCTGGTGCTGACGGATTGGTGGGCTCAAAAAATCGGGTTGCGGATCGACCGCGGCGAGCTGGACAACCGGCTGGACCGGTTGGGCTGATTTCTAATTTTCAAAGACTCATTCCTGAGAGCAGCTGCAGTCCGTCTTGATCCCCCGCTCCCGCCGGGGCGGGTAGCGGTGGAAATACAGCCCGATCAGCGTCGGCACCGTCACGACCACGTTGTAGAACAGGTGCAGTTCGACCCGCGGGACCCAGACCTGCAGCAGTGAAAGCGGAATGCTCGCCCCGAAAAAGAAGTCATTGACCATCACCTGCCACTGCAGCAGGCTGTGCTCGACCAGGTGCCAGGCCTGAAAGATCAGCGCGGCGTCCCACCAGAACCGTGCCAGGCCGCGCATCCCCGGCCGAAGCAGGATCAGCCCACCGATCACGAACACGGCATAGGCGAAATGCAGGATCTCCGATGAGACCAGGCCCGGCATCCATAACCCCAACATCCCCCTGGCCTCCGACCTCGCCCAACCGGACACGAAAATCTGGTAGGCCTGGATGAGATGCTCCATCCAATGCGCGACCACAATAAACACGTACACCCACAACGCCTTTTCGTGGAGCGACCCGTTCAACCGGGCTACCAGCTGCAGCCAGTTTGATAGCAAGGAGGTTTTGGGTTGGACGTTGCCGATCGTTGTCATATGGAACTCCTCTTCTTGACGAAGATCAGATAGCCTTCTCGCAAAATCCAGGCGGTCGCCAGCAGACCGATCACCAGCAGGACCGATACCATCACCTGCACAGCCTTTGAGAAAGGGTAGACGGGAAAGACATAGCTGGCCTCCCCGAGAAGATCCTGCGGATCGCTGATTTCGACCGTGATCCGGTACGACCCGTATTCGTCCAGCGGAACATCCCCTTCATAGATGAAACCGTTGAGCGGTGTCGCCGGGGACGCATCGCAGATGATCTCGGTCTGCAGACCCTGCAGATCCCGGATCACATAACGGACTTTTGCTGCGGCGACCGGGCCGCCGGTAGCCGGATCGCTGAGCCTCGAAGTGATGTGCATCGAGGCTCCCCCGGTCACGTCGGCGACCGTCCAGACCGACAGCCGGTACGGTCCGACCGGGACTTCGTCCATGACCAGGTCGGAGTCGATGAAATGCGCCGAGGCGCTTCCGTTGGGAAGGACCAGCGCTGCACAGAAAACCACCAGCAGGATGGGAACGAGCAGGTACCTCATGGACGGTGCAATTATAAACCGAATGTGGCGCGCGAGAAAAAACGAGATCGGACGCCCCTCCCGGCGCAACCGGGCAGGGCGTCCGATCTCGTTTTTCAGTTCCTGTAGGCCTATCTTGACGACTGTCAAGCCTTATAGTAAACTACCGCTCCCACGGTCCCGTGGTGTAGCGGCTAACATGCGGCCCTGTCAAGGCCGAGATCGCGGGTTCGATCCCCGTCGGGACCGCCAGAGCAATCGAGTAGACCGGAAAACGATCCTGAACGTGATAGGAAGGTTTTCCGGTTTTTGATTCGCGGGATCACAAATCGATCCTGACCGTGATCCTGGTTCCCCCTTCCGGCGAGCTTGTGATGTGCATTACACCCCCGATTTTCTCAATTCGCTCCCGCATCGACCGGAGCCCCAGGTGCCCGGGGAATTCGTCTTCCGGATTAAAACCCTGACCGTCATCCGAAACGGTCAGGACCAGGGCGCCGGTCTCCTCGCGCAGCCGCAGGTCCATGCGGCTCGCCCTGGCATGTTTGACCACGTTGTGCATCGCCTCCTGCCCGACCCGGTAGAGCGCTTCCTTGATATCCAGTGAAATATCCGGCTCGGCGCAGAAATCGGCCGCGACCGCAATCTGGTGCCGGGTGCGCATCGCTTCGGCCCGCTTGGTCAGCGCTGCGACCAGGCCCTCCGCCTGCAGGGATTCCGGACGAAGCTCGAAGATCAGGGCGCGCATCTCCGCCAGGCCCGCTTCGGCAAGCGAGGCGATGTAATCAAGGGGTTCGTCCACCGCCGCCGGGTCGCGCTCCAGCAGTATCCGGGCCGTTCGCGCTCCCAGGGCAATCCCGTACAGCGCCTGCGAGACGGAATCGTGCAGCTCCCGCGCCAGCTTTTGGCGTTCCTCAAGGGCTGCAAGCGCCTGCGCCTGCTCGTAAAACCGCGCATTCTCGATGGCAATCGCTGCCTGGAGGGCGAAAGTGTTCACCAGGTCGACCCGGGACCCATTGTAAAAACCCGGCTGGGTGTGGGCCAGGCTGAGCAGGCCGATGCTTCTCTCCCGGGAAACCAGCGGGATCCCCATCCAGGACTGGATACCCTGGAGGGTTTGGATCTCGAGGTCTTTGCGCACGATCTCTGCCAGGGGAGTGTTCGCCCCCAGGTCCGGCACGAAGCGCGGTTCGGACGCAGCCAGGATCTCGCGCGTCGTTTGGAAGCTGGCCCAGGGGTAACTCGAACGGAGCGCCGGTAAACCGCCCCCCTGGGCGGCAACCAGCACCAGGTCGTCGCCCTCAATGATCCGGATCGTGGCCAGCTCGTATTCGACCACCTGCCGCAGCTGGTCCAGGATGATCGTCAGCAGCGATTCGAGATCCAGCGTGGAGGTCACCGTCCGAGCGACGTTCAATAGCGACGCCAGTTCGGAAGTGCGCTTCTCCAGCGTTTCGAACAGCCTTGCGTTCTCCATCGCGATCGCCGCATATTCGGCAAACGCCATCGCCAGGTCGGCGTGGTGGTCGGTGTAATGGTTTGGCCGGTTATGGTGCAGGGTCAGCATGCCGACGACCTCGCCGCGCGAGATCAACGGCACGCGCATCCAGGTGCGAACTTCGGCGTAATAGGAGTTCAACACTTCGCCGGCCTGGCGCCTGAAATCGACGGCCACCTCGGTCTGATCGTGGTGGACATCTCCGATGATCAGCGGTCTCATTTCCGCCATCACCTTTTGATCGATGAAGTTTGACACCGGAAAACTGGAGCCGCGATGGGGGAATGAATTCCACGCCTTCTGATCGGCGACGTAATAAAAACTGTCCCCGGCCCGGCGCACGATCGTGGCGTTTGAATATTCGACGACCGTTTTCAGCTTGTCCAGAATCTCGTTGAGGACCGATTCGACCGAGAGGTTCGAGGTGACATCGCGCGAAATCCGCAGCAGCGTCGTCAACTCCCGGGTCCGCTCGTCGACGAGTTGGGCCAGCCTCGCCTCGCGGGCAGCCGCCCCTCCCGGGTCGGCGGAGGATCGCTCAGACCTGGTCGCCATCTGCGATTCCGGACCGGACGGCGTACAGGGCCGCCTGGGTCCGGCTGACGACTCCAAGCTTGGAGAGCACATTGCTGACGTGGGTTTTGACCGTTTTTTCCCCGATCACCAGCTCCTGGGCGATCTCCTTATTCGAGCGCCCTTTCGCCAGGAGACGCAGCACTTCGATCTCGCGTTCGGTGAGCGTTTCCGGGCTCTCGGGTGCGCGCACCTCCCGCACGAGCCGGGCAGCCGCTTCCGGGGAGAGCTGGACCTTGCCTTCCGCCGCAGCCTTGATCGCCCGGTTCAGCTCATCCGCCTGGGTGTCCTTGAGCAGATAGCCGATCGCCCCTGCCCGGATCGCTCCGACGACTTTCTCGTCTTCCAGGATGCTGGTAAGGGCGATCACCTCAATCTCCGGAAGCTCCGCACGCAGCCGTTCGATCGCCGTGATCCCATCCATAACCGGCATCAATAAATCCATCAAGACGACATCCGGTTTGAGCTGGTGCGCGGCCCGGAGCGCCTCGCTGCCGTCCGCCGCCTCTCCGACGACCTCCAGATCGGGGTCCAGCGAAAGAAACATCCGCAGCCCCTGGCGGACCACGCTGTGGTCGTCGACGAGCAGTACTTTGATCGGCATGAAGAACCCTGTCCGGTGACAAAAGTATAAATCCATTTTCGCCTGTCTGCCAATCATTACAAAACCAGGCGGGCCTGGTCCAATAAATCCGACTTAAGGCGGAGGCCGAACGCGCCCTTTGCCGCATGTGTTCCATCCGTTAACCCCGTATCCTTGAACGGAAGCATCCAGAGGATATATGACCATGAAAATCACAATCTTAATTGCAGATGACCAGCCGCTCGTCCGGCGAACCTTACGGATGAGCCTGGATCTCGAGGAAGACTTTCTCGTGGTAGGAGAAGCCCAGGATGGCCTGGAGGCCGTGGAAATGGCCGCCGCGCTGTCTCCGGATGTGGTCGTGATGGACCTCGAGATGCCGCAAATGGACGGGGTCCTTGCGGCAAGCCTGCTAAAAACCTCTTCGCCCGGGACGGCTGTCGTCATCCACAGCCTGTACGACCAGGACGAGCTTAAACAGAAAGCACTCCAGGCAGGCGCTTTCGCCTTTGTACCCAAGCACGCCCTGCTTGACAATTTGATCGCCGCCGTCCGGGAGGCGGCGGCATCGAGGAGTGAGGATGATGACCGCTGAACTGTTGAATGCCGCGAACAAAGGCGACCTGGACGCTTTCAACCGGCTGGTGCTGGCGCACCAGGGACAGGTGTTCAACCACGCTTACCGGATGCTCGGCAATTTCGATTCGGCGGAGGACGTGACCCAGGAGACGTTTATCCGAGCCTATCGGAAAATGCACCAGTTTCGCGGTGGCTCGTTCAAATCCTGGATACTAAGGATCGCAACCAACCTCGCCTACGACGAGATGCGCTTCCGTCACCGGCATCCGGTCCAACCGCTCGAACCGCTGGACGAGTACGGGGAGGAGAACGAATCGCCCGGCTGGATCCGCGATCCGGGGCCGCTTCCGGAGGATGCGGTCGAAACCATCGAGCTGCGCGAAGCCGTCCAATCCGCATTGAACCGGCTTCCGGCGCCGTTTCGCACGGCGATTTCACTGGTCGATATCCAGGAAATGAGCTATATCGAGGCCGCAGACGTCATGGGCGTCTCGATCGGAACCGTCAAGAGCCGGGTCGCCCGCGGCCGCAGCCTGCTGCGGGATGCGCTGACCGCCACGGGGACGCTCTCCGGGAAAATGACCGTCGTGTCCGCCTGATCGGAAATCCGCCGTGCTACAATGTCTGCCCCATGGACAAACAGCCCACCGCCCATTCCCTCCGAGGAGACCTGGAAAAGACGCTCCGGGACGTCTTCGGGTACATGGCGTTCCGGCCGCTCCAGCGCGAAATCATCCACAGCGTCCTGGACGGCCGCCATACCCTGGCCGTCATGCCGACTGGGAGCGGAAAATCCCTCTGCTACCAGCTGCCCGCTCTGCTGCGCGCCGGGCCGACCGTCGTCGTCTCACCGCTGATCGCGCTGATGGAGGACCAGGTCCTCCAGCTGCGCGAATGGGGCATCCCGGCGGTGTACCTGAACAGCTCGCTGGATTACAGAGCCTATCTCAACGCCGCGCACACCGTCCGGACCGGGAAGGTCCGGCTGGTCTACGCCGCGCCGGAAACCCTTGTCCGTCCGGATATGGCCGTCCTGCTGAATGACGCCGGAGCCGAATGCTTCGTGATCGACGAAGCCCACTGCATCTCGGAATGGGGACACGACTTCCGTCCGGAATACCGCCGGCTGGCCGAGATCCGGGACCGGCTCCCGGAAATGGGGACCCTGGCCGTCACGGCGACCGCCACCGGCCGCGTCCGGGATGACATCATCGAAACGCTCGGGGTCCCGGACGCCGGTGTCTTCATCGGCAGTTTCGACCGGCCCAACCTGCACCTGTCCGTCCGGGACAAATACGACGGGTTCCGCCAGGCGCTCGAATTCCTGAATGCGCACAAAGACCAGGCCGGGATCATTTATTGCTCGACGCGCGATTCCGTCGACGCACTCAGCGCCGAACTGGCCGAGCTGGGTTTTCCGGCGCTGCCCTATCACGCCGGGATGAGCACAGATGATCGCCGCCGAAACCAGCACCGCTTCCGGTACGAGGACGCCATGATCATCGTCGCGACCATCGCCTTCGGGATGGGGATCGACAAGCCGGACGTCCGCTTCATCCTGCATTACAACCTGCCAAAAAACCTGGAGAGTTACTACCAGCAGATCGGCCGCGCCGGCCGGGATGGGCTTCCGGCCGACTGCCTGCTGCTTTATTCCTATTCGGACGTCAGCACCATCCGCTATTTCTTCCCGGCAGACGATCCGATCCGCCGCCGGGGTGAAGAAGTCCGGCTGCAGACCTTCCTCGGTTTTGTCGAAGCGACCGGCTGCCGCCGGCCGCCCCTGCTGCGCTATTTCGGTGAGGATTATCCGGTCGACCGCTGCGGGAACTGCGACCGCTGCGACCTGGAAACGGCCCGCACGGCCTCCGCCGCAAGCACCGGGGATCGGGACACCGCCGAAGCTCAGCAGGACCTGTCCGAACCGGCCCGCCTGTTCCTGTCCACAGCCCGCCTGACCGGTGAGGTTTTCGGGGCGGCCCACCTGATCGATGTCCTGGCCGGCTCACGGGGTAAACGCATCATCGAGAAAAAGCACGACCGCCTGAAAACCTATGGGGCGGGAAACGGCTATACAAAGGAAGCCTGGCGCATACTCTCCGGAATGTTCATCCGGGAAGGGCTCCTGCGCCGGACCCCGCCGCACGGCAGCCTGGTCATCACCGCGGAAGGCAAGGCCGTCCTCGACGGCAAGACGTTTATGACAGCGGTCGCAGAGGGGATCGCCCGCCCGCTCGGTTCCGGTCCGGCTGCCGGATACGACCAGGGACTTTTCTCCCAACTGCGCCTGCTCCGGACGAGGCTGGCGGAAGAGCTCTCCGTCCCGCCTTACGTCGTCTTCCAGGACCGGACCCTGATGGAAATGGCCGCCCGGCTCCCGCAGACCGCCGAGGCGCTCGGCGAGGTCTTTGGGGTCGGCAAAACGAAGCTCGAACATTACGGGGATCAGTTCCTCGAAATGATCGCCGCATACTGCCGCGAGCATGAGTTGAAACCGTCCCAGGCGGCGCCGGTTCAACCGGCTGCCCGGCCGCCGGCGCAGTCGCTCACCGGCGTGCGCCGGACGCGGGAGATCTGGTCGCAGTACCGGGAAGGACGTCCGATCCCTGAGATCGCCGCCGGGCTGAGTTTTACGACCGGCACGATCCTGGAACACCTCGAAAAAGCCCTCGAAATGGACCTCGACATGGACCCGGAAGGCTTGGTCAGGTTCAGCGCGCTGGATCCTGCTGCCGGGGACCGGATCCGTGCGGCGTTCACAGAACTTGGGACCCGGTATCTTAAACCGGTCTTTGAATCCCTTGGGGAAACGATCTCTTACGAAGAGCTCAAGCTCTGGCGCTTGATCCTGGCGGTGGAAGAAAAACAAAACGCGTAACCTCCGGACAATTGTCCTCATTTATTCGGGACAATCGTCCCTACGTTCGGAGGGGGAAATCGGAGAGAATGGTAAAAGAAGAAAGGTGGAAACGGAGGCGGCGGTGCCGGGTTTAGCCCCGCACCGCCGCCTCCGTTTCCACCCCGTCCTCCCGGGGGTTCAGGGCGATCCGAGACCGTAACTTTTTGAAGCCTTTAACGACGTATATATCAGACGTCCATATCCAACCTGGCCAAAGGAATTAAACCATGATCCCTCCGCTTTCCAAACGAATAAGATCGTTTCGCCTCATCGCCACCATCGCCATCCTGGCGCTGATAATGACCGCCGTCGTGAGCCTGCCCCAGCTCGCCCGGGCCTCGATGGACCGGCCGGCCCGACCCCTGGCCGCCGGCGAACGAGCCGTCTGCCGCAACGATATCGAGCAGGTCTACTGGGAAGCGATGGAATGGCCGGCCGCCAACCCGGGCCCCAAACCGACCCTTGACCAGGTCCTCTCGGCCGAAGCGGTTGAAAACCAGGTCACCGACACGCTGGCCGGAACAGTCGCCCTCGCAGAACGATGGGGCATTAACGTCACCCCTGCCATGCTCCAGGCCGAACTCGATCGGATGTCCGCCGGGACCCGCAGCCCGGAACGGCTGCAGACCCTCTTCGCCGCGCTGGATCACGACCCGGCCGCCGTGGCGGAATGCCTCGTCCGGCCGGTCCTCGTCGACCGGCTGCTGAAACTGAAATTCGGCGAAGATCCGGAAATCCATTCCGGGACGCGGCAGACCGCAACAGCCGCGCTGTCCGGAGTGACCGGGGCCGCCCAGCTGGCCGCGCTCCCGAATGCCGAAACGCTCGCCTGGGAGATCGGCGAACTCGACCCGGCCATGGGGCTGAGCCCGGCCTCCGACGGCGTCGTCTTCCTGGATGAAGCCGGCTTCAACGTCTTCCTGGCCGGTATCCGAAGCGATTTCCACCTGGCCCCGGATGCGGATCTGCCCACCGGCCTGGTCAGCCCGCTCCAGGAAGACGCCGGCCGGTTCTATGCGCTGGCCGTCACGGGGATCACCCAAACGCGGCTCGAGATCGTGATCGCGAGCTGGGAGAAAATCCCGTTCGAGACCTGGTGGAGCGAAAACCGGTCGGCTTTTTCCATGGAGCGGTTCATCCAGCCGGTTGCGGCATACATCCTTCCGGAGCCGTCCGCAGTCGAAGCCGCAGATTCCATCGAAAGCGGCGCGGATGCATGGGCGTACATGCCCGCCATGCCCTGGGCCACCATCACCAGCCGCTCGGTCTGGACCGGCAGCGTCCTGCTGGTCTGGGGCGGCGACTACTTTACCAACGGTTTCCGGTATGACCCGGTCCTCGATGACTGGCGCCCGACCACGACCCTGGATGCCCCGATTGGGCGGCTTTTCTTCACCGCTGTCTGGACCGGGACCAGGATGATCGTCTTCGGCGGCTGCTACGGCGGGTCTGAGTACTGCACCATCGGCAGCGGCGGCGCCTACGACCCGCTGACCGACACCTGGACGGCAATCGCCAACGGCGTCCCGCGCAAGCAGCACAGCGCCGTCTGGACCGGGACAGAGATGCTGGTCTGGGGCGGCTGCAAAGAAAGCGCTTCCGGAAATCAGAACTGCAACATCCTGATCGAACAGGGCGCCCGCTACAACCCGGCGACCAATTCCTGGAGCCCGATGACGTTGACCAACGCTCCGCTCGGGCTGCGCAGACCCATGGCCGTCTGGGCCGGCGACCAGATGATCATCTGGAACGGCTCCGGCAGCGTCAACGGCCGCTATTTCCCGGCGACCGATACCTGGCAGCCGATCAGCACGGTCGGCAGCCCGGCCGGGCGCGAACCCAGCCTGGTCTGGACCGGGACCGAGATGATCGCCTGGGGCGGCTGCTCCGGGGATGCGCTCTGCTTCGACCTGCACGCCGATGGCGGGCGCTACGATCCCGACACCGATACCTGGACCCCGACAAATCCCGCCGGAGCGCCGGCCGCCCGGAAGAACCACACAGCTGTCTGGACCGGGGACGAAATGATCGTCTGGGGCGGCTACGCCGGCTCCAATATATATTTGAACAACGGCATGCTCTACGACCCCGCGACGGACACCTGGTCCGGGGTCAACCAGACCGGCGCGCCCTCGGCGCGCGGCAGCCACCACGCCGTCTGGACCGGAACCGAGATGATCATCTGGGGCGGCGACGGTCCGGGCGACGAACGCACCGGGGGGCGCTACAACCCGGCGACAAACAGCTGGCTCCCGACCACGACCAACGACCCGTACCGGGTTGCGCGCGCCCACGCCTCCGTTTGGGACGGCGTCCACATGATCAGCTGGGGCGGCGTAGGCGAACAGTTCACCGACCCCTTTTACCAGCGCGCCCGCCTCTACGATCCGGCGACCGATACCTGGAGCATGAGCAGCCAGAATGCCAGCCTCACCCCCGCATCGTTCCCGACTGCCGTCTGGACCGGGACGGAGATGATCGTCTGGGGTGGCCAGGTCGGATCGGTCACCCTCGATGAAGGCGCCCGCTACAACCCGCTCACCGACACCTGGCAGCCGACCAGCCTCACCGGAGTGCCGGAAGCGCGCGCCAACCACAGCGCGGTCTGGACCGGCACCGAGATGATCGTCTGGGGCGGTTCGACCTGGAGCGAAATATACGCGAGCACGGGCGGGCGCTACAACCCGCAGACCAACAGCTGGTCCCCGGTGACGACCAGCGGCGCGCCATCCGGCCGCAACCTGCACCAGGCCGCCTGGACCGGGAACAAGATGATCATCTGGGGTGGACGCACCGAGACGGGTGATACGAACACCGGCGGGAAATACGACCCGGTCACAAACACCTGGACCTCGGTCAGCACCGCCGGCGCCCCCTCCGCGCGGATCCTGTTCGCTTCGGTCTGGACCGGCTCCGAGTTCATCGTCTGGGGCGGCGGTACGCTCTCCTCCAGCTGGACCTTCTTCCAGACCGGCGGACGCTACGATCCTGAAAACGACACCTGGACGGCGATGAGCACGACCGGCGCCCCGGAAGGCAGGGCCCGCTTCGCCGGGGTCTGGACCGGCACCGAGCTGTTCGTCTGGGGTGGCTGCACCGGCAGCAGTTGCAGTGTCGATGTCCACACCGGCGGGCGGTATGACCCGGCCGCCGACACCTGGACCGCCACCAGCACCGATCACGTCATCGAGGCCCGCGAGTTCCACACGATGGTCTGGACCGGCTCCGAGATCCTGATCTGGGGCGGCCAGAC
>DATKDL010000010.1:0-1603 GCA_035512695.1 Anaerolineales bacterium | reverse complement strand
ATCTGGGCGGAAGGCGACGATATCCGGCTTTACATCAATGACATCCTGGTGGCCGAGCTGGACGTCAGCATCTACGATGAAGGCCGCTTCGGGCTGCTGGTGGGCTCGACGAACACGGCCAACTTCGATGTGTATGTGGATGAGATTTCCTATTGGATCCTGGACGATTAATGATCGTCAAAAGATAGCGCGCCCAGGGCGAAGCCCTGGGCGCGCTATCTTTTGACGTAATATTTTCAACCATGCCTCGCGCAAAGAACCCCGAAGACCTGACCGCCGAAGAGCTGCGGCGGCTGCTGGTCGAAAAGCGCAGGTCGGTGCGCAAGCAGCGGATCGAGCGCTTCCGCGAGACCGGGCGGATCGTCACCCTGGTCCCGGACGAACGCACGCCTGGGATGACCGAACTCATTACGACCGCGGAAGAGGCGGCGGATGAACCGGCGCAGTACCGCGGCCGGCCTCGCACCCGCCGGGTATTTGACGGGCTGCTGCTTTTCGTCGAGATCGCTGCGGTGCTGATCCTCGGTTTCGTCCTGTTCAACGGTTTCGAGATCCTGCGGACGTTGAATGAGGAAGTGGCCGGTGCGCTGATCCAGCCGACCATGACGCCGACCCCGCTGATCATCGCCGCCGTCCTGCCTTCCGGGCACACACCGCCCGATTCGCCCGGCGGGACCCGCCCGAACGACGCCGAGATCCCCGAGCATCTGCGCCCGCTGGTCCAGTCGCTGGCCGAGATCCCGGTCCCGACCCCCGCGCCTGAGCATGCGATCCAGATCCAGATCCCTGCCATCGGGGTCGATGCCCCGATCGTCCAGGGGGACGGCTGGGAGCAGCTCAAGAAAGGCGTCGGGCAGCACATCGGCTCGGCCAACGCGGGCACGGACGGGAACCTGGTCCTCTCGGCGCACAATGATATTTTTGGGGAGATCTTCCGCCACCTCGATCAGCTCAATCCGGGGGACGTCATCATCGTGTATACAAACCAGCGATCCTATACCTACGTGATCACCGGCTGGCAGGTCGTCCCGCCGACGCAGGTGGAGGTGATGGCGCCGACCCGGGACCCGACGATCACGTTGATTTCGTGCTACCCGTACCGGGTGGATACGGAGAGGATCGTGGTGCAGGGGTATCTTCAGGAAGGATAGGAAAAACGGATGAAGGCGGAGAGGCAAGGGCCGCTCAGCCTCTGTCCGTTTTTTCCATTATCCAAAAATGGCTTAGCCCCAGGATTCTGAAGGGGGTTTTTTCCAGAAAATGCAGGGTGCTCCGCAGGAGGCGGCCCAGGCGGGGGGTGCGGGCGATAATGTTGTCGTATGCGCCGAAGATGATGGTGCTGGAAACGAGATCCAGGGGGAGCCCGGCGAATAACCGGCGGAGATCGCCGGATGTATAAACCCGGACATGCGGCGCCAGCCTGTCCCGCAGGCGGCGGGGGAGGTAGTTGACCAGCGGGATGTTCCCGAACCGGTACCGGCCGCGCCAGTAGATCCCGTGGGTCTCGACGGGATAGCCCCGGTTGGGGCAGAACAGGACCAGCCGCCCGCCCGGTTTGAGCGTCCGGGCCATCTCTTCGACGGCCCGGCGATCGTCGGCGACG
>DATKDL010000009.1:0-1055 GCA_035512695.1 Anaerolineales bacterium | reverse complement strand
GAGATCCTGCGGACGTTGAATGAGGAAGTGGCCGGTGCGCTGATCCAGCCGACCATGACGCCGACCCCGCTGATCATCGCCGCCGTCCTGCCTTCCGGGCACACCCCGCCCGATTCGCCCGGTGGGACCCGCCCGAACGACGCCGAGATCCCCGAGCATCTGCGCCCGCTGGTCCAGTCGCTGGCCGAGATCCCGGTTCCGACCCCCGCGCCTGAGCATGCGATCCAGATCCAGATCCCTGCCATCGGGGTCGATGCCCCGATCGTCCAGGGGGACGGCTGGGAGCAGCTCAAGAAAGGCGTCGGGCAGCACATCGGTTCGGCCAACCCGGGCACGGATGGGAACCTGGTCCTCTCGGCGCACAACGATATTTTTGGGGAGATCTTCCGCCACCTCGATCAGCTCAACCCTGGGGACGTCATCATCGTGTATACCAACCAGCGATCCTATACCTACGTGATCACCGGATGGGAGGTCGTCCCGCCGACGCAGGTGGAGGTGATGGCCCCGACCCGGGATCCGACGATCACGTTGATTTCGTGCTACCCGTACCGGGTGGATACGGAGAGGATCGTGGTGCAGGGGTATCTTCAGGAAGGATAGGAAAAACGGATGGAGGCGGAGCGGCAAGGGCCGTTTAGCCTCCATCCGTTTTTTCCATTATCCAAAAATGGCTGAGCCCCAGGATTCTAAAGGGGGTTTTTTCCAGAAAATGCAAGGTGCTCCGCAGGAGGCGGCCCAGGCGGGGGGTGCGGGCGATGATGTTATCGTAGGCGCCGAATATCATTGTGCGGGAAACGAGATCCAGGGGGAGCCCGGCGAATAACCGGCGGAGATCACCGGCGGTATAAACCCGGACGTGCGGGGCCAGCCTGTCCCGCAGGCGGCGGGGGAGGTAGTTGACCAGCGGGATATTCCCGAACCGGTACCGGCCGCGCCAGTAGATCCCGTGGGTCTCGACGGGATAGCCCCGGTTGGGGCAGAACAGGACCAGCCGCCCGCCCGGTTTGAGCGTCCGGGCCATCTCTTCGACGGCCCGGCGATCGTCGGCGACG
>DATKDL010000008.1:0-34808 GCA_035512695.1 Anaerolineales bacterium | reverse complement strand
AGGTGCGCCTGCAGGTGGCCCAGCTCGCTTTCGGTCTCCTGGGCGGGCGTGTCCTCGTGGTTCAGCAGGTGGACGGCCAGCGCCGCCACGGCGAACTCCCCGCGCTGGCGCCGCCGCCGCCCGGCCACGGCCACGATCCCGCGCTCCGGCGCAAACAGGAAGACCAGGCTGAAGATCATCCCGACGCTGGTAGCCATCGCACCGGCGATGTTGGCGTCCAGGACCCGGGCCATCCAGTAGCCGCTCAGCGCACTCACGGCCGCGATCAGGGCGCTCAGCCACAGCATCCGGGATAAACGGTCGGTGAGCAGGTAGGCGGAAGCCGCCGGGGCGATCATCAGCGCCACGACGAGGATCGACCCGACCGCATCGAATGCGCCCACCGCCGTCACCGAGACGAGCGCCATCAGCCCGTAATGGATCAGCGCCGGCGAGAACCCCAGCGAAGCCGCCAGCCCGGCGTCGAAGGTTGAAATCTTGAGCTCCTTGTAAAAGACGGCGATGAACAGGACGTCGACCGCCAGGATCGCCCCCATCATGACCAGCGCACGCGGCGCATCCAGCCCGAACACCTCCGTCCGGTCGAACGGCGCAAAGGCCAGCTCGCCGAGCAGGACGGCGTCGCTGTCCAGGTGCACGCCGGTGGCATAACGCGAGATCAGGATCACGGCCACGCTGAACAGCGCCGGGAAGACGATCCCGATCGCCGCATCCTGCTTGACCAGCCGCGTCCGGTGGACCAACTCGATCAGGCTGACGGTCAGCACGCCCATGACGGCCGCCCCCAGGATCAGCAGCGGCGATTCGAGCGTCCGCACCAGGAAGAAGGTGATGACGATCCCGAGCAGGACGGTATGGCTGATCGCATCGCTCATCATCGCCATCCGCCGCAGCACGAGGTAGACCCCCGGCAGCGCACACGCCACGGCCACGATGACGGCGATGAGCTGGATCTCGATTTGAGCGGTGGTCATATCCCTGTTTCCGACCGGCCGCGGCGGCTGCGCAGCCCGTTCCAGACCAGCCCGCGGTTCGGGGCAAACAGCAGCGAGATCGCGACGATGACGCTGGCGCACAGCACGATCACCGGCCCGGTGGACAATCCGGCGCCGGTCGAGCTCAGGACCGCCCCGGTGATCCCCGAAACCGCACCGAAAACGGCCGCCAGCCCGACCATCTTGCCGAGCGCGTTCGTCCACTGCCGGGCCGCCGCCGCCGGAGCGACGACCATCGCGCTCATCAGGACCACCCCGACGGCCTGCAGCCCGATCACGATCGCGACCACCAGCAGCCCGGTCAGCAGGATCTCGAGCCCCTGCATGGGGTAGCCGAGGCTCCCCCCGAAATCACGGTCGAAGCTGAGCAGCTTGAACTCCTTCCAGAAAACGAGCATCAAGGCCACGGCCCCTCCGCCCAGGACGGCCATGGTCCGGACGTCGCTGGCCAGCAGGGTCGCCGCCTGGCCGAACAGGAACGTGTTCAACCCCGCCTGGCGGGCATTGGGGTTCTGCTGTAAAAAGGTCAGCAGCATCAGCCCGAAACCGAAGAAAACCGACAGGATGATCCCCAGCGCGGCGTCTTCCTTGATCCGGGTATAGCGCGTGATGGCGATCATGAAAAGGGTGCCCGCCAGCCCGGAAATGGCTGCGCCCAGCAGCAGGGTGGCCGGCGCTTTGCTCCCGGTGAGCATGAACGCGCCGACCACGCCGGGCAGGGCCGCGTGCGACATCGCATCGCCCAGCAGGCTCTGCCGCCGCAGCACGGCAAACGCGCCCAGGGCGCCGCTCACGATCCCCAGGATCCCGGTGCCCAGCGCGACCGTCCGGACGGTGTAATCAAAAAAAAGCTGGTGCAGAAGCTCGGCCGGGTTCAACTTCCGGCCTGCGCGCGCGCGCGCCCGTTCAGACCCAGCGTTGAAATCCGCCCCCCGTACGTCCGCCGCAGGTTCTCCTCCGTGAAGACCTCCTCCACCGGCCCGCTCGCCACCCGCCGGACGTTCAGCAGCATGACCCAATCAAAATACTCGGGCACGCTCTGCAGGTCGTGGTGCACGACGACGACCGTCCTCCCCTGCGAGCGCAGCTCCTTCAGCAGCGTCACGATGGCCCACTCCGTGGTCGCATCGACTCCCTGGAAGGGTTCGTCCATGAAATACAGCTGCGCATCCTGGACGAGGGCCCGGGCCAGGAAAGTGCGCTGCTGCTGGCCGCCGGAAAGCTGGCTGATCTGCCGGTGGGCGTAGTCTTGCATCCCGACCTTTACCAGCGCATCCATGGCGGCCTCCTGCTCCCGCCGGCGGGGCCGGCGGACCCAGCCGAGCGAGCCGTACGAGCCCATCGTCACCACGTCCAGGACGGAGGTCGGGAAGTCCCAGTCCACGCTGCCGCGCTGCGGGACGTAGCCCACCAGCCTGCGCTGGCGCCGGTACGGGGCGCCGAAGATGCGCACCGTACCGGCCGCCATCGGGACCAGCCCGAGGGCGGCCTTGAGCAACGTCGTCTTGCCGGCGCCGTTGGGCCCGACGATCGCCATCAGGATGCCGGAGGGGACGTCCAGGTCGATGTCCCACAGGACGGGTTTGTCCTGGTAGGCGACGGTCAGGTCGGCGACCGAGAGCGGGAGCAGGTTATTCTCCACCGGTTTCTCCAAGCAGGGCATTCACGATGGTGTCGATGTTGTGCTCCACCATGCCGATATATGTCCCCTCCGGCGTCCCCGGATCGCCCATGGCGTCCGAGAACAGCTCGCCGCCGATCTCGACCTGCCAGCCTACCGCGGCCGCGGCCGCCTGGAGGGCTTCCACGTTGCGGACCGGGACGGAGGATTCGATGAAGATGGCCCGGATCTGGCGCTCGACGATGAAGGCGGCCAGGTCCTGGACGTCGCCGGTGCCCGCCTCCGATGCGGTGCTGATCCCCTGCAGCCCGCGCACATCGAAGCCGTAGGCGCGGCCGAAATAGGTGAATGCATCGTGGGCGGTCACCAGGGCTCGCTGCGGTTCCGGGACCCGGGCGGCCTGCTCGCTCACATACACGTGCAGCGCGGCGAGCTGCTCCAGGTAGGCAGCGGCGTTGGCCTCGTAATCGGCCCGGTTTTCCGGGTCGTGGGCGATGTAGGCATCCCGGATGGCTTCGACCGCGACCATCCACAGCGGCACGTCGAACCAGATGTGCGGGTCGTAGATCCCGCCGGCGCTGGTGTCGCCGATCAGCCGGTCGGGCGGAACGGCCTCGCCGACGGGGACGACGGTTTTTTGCGCCCCGAGCTGCCCCAGGATATTGGCCATCTGGGCCTCGAGGTGCAAACCGTTGTAGAAGATGATGTCCGCTTCCTGCAGCAACCCGACGTCGCCTTCCGTGGCGAGGTACAGGTGCGGATCGACCCCGGAGCCCATCAGCCCGTTGACGGCGGCGTGCTCGCCGCCAACGATCTGCGCGGCGTCGGCGATCTGGCCGATCGTGGCGACCACCCGGATCCGGCCGTCGCCGTCCGGGGAGCTCGTCCCCGGCGTGCAGGCGGAAAAGGTGAGGATACAGAGGAGTGATACGAGAAATTTATTCGACATTGCGGAACCTCTTTTTAAATTTAGTTAAGACTAAATCTATTTTATTGCAATACGAATATCTGTCAAGCCTGAAATATCCGATTTGTTGAATTGGCCTGGCGAGACCGACAACTACACCCAATCCAGTGTCCTTTCCACCGCCTTCTTCCACCCTTCAAGCCGCCGCTCCCGTTCCGCCTCCCCCATCCCCGGCCGCCATTCCCGCTCTGCCCGCCAATGGGAGCGCAGCGCTTCGCGCCCTTCCCAGAACCCGACCGCCAGCCCGGCCGCATACGCCGCCCCCAGCGCCGTCGTCTCCGCCACCTCGGGCCGGACGACGGGGACCCCCAGGATGTCCGCCTGGAACTGCATCAGCAGCTCGTTCCGGACCATGCCCCCGTCCACCTTCAAAGACGCCAGCGGGACGCCCGAATCGGCGTTCATCGCATCCAGCACCTCGCGGGTCTGGTAGGCGGTCGCCTCCAGCGCGGCGCGGGCGATGTGGCGCCGGTCGATGAAGCGCGTCAGCCCCACGATCGCCCCGCGTGCATCGGCCCGCCAATATGGCGCAAACAGCCCCGAAAAAGCCGGGACGAAATAGATCCCGCCGCTGTCTTCCGCGGAGGCCGCCAGCGCCTCGACCTCGCTCGAAGACTCGAACAACCCCAAATTGTCCCGCAGCCACTGCACCAGCGCGCCCGCGATCGCGATCGACCCCTCCAGGCAGTACACCGCCGGCTCGCCGCCGAGTTTGTACCCGACCGTCGTCAGCAGCCCGTGCCGGCTCGCCACCGGCCGCTCCCCGGTGTTCAGCAGCATAAAACAGCCCGTCCCGTACGTGTTCTTGGCCTCCCCCGGCTCGAAACAGGCCTGTCCGAACAGGGCCGCCTGCTGGTCCCCCAGGATCCCGGCGACCGGGACGGCGGCCAGCACGCCCCGCCCGACCCCGTACACCTCGGACGACGAGCGGATCTCGGGCAGCATCGCCCGCGGGATCCCCAGCAGTTCGAGGATCTCATCATCCCAGTCCAGCGTTTCCAAATCCATCAGCAGGGTCCGGGAGGCGTTGGTGGCGTCGGTGACGTGGGCGCCGGTCAGGTTCCAGACCAGCCAGGCGTCGATGTTCCCGAACAGCAGCTCCCCGGCCTCCGCCCGGGCGCGGGCGTCCGGGATGTGATCCAGGATCCACTTGATCTTCGGGCCGGAAAAATAGGTCGCCAGCGGGAGGCCCGTTTTCCCCCGCAGCCGGTCCTGCCCGCCGTCCGCGGCGAGCCCGGCGCAGATCCGGTCGGTGCGGACGTCCTGCCAGACGATGGCGTTCGTCACCGGCTTTCCGGTCGCCCGGTCCCAGACGACGGTCGTCTCGCGCTGGTTGGAGACGCCGGCGGCCGCCAGGTCGCCGGCGGTGATCCCGGCCGCGGCCAGCGCGCCCTCGACCACTTCCTGCGTCCGCTCCCAGATTTCCAACGGGTCGTGTTCCACCCAGCCGGGCTGCGGATAGATCTGGCGGTGCTCCTCCTGGTCCTGCCCGACGATGCGCCCGAGGCGGTCGAAGACTATGCAGCGGGTGCTCGTCGTCCCCTGGTCGATGGCGGCGATAAAACTGGGCATGGCTGGCCTCCTGGGGTCTTGAAGGTCGAGACAATCAACCGGGGATCGTTGCTCATCCGGTGGTGGATCCGCCGGGCTGATGAATGTTAACGAATTAATCCGGTAATCGCAACCGGCACCGCGCACCGCTGCCGCCGGGGGCTGATGAAAGTAAACAAATTAATTCGGCAATCTCAGGCCTCGGTGCGCGCGACCGGTAGCGATTTGCGGAATAATTTGTGTACTTTCTCTGTCAACCACTACCCTCTGTGCTCGCAATCCAGACCAGCACACCCTCATACCCCCCCAACCCCACGCTCCCCTCCACCTCCCCACCGCGCCGCACATCCGCCGTCGAGCGCAGGAGGGTCCCCGGGCCGGGGAGCGGTACGTCCGCCGGTTCGCTCCCGAAGTTCAGCGCGATCCACAGCCGCTCTCCCTCCGCCCGCCGTTCGTAGACCAGGCAGTCCGGCGGGCCTTCGAACAGGGCCAGGTCGCCGAGGGTCAGCGCCGGGCTGCCGCGGCGCCGCCGGAGCAGGTCGCGGTACAGGTTGAGCAGCGAGTTCGGGTCGGCGCGCTGAATGTGCACGTTGCGCCCGGCCGCATCGGGGGACACCGGCAGCCAGGGCGCCTCCGTCGAGAACCCGGCGTGCGCCGAGGCGTCCCACTGCATCGGGGTGCGGCAGACGTCCCGGTTGTACTCCGGACCGACGATGATCCCCCAGGGGTCGAGGATCTCCCCGCCGTCGTTCACGCCGTTCTCGAGCCCGATCTCGTCTCCGTAGTACAGGATCGGGGTGCCGCGCAGGGTCAGCAGCAGCATGGCCGCCAGGCGGGTATGCTCGCGGCCGTAGCGGGAGGCCAGCCGGACCTCATCATGGTTCCCGAGAACGGTGCTCGGCCAAGCGTAATCAGGCAGCAGGTTTGCGATCTCGACAACGGCGGATTTGATCGTCTTCGCTTCCCAGGGCAGGTGCATAAACTGCAAATTCATCGGCAGGTGGAAGCCGTCCCCGTCCTGGCCGTAGTAGCGCAGCCAGCGCTGCGCCCCGTACCACAGGATCTCGCCGATCAGGCAGATTTCGCCGTACGGCCGGGTCAGCCGGTTGAACTCGCGCACCATCTCGTAGACCTCGTCCTGGTCCTGGTCGTACAGGTGCAGCTGCCGGGAATAAAGATCGTTCGGCCGCAGCGTGTCCGGCGCATCCGGGTCGGGCGGCTGGTCCGGCATGTCGGGGTGCTTGAAGATCATCCCGACCACGTCCATCCGGAACCCGTCCACGCCGCGATCCAACCAGAACCGGAGGACGTCTTTCATCGCATCCACCACCAAAGGGTTGCGCCAGTTCAGGTCGGGCTGCTCCCTGAGGAACTGGTGGAAATAGTACTGCCCGGTCTCCTCGTCCCACTCCCAGGCCGAACCCCCGAAAACGCTGCCCCAGTTGTTGGGCGGCCCGCCGTCCGGGGCCGGGTCACGCCAGATGTACCAGTCCCGGCGCGGGTTCTCCCGCGAGCGGCGCGATTCCTTGAACCAGGCATGCTCGTCCGAGGTGTGGTTGGGGACGTAGTCCAGGATCACCCGGATCCCGCGCCGGTGGGCTTCCGCCACCAGCCGGTCGAAGATCGCCAGGTCGCCGAGCTCGGGGTGGATGTCGCAGTAGTCGCTGACGTCATAGCCGAAATCGGCCATCGGGGAGGGGTAGAACGGGCTGATCCAGATCGCATCGACCCCCAGGGAGTCTGGGGTCCCGTCGTTGAGATAGTCGAGCCGGGCGATGATCCCCTCCAGGTCGCCGATCCCGTTCCCGGTGGTGTCCAGGAAAGAGCGGGGGTAGATCTGGTAGATGACGCCGGTCTTCCACCAGGGGTGCTGCGAGGCGGGTTTTTCCATATTTGTCCTTGAATGTTTGAAGAATTGCGGGGCGCGGCGGTGTTCCCCACCGCTGCGCCCCGCAATTCTTTATTTTTTTAGGTGCCGCTCAGGGAACCGGCCACGATCCCCTTGATGAACTGGCGCTGGAAGATGACGTAGACGATGACGACCGGGACGAAGGTGATGATCGCCCCGGCCATCAGCATCGGGAAGTCGGACGAGTAGCGGCCCCTGAAAAAGTTCAGCCCCAGGGGCAGGGTCCGGGCGGCCTCGGTCTGCAGGAGGACGGTCGCCAGCAGGAACTCGTTCCAGGTCCAGGTGAACATGAAGATGACCAGCGAGAAGAGCGCCGGGCGGCTGATCGGGGTCACGATCTGCCACAGCAGGCCCCAATCCGAGCAGCCGTCGATCCTGCCGGCCTCGATGATCTCGCGCGGCAGGTCCTGGATAAAACTCCTCAACAGCAGGATCCCGAACGGCATACTGATCCCGATCTGCGGCAGGATCAAGGCCCAATGCGTGTTGACCAGGCCCAGGTCCACCATCTCGTAGAACAGCGGGATCGCCAGGACGCCCAGCGGGATCGTCATCCCGGCCAGGAAGAAGATGAACAGGGGTTCCTTGTAAGGGAACTTGAGCATCGCAAAGGCGTAGGCCGCCAGCAGCGACAGCAGCACGACGGCGATGACGCTCGGGAAGGTGATGAGGACGCTGTTGCGGAAATACAGCGCGAAATTGCCCTGCTCCCAGGCGCGGGCGAAATTCTCCCACAGGTAGACCGCCGGCAGCCCGAGCGGGTTCTCGGCGATCTGCAGCCGGTCCTTCAGCGACGTCACGAAAACGAGGAACAGCGGCACCAGGACGAAAAGCGACAGCAGCCCGGCGACGGCGGTGTAGACCATCGACCGGGTCCGGGACAAGCGGCGGCTGCGGGCCGAATATCGGTCAGGCATGGACGCTCTCCTTCATGCTCCCACGCACCCTCAGCAAGATCAGCGAGAACGCCAGGACCACCAGGCTCAGGACGACGGCGATCGCCGCACCGTAGCCGATCTTATGGAACGTGAAGGCCGAGGTGAGCATGTACAGCGGCAGGACGATGGTGGCCCGCCCCGGCCCACCGTTGGTCAGCGCGAAAACCAGGTCGAAGACCTGGAAGGACGAGATGGCCGTCACCAGGATGATCGTCGTCAGCGGCCGGGCGATGAACGGCAGGACGACGTAGCGCAGCTGCGCCCACCAGCCCGCGCCGTCGATCTTGGCCACCTCGAAGTAGACCTCGTCGATCCCCTCCAGCGCGGCGATGAAGATGACCATCGTGAAACCGTAATGGATCCAGCTCCAGGCTAAGAACAGCGCCGGGAGGGCGAAGTTCCCGTCCCCCAGCCAGCCGCGGGCCAGGCTTCCCAGCCCGATGAGCTCCAGGCTCTGGTTGAGCAGTCCGAACGTCGGGTGGTAGATCCAGCCCCAGACCACGGCCACCGAGATCGACGAGATCACCTGCGGCATGAAATACACCGCCCGGAAAAAGACCTTGCCGTGCATCGGGGTGCGCGCCAGCAGGAGCGCCAGGAACAGCCCCAGGCTGACCGGGATGAAGATCGCCGCCAGGCTCCAGGACATGTTGTGCTGGAAGGCCAGCCGGAACTGGTTGTCCGAGGCGAGGTCGGCGTAGTTCTTGAACCCGACAAAGATCCGGTCGCCAAAACCGTTCCACTCATGCAGGCTCAGCCAGATCAGCTGCAGATAAGGCCAGATGAAAAAAGCCAGGTAGAAAAACAGCGCCGGCGCGATGAACAGGAACGGTTTGAACGGTAGCGTTTTCTTCCGCGACATGACGGATCAGAGGATTTCCCGGCCCGGCGGCAGGGATGGCTTCACCGCCGCCGGGCCGAAAGCTTGGAGGCCTGCCGAATTTGGAGGCGGCGCGCCGGGCGCAGCCGCCCCCAAAATTCGGCGCTCCATTACGGCGCGGCCTCGGTCAGGAACAGTTCCTGGGCCTCGGCAAGGGCCTCTTCTGGAGTCTTGGATTGCGCCACGACCTCCTGCATGTTGGCCCAGATCAGCTGGTTGGTCTCCGGCATCGACACGGTGATGAAGTGGCCGGGGCCGCTTGCCAGCATGGTCGCGTAGAGATCGGCCTGGAGCTGGTCCTTCCCGGGCGGGACCTCGTCGAAGACGAAAGGCACCAGGAAGCCGTTCTCCCACCAGAGCGTCATGTTCTCCTCGCTCAGAAGGTAGTCCAGCAGCTCGATGGCCCATTCCACGTTCGGGCTGTCCTTGACGATGACGATGTCGTTGGCCGGGTTGAACCCGCCCAGGTGCAGCGGGATGTCGGTCCGCATCGGGGGCACGGCGAAGAAGCGGACTTCGAACGGGGCGTTCCGGAAGTCCTGCTGGACCCAGGTCCCGCCGATGTTCATGGCCGTGTCGCCGTTGATGAACAGGTCGTTGGCGTCGGTGAACCCGGTCGAGAGCAGGTTCTGATCCAGGTAGCCGGCTTCGAACCAGTCCAGGACCTTGTGAGCCGCCTCGACCATCCCTTCGTTCTCGTAGGAATAGGACGTGTCTCGGTCTTCCAGGCCGCGCAGGGTCTCGTACTCGGTGTTGGTGAACACGAGCGCCTGCCAGACGTGGACGAGCGGCCAGCCGTCCCGCCCCCCGACCGAGATGGGGGTGACCCCGGCATCGACCAGGGTCCCCATCAGCGTCTCGAACTCCTCGAGCGTCGCCGGCGGGGTCAGGCCGTGCTCGGCGAAGATCTCGGTGTTGTAAAACACGCCGACCGCCGTCCATTCGTACGGCACGCCGTAGATCCCGTCCAGGGCGCGGTTGTTGAAGTCGGTGGCCTTCATGTCGAACTTGTCCCACCAGCCGCGCTCCTCACCGATATCGGTGAGTTCGAGCAGGTGGCCGGCCATCGCCGCGGGGTAGGTCGTGCTCTCGAGCGGGAGCGACATCGAGATGTCCGGCCCGGTCCCGGCGTCGAGGGCCAGTGGCATGGTGCGCAGCATGTCCTCGAAGGGGATGGCGACGACCTCGATGGTCACGTTCGGATGCATTTCGGTGAAGCGGTCGAAGCTCAGCTGGAAGACTTCCAGGTTCCCAACGGCCGCGCCTTCCCACCAGAAGGTCAGCGTGACGGGTTCATCGGAGAGGCCGCCCTCCTCCTCGGTTGGCGCTTCGGTGGCGACTTGCGTGGGTGCGGTCGTCGCTTCGGGCGTCGCGCAGCCGGTCAGCAGCAGGAGCCAGAGGCTCAAGAGGGCGACGCCGGTAAAGGTGATGCGTTTCATGATGTTTCTCCTCATGATAGGTTTGGGCGGAATCCAGGTGTGGGGGCGGGCAGCGCCCGACCACACACCTGGATTCCGCAGGTCGTTGCCGGAACAGCATGGGCGCCATCGCTACATAAGCTCCTCCTCCTCCCCGTTCTCAGCCCCCGGCTGCGGCGGGATCGTGACGTACATGCACCGCTGGGGGATGTGGTGCACCGGGACCTCCGGAAACGCCGCTCGCAGGTGCTCCGCCAGCGCCTCCACCCCGGCCAGCTCGCTGACGGGGTGGTTGACGACGAAGATCGGGATCCCCAGGTCGATCGCCATGGCGCCGTCGCGCCAGTAGTCGATCCCGTCATCGGTGGCGATCACGGCGTCGACCGCCAGGTCCGCCACCATCTCCAGCACCGGGGTGATCGCCCCGGTCCCGATCCCGACCCGCCGTACGGTCTTGTCCGCCGGGCCGAGCAGCTGGACCCCGGGCTGGCCGAACGGCGCCAGCCGGCCGGCCAGGGCGGCGGCGAAAGCGGAGGCCTGCACCGGCTCGACGGTGTAAGCCCGCAGATAACGGGCCGCCGCGACGGGCTCGCCCAGCCCCAGGCAGCGCCCCCAGGCATCCGGGATCCCGATCTCCGGGATCAAATCCCACAGGTCGTGGCAGCGCAGGATTGCCAGGCCGGACGCCTCGATGAACGCCCGCTTGGCCCGGGCGCCGGGCAGCCGGAAAACGGCCGGGTCGGCGTCTTCGTGATCGTAATAGGTCGGCTCGTGGGTGACGAAAAGGCTGCAGCCCAGCGCCAGGGCTCGTTCGAGCGCCCAGGTGTAGCTCATCCAGCCCACGGCGATCCCGGTCACCTCGGTCTCCGGGCCGCCGCTCTTGAAGGTGTCGACATCCGGGTCGGGAAACGGCCCCTCCCCCCGGAGCGAGCGCAGGTAGCTTTCGATCTCGCCGGCTCTCATCATCTAATGCTCGATCCCGAGGGCGTGCATCCGGGCGTGGATGGCGTCGACGGCTTCGTGGAACGGCCGCTCGAGCTCGGCCAGGTGATCCGGCCGGCCGTGGAAATGGGTCGCGGCTGCCGGCGGGTATTGGAGGCTGCGCCGGCGAATGTATTCCAGGCCCCCGGAGATCAGGGTCAGCATGTATTGGAAAGTCTCGACGGAGTGCAGCCCGGGTCCGTCCCTGTCGGTGAGGTAGACCGGGGAGGTGTGCGCCATGACGCCGCGGCGGCGGGCGTCGTAATGCGGGCGGGCCCGGTAGCCGGGGCCGGCGCAGCGTGCCGCCAGCCAGCCAGCCCCTTCGAATTTGAGCCTTTCATTCAAATTTAACGTGCGGCTACCGGAGGCGGAGACCGTTTCGGCCACCACCCGGCCCCGCTCGAGGATCTGCAGGCTGTGGATCGGGATGATCGAGCGGGCGGTGGCTTCGATCTCCAGGGTCGCGCCGCGGCCGATCTCGATCTCGGCCCCGGGCTCCCGACCGTCGACGGTGAACTTCAGCAGCGGGCCGCCGCTCAGGAAAGTCCGGCCCGCCTTGAGCGCCCGGCACCAGGCGTCGTAGTCGAAGGGTTCGCCTTCTTCGAGCCGGGCGTAGGTCCGGTACAGACCGACCGGGGTGTTGCTGGACATCTTGTCGGTCCCGCCGACGAGGGGGAGGCGGTAGCCGGCGTTCAGGTAGCGGTAGTACTCCCGGTGCTCATAGTCCAGGAAATCGAGCATCTCGACCGCGTCCAGCCGGCCGGTGGCGATCAGGGCGGCCGGCTCGCCGTTCGGGGTCGGGATGTGCGGCAGGATGACGGTCCCGCCCTGGGCGTGGGCCATGTCGGCCCAATGGCTGAGGGTGATCTCCAGGCTACCGCCCAGCTCGGCCTCCGACGGCCCGCCGCTGGCCCAGGGCATGACCGGGGTCTTGAGCCCCAGCAGGCTGATATGGCCCAGCATGTGCTGCCGGTTCTCGGAGGCGACGTAGACGATCGTGTCGCCGTCCCGGCTGACCTGCGGGCGGCCGGTGAACTCCTCGGTATTGGTAAACAGGTGCCCCCACTGGCTCATCAGCAGGTTGACGACGTTCAGGTCCTCCGCCCTGGCCTCGTTGGCCGCGCCCTGGGCGGACAGGAAATGGACGTGCGTGTCCCCGCTGTACCAACCCTCGGTCTTCATGTCGACCCAGCGCTCGAGCTGCAGGGTCAGATGCACCTGCCCCGGCGCGATCTCGACCCAGCGGCGGACCGGTTCGTACTCGTAGCCGCAGGCGATATCGACCAGGACCCGGCCGCGCGGCAGCCAGCCCTCGCAGGTCCCGTCGATATAGGCGTAGGCGACCTGGCCCAGGCGCAGGTCCCCGCCGACGTCGACGTTCCAGGTGTCCAGGTTGGAGAAGATCGGGGCGTGGTGCCCGTGGGGCGGGTAGGGGATGCCCTCCGGGGAGTGGAAGGCGATCCGGCAGGGCAGGTCCGCCCCGGTCCGCCCGTCCGTCACCCGGACTTTGACCCAGTTCCGGCCCGGGTCGGCCAGCTCGAGCCGCACCCCGGCGGCCTCGACGGCGCCGTCACGCTCCAGGTCCCCCCAATTGACCGCGCACAGCTCCGTCTCACCGGAGCGGACGGTCACGGTGGCGGACGGGCTGGCGGTGATCTCGGTGTAGGCCGGGGAGGGGCCCTCGTTGGGCGGTGCGCCGAAACCGGCCATCTCGGGGTCGAGCGCGTCGAGCGGGCCGGCGGGGAGCGGGTAGGTGTACGTCGCGACGCCGCGATCGACCGCCGCTTCGAGCGGGCCCGGCGCCGCGGCCGGGTCCGCCAGGCGGATCACGACCGGCCGGCGGGCCCGGCGAGGGAACGGGTCCTCATCCAGGTGCCCGAGCGTCACGGCCGCCAATACGAAGCGCTGTGGGCCGGGCAGGACCTCGATCGCGGCCAGCTCCACCTCGGGCCGCTCGTTCTCCCAGGCCCAGAGGTAGTAGCCGCGCGGGTTCTCCCAACCGACTTCGGTCAGGCGGAACCCGGTCCGGTTCCAGTCGCCGTCCCGCAGGTCCTCCAGGAAACCCACCTGGTCCGTCACGCACAGGAAGGGGAACTGGCCCCAGGGGAGCGGGATATTGCCAATCTCGAAACGCTCGCGGATCGGGACGGCGGTCTGTGTGCCGTCGCCGTAGTGGAAGACGTAGCGGGCGATCTCGACCCCCAGCGGCCCGCCCTCCCAGAGCTTTGTCTCCAGGACGGCGTGGGCGAAGAGGACGCGCCGGGCCGTCTTCCCGACCGGGATGGTGACCGGGTCGGTGCGCAGCCCGCCGCTGTTCCCAAAAGCGATAAAACAGGGACCGCCGGCGCCGGGGCCGATCCGGAAGGGCAGACCGTGGAAGACCTGGTCCCCGGTGGGCGGTTCGGGGGGCAGGTCCTGCAGGTAGGTGCCGTCCCGCTGCAGGTGCTCCGGGGCGTAGCGTTCCACACCGGCGTTGCAGAAGTCGTCGAGCGGCAGGGGTTCGTAGTCCATATATCAGGCGGGAGGCGGGGCTGTCGTCTCTCGGACGACCAGTTCGGGCGGCAGGAGGTGCTGCTCGACCGGGGAGTCCGGGTCGCGCAGCTGGTCGATCAGCATCGTGACCGCCTTGAAGCCCATCTCGTAGGAGGGGAAGCGGACGGCGGTCAGCTTGGGGTTCATCAGCTCGGCGATCCGGTCGATCGCCAGGCCGATGACGGAGAAGTCTTCAGGGACGCGGCGGCCGCTGTTCTTGATGACCGACAGGGCGCCGGGGAGCGAGGCGTCGGTCAGGGCGACGAGGCCGGTCAGCTCCGGGGTTTCGTCCAGGAGCGAGCGGGTGGCCGCGGCGATCTCGACGGCCGAGAAGGAGATCTCGCGCAGGTGCGGTTCGAGCCCGAACTCCTCCAGGACGGCCTGGTAGCCGCGCCAGCCGTAGACGGCAGGGCCGTAGCCTTCGGCGCGCATGTGCCGGGGGAAGGTGATCATCCCGATCTTCCGGTGCCCCAGGTCGACCAGGTGGCGCATCGCCGTGCGGGCGGCGGCCTCGATATCGAGCTCGACGTACGACAGGCCGTCGCAGCCTTCGCAGCGGCCGATCATCAGGAAAGGCAGACCGTGCTCGCGCAGCAGATCGACGCGCCAGTCCTGCTGGAAGATCTCCATCAGGATGACCCCGTCGACCTGGACCTGGCGGTACAGATCCAGCAGGGTGCGGCGGTTGACACTGGTGGTCTGGACGTTGAAGAGGTAGTTCCGGGCCCCGGCGGCGTCCGCGCCGCCGATCATGAAATCGAGATGGAGCTGGTCGATGACCCGCTCGCCTTTCAGGTTGACCGGATCGAGCAGGGCGATGGTCTGGCTTTCCCCGCTGACCAGCCGGCGGGCCTGGACGTGGGGGGTGTAGTTGAGTTCTTCGATGATCTGGAGGACCTGTTGGCGGGTCTTTTCGGAGACGTCCGGCTTGTTGTTCAGGATACGGGAGACGGTGGAGACCGAAACTCCGGCGGCCTGGGCGATATCGAAAATGGTGACCGGGTCTGTTGGCGCCATGGCGGTTCCCCTGGGGAGCGAAAACGGGAATATAATGGTTGGAAGCTTCCGGAAACGTTACCGGTAGCGTTACCGGTAACGTTTCCGGAAGTATATCAGGCCTGAGGGCCGGGGTCAAGGAGAGCGCAATATGGCGTCTCACCCTCAGCCGCATATTAACTTCGAACACTGATCGCATGGAGAAAACAATGCACCCCATCGTGGACTACGACTTGCTCAAACCCCGCGAATTCCTCGCCCGGCTGGCCGAGCGGCCGGTCGGCTACCTCCCGCTGGGCACCCTCGAATGGCACGGCGAGCACGGCGCCCTGGGGGCGGACAGCCTGCAGGCCCTCGAGCTATTCCGCCGGGCGGCGCGCCGTTTCGGCGGGATCGTCTTCCCCCCGCTCTGGCTGGGCCCCGACCGGATCCGGACCGAACCGGACGGCGGCGACCTGATCGGGATGGACTACGACGAGACCACGACCCCGCCGCGCCGGCTGCCGGGGAGCTGCTACTGGGTCCCGGACGACCTGTTCGTCCGGCTGCTGGAGGCCGTCCTGGCGCAGGCCGTCCGGGCCGGGTTCCGCTGCCTGGTGGCCGACGGGCACGGCCCGTCCCGGAATATCTGGGGTGCGCATGCGGACGCCTGGGAGGCGCGGTTCGGGATCGCCCTGGTCTCCGCCGCCCGCGATTTCCCCGAGACCTGGCTGTCCCAGCTCGACCACGCCGCCCGCAACGAGACCTCGATCATGCTGGCGGCCGACCCAACCCTGGTGGACCTATCCCGCCTGCCGTCCGACCCGGCCGACTGGCCCCAGGGCGTGTCCGGGGAAGACCCGCGCCTGTCGACGGTGGAATATGGGGAGGAACTGCTGGAGGAGACGCTGCGGTTGATTGGAGGGCGATTGGAGGAGATCGGGGTTTGATGGATCAGGTGACTGTCACCCCCCCCCGTGACTGTCACCTCCTCGCAAAACTGATCCTCACCGCCCCTCCCCCCCCATCCACCCCCTGCAAAACCGCCACCGGCAGCGCATAAGGCAGATTCGGCACCAGCCGCCGGTACCGCCTTCGCCACAGCAGCCGCTCGCCCTGTCGGATCTCCAGGACTGGGTATTCGAGCACGCGGGCGACGCGGAGGATGAAGCGGGCGCCCAGGTGCGCCGCCTCGCCCGGCTCGATCACGTTGGGGGTCACCCACTGCACGAGCTCGGGATCGAAGTCGAAACCGATCCCTCGCACCGGACGCCAGGTCCCGCTCCGCAGGTATTCCGCCGCAGCCCGGGCCGCAACCCGGCCACTCAAGGCGGCCGTGTCCGCCGTCTCGCCGGGGTGGACCAGGTTGCCGGCGGCGAAGACGCCCTCGCAGCCGGTCCGCAGCCGGTGGTCCACCGCCGGGCCGAGCGTGCCCGGGTCCAGCGGCAGCCCGGCCGCGCGGGCGACCTCGCGGTCCGGGATCCAGTCCCCGGTGAAGACGACGGTGTCGCAGCCGATCTCCCGGACCGCGCCGGTCGGCAGGTGCGTCACCTCCACCGCCTCGACCCGCCGTCGTCCCAAAATATTCGTGATCTTGCTGTCGGTAAAAAGCGGGAAATCCGACAGCCCCCTGGCGATCCGGATGTAGATCCCGAAAGACTGGTGCCGCGGATGCTCCGTCACCATCCCGGCGATCGATAGACCGGCGGACCGCAGCGTATGTACGGCCGAGTAGCTGACGTGCTCGGCGCCGGCCACCAGCGCCCGCTCGCCGACCGGGTGGGCATGGTCGTGGATGAAACGCTGGAGCGATCCGGTGGTGAAGACCCCCTCCGGCCGGTCCCCCGGCACCAGCCGGGCCGCCCGAGGCCGCTCGCGGCTCCCCGTCGCCAGGACGACGGCCCGGGCCTGGATCTCGTCGATCCCGTCGGGGCTCGTCGTCCGCACTCGGCGGTCTTCCGGCCAATCCGTCACCGTCACCCGGGTCCGGATCTCGACCCCGGCCCGCTCCGCCGCCGCGACATAGCGCCGGGCGTAGGCGGGGCCGGACAGCACCCGCCGCAGATCGCGCAGACCGAACCCGGTGTGGTCGCAGTGCCGCGGCACGCCCCCGGCGGCCGGCTCCCGATCGACGACGAGGACCGACCGGACGCCCCGCGCCTTCAGCTCGATCGCAGCCGCCAGCCCGGCCGGGCCGGCCCCGACCACGAGGACGTCTACTTCGCGATCCGCCAACTCAGGCCCCTCCCCGCCGCGCCCGGCCGGTCCGCAGCAGGGCCAGGACGTTGCCGTGGCAGTAGAAACCCTGGCAGCGGCCCATCAGGGCGCGGGTGCGGCGGCGCAGGCCGTCCAGGTCCGCCGGGGGCAGCGGGGAGGCCAGGGCCGCCTCGATCTCCCCGCGGGTGACCTTTTCACAGTGGCAGACGATCTCGCCGTACGCCGGGTCGTGCGCGATCCTGTCCGGAGACTGGTAAGGCCGCGGGAAATGCTCGCCGATGTTCGGCATCCGGACCGTTCGAAAATCCGGTTTCGGTCTCCGCTCGAGCCCCATCTCCGCCAGCAGCCCGGCGGCGTGCTCGGCGATTGCCATCGAGGCGCTGACCCCGGTAGACCGGATCCCGCCGGCGCAGACGTAGCGCCGCGCCGGGTCGGCGTGTAGGCGGTAGTCGTCGATCCCGGTGGCGGCGCGCAGGCCGGTGTAGGCCGCCGTGACCTCCTCCTCGACCAGGGCAGGGACGATCCGGCGGCCCTTCTCCAGCAGGGAAGCCAGCCCGGCGGCCGTCGTCCCGGTGGCGGTCTTATCGTCGATCTCCTCCGAGGTCGGCCCGAGCAGGACGTTCCCGTAGACCGTCGGGCTGACCAGGACGCCTTTCCCCATTTTCCCGGGCACGGGCAGCAGGATATGCCGGACCAGGCCGGCGGCGAACTTGTCGAAGACGATCAGCTCGCCGCGCCGCGGCCGGACGGTGAAACCGGCCTGGCCCAGCATCCCGTCGATGACGTCCGAGTTGAGCCCGGCCGCGTTGACCAGGTACCGGCAGCGGATCTCCCCGCCCGGGACGGACAGCCGGTGGATGCCGTCTGCGCGCTCGATCGCCGTGACCGGAGAGTCGAGGAAAAGCGTGACGCCGTTGAGGACCGCCTGGGTTGCAAAGGCCAGTGCCGTCGTGAACGGGCAGATGGTCGATTCGCCGGGGATCAGCAGCCCGGCCAGGGCGCCGGGGCCGAGGTGCGGTTCGAGGCGGTAGATCGCTGCGCGGTCGACCGGGTGGACTTCCACCTCGTTTTCCAATGCCCTGGCCCGGATCCCGGGCAGGGCGGCCTCCTGCTCGGCGTCCCAGGCGACGAGCAGGGCGCCGGTCGGGTCGACCGGGATCCCGGCTTCGGCGGCGTAATCCCGCAGCAGGGCGCAGCCCCGGCGGACCAGGCCGTTCTCGATGGTACCGGGTTTGGCGTCGAAACCGGTGTGCAGGATGGCGGTGTTGGCCTTGCTCGTCCCGGCCCCGACGTCCGGGCGGGCTTCGACCAGGGCGATGTCCAGCTCGAAGCGGGCCAGCTCCCGGGCGACGGCGCAGCCGACGACCCCGGCGCCGATCACGGCGACGTCGAATATTTCTTCAGGCAGGTCCTTATGCATGCGGCCGGGATTTTAGCAGGGAAACGGCGCTGTTGAACTCGGCCAGCCTGCGCGCGCGGAACCCGGGGGTGGAAGCCGGCTCGAAAACCCGGGCGGCCTTGACCCGGCTCGTGACCTCGTCGTCCGAACCCCACACCCCGGCCGCCCGGGCGGCCAGGCTGCAGACCCCGCGGGCGGTGGCTTCGCCGTCGTCCAGGACCTCGACCGGGACCCCGAGCAGGTCGGCCTGGATCTGCACCAGGGCGGGGCTGCGGGTCAGACCGCCGTCGGCGCGTAGGCGCGGGATCGGTGTCCCGGTGTCGGCTTCCATCGCCCGGACGATCTGGACGACCCGCAGGGCGATCCCTTCGACAACGGCGCGGACCAGGTGGGCCCGTTCCGTTCCCAGCCCGATGCCCAGCCAGGCGGCCCGGACGTTCCGGTCCCAATGCGGCGCGCCCAGCCCGACCTGGGCCGGGACCCAGACGGCGCCGCCGGCGTCCGGGACGGACCGGCACAGGCCATCGATCTCGTCGATGGTATCGATCAGGCCGGCCTGGTCGCGCAGCCAGTTCAGGTTGGCGCCGGCGGTGAAGACCCCGCCGTCCAGGCCGTAGACCGTCTCGCCGTCCCGCTGCCAGGCAACGAGGGTCAGGAGGCCGTTCTCGCTGACGATCGCATCGCGGCCGGTGTTCAGGTTGATAAAGCAGCCGGTGCCGTAGGTGGCCTTGATCGTCCCCGGCGCCAGGCAGCCTTGCCCGACCATGGCGGCCGGCTGGTCGACGATGCTGGCGACGATGGGGACGCCCCGGGCCGCCGCGGCGTCCGGGTGGCTGACGGCGCCGAAATCGGCCGTCGTCGGGACGACGGCCGGCAGGATCTCGCGCGGGATCCCGAAGAATTCGAGCAGCCAGGGGTCCCAGTCGGAGGTGTGGATGTTGAAGAGCAGGGTGCGGGAGGCGGTGGACGGGTCGGTCAGGTAGCTGCGGCCACCCGTCAGCTTCCAGATCAGCCAGGTGTCGAGCGTCCCGATCCGGATGCGGCCGGTTTTGAGGGGGGCCTCGATCCCGGGGGTGTGATCGAGCAGCCAGCGCATTTTGGAGGCTGAGAAATAGGCGTCGAGGCGCAGACCGGTGCGGGTCCGGATCTCGTGGGTCGCTTCGGCGTCGGCAGCGGCGCGGTCCATCCAGGGCTGGGTGCGGGTGTCCTGCCAGACGATGATCGGGGAGAGGGCTTCCCCGGTGCGCCCGTCCCACAGCACGACGCTCTCGCCCTGGTTAGCGATCCCGAGCCCGGCGATCGATCCGGGGGCGGCGCCGGATTCGGCGATCACCCGGTCCAGGAGCTCGCAGACGTTTCGCCAGATCTCGTCCGGGTCATGCTCGACCCGGTCGGGGGCGGGGTAATGCTGGGCGTGTTCGCGGTCGGCCCGGGCGATGATTGCGCCGGAGGAGTCCATCAGACCGGCGAAGGTGCCGGTGGTGCCCTGGTCGAGGCCGAGGAGGTAGGGGGGCATGCGGGGAGTCTACTATAGACCATCCCGGCAGGGGCGGGCCGGTGGGCCGCCCGGGATGTAGGATCCTCTCCGCCGTTTACCGGATTTATGGGGAAAAACTCTTCCGTATGGTGGGCGCCGCGATCGAGGGCGGCGCCTCCGAGACCCTAAGGGTCCATTTCTTCGCCCTTTCTCCAGAGAGCGAAAACCGGTTTTTGGGACCCTTAGGGTCTCGCGTTGCCAAACTCGGTTCCCCCGTGTTTGTGGTATTCTCGAAGGAAACCGATGGATAACCTCACCCTCTCCGCCCTCACCCATGACAACACCATCGACATCACCACCACCGCCCGCCCGGTGGCTGCTTAAGATGATGTGAGAAGGTAGAGAAAATGAAAAAACAAATCCTCGTCATCCTGGCACTGCTCCTGTTCAGCGCATGCCAGCGGCCCACCGCCACGCTCGCGCCCGCCCCGACGGCCCCGCCAACGGCCGAAGAACCGGGCCTGCCCGCGGCCGCGCCGACCCCTGCAGATACCGAAGAACCGGTGGACTGGCGCCACGTGCCCTCGCCGAAATGGGAAGAGCAGATCATCTACTTCATCATGCCCGACCGATTCGACGACGGCGATTCGAGCAACAACGACCAGGGCGCCGGCGAATACGACCCCGCAGATTCACGCCGCTACCAGGGCGGCGACCTGGCCGGCATCACGGCCCACCTCGACTACATCCGGGGCCTGGGCGCAACGGCCATCTGGATCACGCCGCCCGTCGCCAACCAGTGGTGGGACCCGCTGGTCAACTACGGCGGTTATCACGGCTACTGGGCCGAGAACTTCATGGCCGTCGACCGCCACCTGGGCACGCTGGACGAATACCAGGCCCTCAGCGAGAGCCTGCACCAGCTCGGCATGTTCCTGATCCAGGACATCGTCGTCAACCACACCGGCAACTTCTTCACCTACGATGGCGACTTCGACCCGTTCGACCCGGTCCAGAACTTCATCCTCAACCTGGACAGCATCCCGGTCACCGCGCCGTCGCAGGCCCCCTTCGACATGAACGACCTCAACAACCCCGAACACGCCGAAGCGGGCATCTACCATTGGACGCCGAGGATCGGCAACTTCGACAACGACACCGAGCGCCGGCTGTACCAGCTGGCCGACCTGGACGACCTGAACACGAGGAACCCGCTCGTGCGCGACGCCCTGCGCGAATCGTTCGGCTTCTGGATCCGGGAAGTGGGCGTCGACGGCTTCCGCATCGACACCATCATCTACGTGGAAGACGAATTCTGGGAAGACTTCCACTGGTCGACGGACGACGCCTTCCCCGGCGTGGACCTCGTCGCCGCGCAGACCGGGCGCGAGGGCTTCTTCACCTTCGGCGAGGCATTCATCGGCTCCGGGCCGATGGAAAGATCCGGGGACGAAGAGATCGCCGCATACGTGGGAACGGACGAGAACCCCGGTATGGATGCGGTCATCAATTTCCCCATGTACTACACCATCCGCCGCGTTTTCGGTGAAGGCGGGGCCACGAACGACGCCGCCTACCGCGTCAACACCGCGCTCGAGCTGTACGAAAACCCGTTCATCATCCCCAACTTCATCGACAACCACGACGTGCCGCGCTTCCTGGCCTCAGGCTCGCTCGCCGGGCTGCAGCAGGCGGTCCAGTTCATGATGACGATCCCCGGTGTGCCGGTTATTTACTACGGCACAGAGCAGGCCTTCGACGAGCAGCGCGCCGCCATGTTCGCCGGCGGCTGGGGGTCCGGCGGCGAGGACCATTTCGATCCGGACAGCCCCATGTACCGGCACCTGGCGGCGCTGTCCGGTATCCGCCTGGGCAACCCGCTCTTCATTTACGGCGATTTTACAGAACTGATGACGACGGCGGACGGCCCCGGCGTGCTGGCCTACAGCCGGGCGCTGGAGGGCGAGCAGGCGATCATGATCTTCAATACGGCCGATTCGCCCGTCATCATGACCCGCCTGGACACCGGCCTGCCGGCGGGGACCGTGCTTACCAACCTCTACAGCCTGGGGAATACGGACGACCTCGTCGTCGGGGCGGGCGGCCGGATCACGATGCCGCTGGCGCCGCGCGAGGCCATGATCCTGATGGTCAGCAGCGAGACGGTGGAAGTCAGCGAGATCGATGCGGCCGTCGTCTTCGACCCCGGGATCGAGGGCGCGACCTTTGCGGAGGATTTCGTGGTCAGCGGGGGGATGGCCCTGCCGGACACCGCGCTGCTGGTGATCGTGGATGGTGACGTGACCGGTGCGGTCGAGGCGGTTTCAGAGGGCGACGGCCGCTGGGCCGTCACCCTGGCGATGACGCGGTTTGCGGCCGGGGTCACCGAGCATTCGGTCTTCGTCTACGTCCCGGATGCGGCCTATGTTTCCGAGGCGCTCCGTTTCTCCACCGAGAACCCGACCTATGACGTGGTGGTGTCGGTCGAAGACCCGGCGGATGATTTCTTCGGCCCGGAGGGGGCGTACATCCTGCCGGCGGATGTGTCCTTTGGATCGCAGCTGGACATTCTGGCCGTGGAACTGCAGGCGCCCGGCGCCGATCTGCAGATTACGCTGACGATGGCGGAGATCACCGATATCTGGGGTCCGGTCAACGGCTTTGACCACGTCCTGTTCCACGTCTACGTGGATCTGCCGGATCGGGAGGGGGTCACCGTGCTGCCGCGCATCAACGCCGCTGCGCCGGAGGGTTTTGCCTGGGATGTGATGGCCTTTGTGGAAGGGTGGAATCTCGCCGTTTATTCGTCGTCCGGGGCAACGGCCGGTGAATATGGGACGGCCCTCCCCGCGCCCATCTCGGTTGTGACGGACAAGGATGCGGGCACCGTGACGATCACGATCAGCGGCGAAGCGCTGGGGGATCCATCCACTTACAAGGGCACGAAGGTCTACATCACCACCTGGGATTGGGACGGCACCATCGGGCGCTATCGCCCGCTGGAGGCGAACGCCGGCCCGTGGACGTTTGGCGGCGGGGATGGGGATGTCGATCCCCTGATCGCCGATGAGGTGGGGCCGGTTGAGCTGGTTGAGTAGGGGGACGTGGCCGCCCCCCATCACCCTCCAGCCAGCGGCGCGACATACCCCAGCACGAACACGTAGTGCGCCGCCCCCGCCGCGCTGACGAAAATATGCCACACCTCGTGAAACCCGAACACCCCGGGCACGAAGTCCGGTCGGCGGGTGACGTACACCACCGCCCCGGCAGAATACAGCAGCCCTCCGGCCAGCAGCCACCACATCGCCGGCAGGGGCAGCGCCGCCAGCAGTTCCCGGACTCCCACCACCCCCAGCCAGCCCATCCCCAGGTAGATCGCCACCGTCAGCCAGCGCGGGGATTTCATCGAAACCAGCTTGACCAGGATCCCGGCGAACGCCAGCAGCCAGATCCCGCCCAGCATCCCCCAACGCCACGCCCCGGTCAGCACGATCACGCACACCGGGGTGTAGGTGCCGGCGATGAAAAGGTAGATTGCCACGTGATCGAGCTTGCGCAGCCACAGCTCAACCTTCGGCGTGGCCCTCACGAGATGGTAAAGCGAGCTGGCCGTGAAGATGAGCACCAGGCTGAGACCGTAAACCAACAGCGCAGCCCGCCCGGCCGGCGCGGCGGGACGAGCCGCCACCACCACCGCTCCGACCAGCGCGGCGACGGCCGAGACCAGGTGGATGAGCCCGCTGATGGGGTCTTTGACAATCGCTTGCAGGCGCTCGATCATTTCTCGGATGTCCCCATTCGCCTATTCATCGAATCACCCATTCAAGCCGCCACCACCCTCACCGTCTCCCCAATCTCCCGCAAAATCTCCCGCAGCGCGTCGTAGTCCGGGTGCTTGATGTGGATCCAGGCGTTCGCCATGTACCCGGCCCCGACCTCCTGGGTCGGTGTGCCGGGGGCCGGCAGGTGGCCCTTGATGATCCAGTGGTTGTACTTCTCCAGGACCCGGTCCAGGCCCTCGTAGCCCCGGATGACGCCGTCCTGGGTCGGGCGCAGGTTGATGATCGCGGCCGAGTAATTCCGGGAGAGAGTCCCCCATACGTTTCCGTGCACGATCGCATCCGCCCACTCCTTGTACAGGTCGATGTCGTTGGCGGCGCAGTACAGGTCCCAGTGGCTCACCCCCGGCGGGCGGACGCCGATCTCGGAGAATTTCAGACCCTTCTCCCCGAAGAACCACTCCTGGTGCGTCGGCGCCGTGCCCAGGCCGAGCTCGGCGATGATCACTCTGCCCATCGCTTTCACTTCATCATAGCCCGGGCTGTCCATCCGGTTGGTGACGATGATGACCGGCGAGATCCAGCGCGTCCGCATCGCCTCCAGCACGTTCGGGTAGTAGTGGCTGATGAACTCGTGGCGGATCTCGCCGTTCACGGTCAGGGTGTCGTAGAAGCCCTCGTGCCCGGTGACGAACTCCTCAACGGCAATGGACACACCATGGTCCACTCCCGTGTCCGCCAACGCCGGGGGCAGGTCCTCCGCCCGGTCGATCCGCCAGGTCACCGCCGCGCCGGCGCCGGTGCGAGGCTTCATGATGATCGGGTAGCCGACCTCCTCGATGAAGGCCAGCACCTCCTCCGTTGACGCCGCCGCCCGGGATTGCGCGGTCGCGATCCCGTGCGCCCGCATGAACTCCTTCATCCGGGTCTTGTCCCGGCAGATCAGGGTCTGGTCGTAAGTCACCCCCGGGATCGTGCAGGCCTCCCGCACCTTCGCGACCGGCAGCATGTGCGCCTCGACGGTCGCCTCCAGCCGGTCGACCCAGCCGCGCGCCTGGACCCGCTTGACGGCGTCGTACAGCGCCCCTTCATCCGTGACCGAAGCGACCTGCTCGTAGCCGTTCAGCCACTGCGCCACGTCGCCCGGCAGCCACTCCGCCGGATCCTCCCCGATCCCGGTCACCCGCGCCCCGACCTGGCTGAGGGCGCGGACGAATTCCTTCTGGTTCTGCGGGAAGGCCGGGGCGACGAAGAGGACGTGCATCTCAAGTTTATTTTCTCACAAAACGTACGCATAAAGATTGAGGAGGATTGAACACGGATTTCACTGATCAAATCTGATTTTCACGGATTTTTCTTTCAGAATCATCCCCGAGTGGATGTGCGCTTCGTCGTCCATAGTGGTAAAGCTTCTCCCCGCTTCTGCGCCGGTGTAGACAGTCACGTTATCGTGGCTTCCGGGCGGCTGTCAGCCCGGCCATCCCAGCGCCGAGGATAAGTGCAGATTGGGGCGTCAGGGGAGTTCCAGCGAGTCCGCAAACACAAGCCGGGCGCGGAACTGGCCAAACTCAACCATGCTCATCCCCCCAGTAGAATGTGGAGCATGATGCTCCGCATGATGCTCGGCCGGCACGGTCACTGTCGCCTGGTCGTCGCTGCTGGGGAACACCTCCAGCTCCCGCACTACCACGCGCAGTGGGCTGGGCGGCGGGTTTGGGACCGATACCACGCCCTTCCAGGTCGACAGCTCCGGAGAGGACCCGTTCTGGAGTTCAAGCGGGGTTGGGGTGCCGAATTCGGCCCAACCGAGTTCGTCGGCCGGGTCGATCACACGCGGGTCGCGCTGGGCCAGCCTTGCGATCATCACCGTCGGCCGTTCAAAGCGGTAGCCGACGGGACCACGCACCGTAATCGTGATGACCTGGCTCGACAGCAGGTCGTTCAGGTCGTAATCCACCCGCCGGTCAGGAGCCAGCTGGACATAATCCGCCAGCACCACCCGGGAGAGATGCGCGCTGTCCAGCCCATCGGCCGAGAAGACTGAGTGCGGCTGGAAGCGGGCCAGGGCCAGGCGGACGAAGGGGAAATACGAAGAAGTCTGGCCGGGCATGTTCTGAGGTTTGAACGCGATATCGCAGAACCACAATCCCCGATCGGGATCGTACTGCGGGGCAAACCCCGCCACGTGCACGACCCGTCCATCCATGTTGTTCGACCGTCTGAGCTCATCCAGCGGCAGGTGGTCCCCTTTGTCAGCGATGTTCTCCAGGTGCTCCATCCGCAGCGGCGCCACGTTGGCGGACGCCCATACCGGATCATTGCCCCATTGGCTTGTGTAAGGTTTCATCGCCTCCGCCAGTTCTGACAGCGGGTCGACTTCCTCCGGCCGGAGAACGACCCCCAAAAGCTCTCCGACGCCGGAGGAGAACCAGGGTCGCTCCAGATACACCCGCACCCAGCCTCCCTCCCGCGTATGCGTGACCAGGTTGCTCCCGGTCGTTTCGGTCCACGGGAAGATCGGCAGCACGTGCACCGGGCTTGCATTCGCGGGACGGGCGGAGTTCGCAATGTCCAATTCGAACATCGCATCCATCTCCGCTTGAGAGCCTTTCTCAGCCGGCGTCGGGCGCATCAGTTCCTCAGGGGTCGCAAATAACGCCGGGTCCATGTATTCCCGAAAACGCGTGGTGCCCGGCGCCCGATACGTCACGATATGGCGTTTGGTATCGCTCAATTCATGCGTGACCGCCTCGATCTGCGGCCCGCCGATATTCACCGTATTGCTGCTCCCGTCTACAAGCAGGATCTCCTTGACGTACATCTGCTTGCGGATCTCATCGACGGCCGGGTCGTTCGCCGGGTCGCTCGGGTTGTCAACCGGGTCTGCCCACTCGGCGAGCAGGTCCAGCTTGCCGGTGCTCTTCCCATCTACGGCGACTGCTCCCGTGATCGTCGTGTTCATCTTCCCCAGTTCCTTGTCTGAACTCAACGAGGTGATGTCCGGGATCGTCAACGGCTGCTGCACGGCGTGTACCAGCACGAGCGTGCGGAAGGGCTGGTAGAGCCAGTTGCGCCCTTTCACCGCCATTTTTCGAAGATCGGCCAGGTCCGGCGCGCCCGTTTCCTCCGTCCACCCCCAGACGCCCATCTGGTCGAGGTCCGCGTTGTGGAAATACGAGCTGATCTGAACGTTCGCCGTCACGCCCTGGTGAAGTTCGACAGTCAGCACGCGGTTGAGCGGGTCCCAGGTGGGAGGCTGCGGTCCGGCTTCCTGGTCCTTCAAACCTTTCAAGCGCAGGCGCAGCGGCGTCAGGTTCGGCCAGGCGCCGGCGAATGGGATCTTGTTCACGATCGTGCCGTTCGGTTCGATCACCTCTTCAAATGAGGCCATCCCCGGCAGGCCGAGCAGCAGCACACCACGGGCGAAGGGGTCCGGAAGGTAAGTGACGGTAAACTGGTCGTTGGCCTGCAGCCAGACCTTCCCGAGTACGATCGGGTCACCGTTTTCGTCCAGCTCCGGCAGGTTGGTGATGGGATCGAGCCGGAACTGCACCACTTCCGTTGCGCCCGGTACCGGCTCCAGATCGCCGGTGGCGAGGTTCAACTGCTCCATCAGAGTGCCGGCCTCGCGCGCGGCGAGTTCGTAAGCCGCCTGGTCTGAGAGCATCTGGTTTGCCCCGTCGAACAGCCCATGCTGCTCCACCATCATCTGTGAAACCTTCGGCGGCACAATGTGCCGCTCGCTGGTCAGCCCGGCGATG
This sequence comes from Anaerolineales bacterium, assembly GCA_035512695.1. Lineage (GTDB taxonomy): Bacteria > Chloroflexota > Anaerolineae > Anaerolineales > JABWBV01 > DATDOR01. Next base: position 7,408 of record DATKDL010000008.1, on the reverse strand, counting down.
GTTGGGGCATCCTGGTGGATAGAGGAGCGGACCACGATCCGCTCCAGGGACTCGCCTTCTTTGGGTGATGCCTTTAAGACGACCGGCGGCGGGCTGACCGGATCGAAGCGCCGGTATTCCTGCTGGCCGCTGCTTTCGGTCTGTTCGACTTGGAATTCCGCGTCCCCCGGTTCAAAGACGCTGTTTCCCGCCAGGTCCACCACGCGGGCGCGCAGCCGGTACCCGTGACCGTAGCGCAGCCGGGCCAGAGTCCCGGGCGGGGCCTGAAAGTTCGCAGAGAGCGGGAAGACGGTGACGGCCGGGTTGTCGGGATAGGCGGTCTTGTTGACCGGATCGTCGCCTGCGTTCACGGTCGGTTCGTATTCGTCCAGGATGACCTGGCCCGGGCGTGGGGCGACGAGGCTCCAGCCGTCCCAGCTGATCATCGTCTCCCCGATTCGCATCTCGATGTCCGTGGGACCGGGGTTCAGCCGGGTGGTGGCGCCCAACACGACGAAACCTTCGTCCTGCCAGCCGTTTTCAACCAACCCGTTCCCGAAATCGTAGCTGCCCATCCGCTGGCAGAGCGAACGCCACTGGTTGGTCTGATCGTCGAGCACGTCGATGCGATAGCCGCGCGTTACGTCCTCCGCAAAAAGCTCGTCGGTGGGCGCTGGGGGCGTCGGCGCTGAGGGCAGCGCGGCCGCAGCCAACGGCAGGATGGGCGAGGCGTCCAGGCTCGCCGCAAACTTATTGAGGGCGTAGGATTGGATGGTGATGAGGTAGACGGTTTCCGCCCGGTCCGGCTTGACCAGCGACAGGCCGCCGTTGCGCAGCGAGGGAAGACCGGTCTCTTCGGGGCTGTTTTCCGGGCGCAGGTTGGGATTCGCCAGCAGCCGCAGGTTGCTGGCAAGGTTGACGAGCTTCACCACCCCGCCCGTTGCGTCCACCTGGATGACCTTGAATTTATCTGTCTCGTTCAGGCGCAGCAGTCCATTGCAGATCTCGGGATCCGCCGGGCGCGGCTTTACTCGGAAAAGAGAGTTCCCGAGATCGTAGTGCACTTTCATGGAGACCATCGTGTTCACGGTCGATTGCAGCGGAACGTTTACGGTCACCATGGCGGTGGACGCCGCTGCCGGGAGCGGCGTCTCCAGCGTGACGGCCAGGTCCACCACCAGCCCCAGGGCCTTCAGAAGGAGCGGGTAATCCCCCAGCGCCGATAACATTTTATGGAAATCGTAGGTCGCCTCGATTTCCTGTTGGGTCGGCATCGGTTCGGGGATGTCGGTATACGGCTTGTGGAAGTCCACCAATGCGTCCGCCGCTGTCTTCGCCTGCGCAGGCGACACGGCCGAAAACGGGAGTGTGAGCACGAAACCCAATAAGCGTAAGAGCCAGCGTAGGAAGCGGAAGGGCCAGAGGAGGCAGCCCAGGCAGCAGCCCCGATCTTCCACAGTCCCACCCGGCTCACCCGGCTTTGGCTCTGTTTTTTCGGGCGGGGGATGGCCTTCCAGGACGACCGGGCGCTGCGGAGGCGGTTCCGGCAGCGGCGGTTCCGGGACATAAGGCCGCCCGACGGCGTCCAGGATCGGGTGATCGGCCAACGAGCCGGCTGAGGGCAGGCTCGTTCCCTGTCCGTAAGCCGGATCGGTTGCGATATCCTGGTAGACGCCTTTCAGCGCCTCGTGAGCAACGGAAAGCTGGTCACCCTTGATGGACTTGCCGCTCAGGTCCTCGAAAACGAAAGGGATGACCGCGGTGTTGGCGTTGAAAAGCGCCTTCCACAGGTCCGACCGCAGCGGCGTGAAGTCCGGCACGGCGTTGTAGGTCTGCCCGCTGCCGAAACTGACCTGAAAGCTGGCCCCCTGAATCGTGGCCGGCCAGTCCAGAAAATCCGGGTAATCCCCCAGTTTTTCGAGCACTTGCAGGGTATCCGACCATAATCGCGGCGAGATGTAAACCGGCAGGTTCAATTTCGTGCCGGCTTGCAGCGGACCATCACTGCCGTTGGGTAATGCGGTCCAGATCAGGGTCTGTTTTCGCATGATCAGCCTCCGCTTTTAGTAATCCGCAAAAGCAGCGCAGTACATCGCCCAATCGGACGGCGCAATGAGCTGGTGAAAGGTCGGATCGGAACCGGCGAACTCTTTTTCCATCTTGACGCTGACCGAGGTGCTGAAGAAGAGGATCTCGATCTTGACGGTCAGACTGGCCTGTCCCCACATGGTCCCGCTATGCGGTCCGCCGCCCTTGGAAGAGTAAGTGAGCGCCAGGTAGAACTCCAGGGAGACGGTGATGATGCCGAGCACGGAGAGCGAGCCGTTTGCTCGGAAATATCCGGTCAGCTCGAAGGCGGCGCCCGCTTTCTGGAAATAAAACCCGCCCATCATCGACGCGGATCCCTTGGCGACGCCCAGGTTGATCGCCGCGCTGGCGCCGAACTCGATCGCCGCCTCGACCATGGTCACGCCGTCGATGCCGACGTCGATTCCGAAGAAGCCGCCCCCGCCGAAAATCGAAACGGTCAAGATGAAGGGCTGCTGGCGCTCGCAAAAGGCAAAATGAAAATTGAGCTTTTTCCCGGTCAGCAGCGGCAGGAACAGGTCGGCCGTCAGGCTGATGTTCTGCATGCTGAAGACGCCGACGCCGATCGTCGGGATGCCCAGAGTGTAGCCGATCTGTATGCCGGACGGTGTGACCGACAGGTTCGGAGGATCGCTGAAACCGTCCAGGGGGATCACTTCCAGGAGCTTGTTGACGAACGCCAGGATGCCCTTGAACTCGAAGCTGTCCAGGTCGACGGAGACGTCCGGTTTCTGGTCCTTTACGGCGGTGAAGGTGAGTTCTCTAAAATGAAGGGCGATCAGCTCCAGGCTGGGCAGCAGGTTCACGGTGAAGTTCGTCAGCTTGCCCATCAGCCGGTAGGTCGGCGCCGATCCGTTCAGGGGCGTCTCCACTACGGATTCGATCGAAAAGACGCTCCCGTTCGGCTGGAACAGCTCGTAACTGCGCAGCCCGTTCCCCGACGTGGACCAGACGTAAGTGGTGCGGATCGTGTCCACGCCGTTGACCTTCTCGACGACGCTCTTGAGGCCTGGAATATTGGGACCGGCGGTGTAGGCATGCCCGAAATCCGCGACGTTGTTGATGATATAGCCGAGGGGGATCCCGCCCAGCAGCTTGACGTCCTGGAAGATTTTCTCGACAACGAAACCGCCGTCCAGCACGGAGGTCGTGACCGGGGAATTGCCCGGGTCCTCGTAGGTGTAGGAAGTCGAATCGACCGGGCCCAGCGAGCGGGAGAGGGCCGTGATCTTGATGTCCGGGGCGGCCAGCCCGCCTCCTTTATCCACCTGGAAGTTCAACGGCACGCTGTCCCGCAGTTGGACGTAGACCTCTCCTTTGTTCCCGATCTGGGTGTTCCCGCTCGTTGATTTGTAGGTGTCTTCGTATTGGATCTTGTATTGTTTCGCCGTTCCGAGCATGCGGGTGATTGCCGGCACGTCCACGCTGCCGTAAGTCATCGCCGGCAGGAAGCGCGGCCCCTGCGCGGCGGTGGTGTTCGGGAGCGCCCCGAACGAGATCTGCTCGGTATCCAGGGTTGTGTCGCCCGGTTTGAGGGAGGGTGCGTAGGCGATCGCCTGGCCCTTGACCCAGCGCAAGCGGCGAGGGTCGTCCTCACCCGTGGCGGTCTCGTAGTGCGTGATGACGTTGCCGATCTGGGTCTTATCGATGTTCAGGCTCACGAAGATCAGCGGGGCGGTGACCTCAGCCGGCCGGCCTTCCCAGTCATAACCCACCAGGTGGAAGGGGAAGTCCACCGAGTCGCCCGTCGCGAGGGTGACTCGCGGCCAGAAGGCCTCCTGGCCGGCGCCGGAGATGACGCTGCTCGCGGGCAGGGTCGGGTCGTCCAGGTTGGGCGTCACCTTCGTCTTGATGAGGATTTTGCGGAAGGGCGTATCCCGGTGGGTGTAAGAAAGCTCCCGCTGGCGAACGATGATGTACATGCGCTGGAAGAGGTAGGCGATATAACCGGGGGGATCCTCGCTGTAATAGAATTTCCGCTCCGTGATCTTGATCAGAGAGGCGCGGTGGCCGAACGGGAAAAGGAAGCCGGCGTAAACCACGCGCACGTACTGGTCGCGGGCCATGGCGGCCTGGTGCTGCCACTGTTCTACTGTGAACAGTTCGCCATGCGGCACCGCGATTTCGTCCAGCACGGGCCAATCGCCGCGCACTTTCATCCAGGCGCCCAGCGTGGACAGGGTGAACTGGTCTGCGTCCACCGGCTCGGGTTTGTAAGTGCCTTTCAGGCTTTTCAGGTAGTAGTTCGAAGTCAGGTGCACCAGCTCGTTCCGGTCTCGTCCGGTGAGGGACATGCGGAAGGGCAGGTTGGAATGGGGTTGGAGTGCAGCGCCATTGAAGTCGGGCGACCAGATCGCCCGCATTTCGATATCTCCCTCTTTGGATGTGGTGTTCAGGCGGGTATGCCAGAGCTCGGTGCGGCTGTTGTGGTTGACCGGAAGGCTGGAATGCTCCCACCAGCCCTTATCATCGGGGGACAGGATCAGGTGGTACGGCGCTTCGATGGCAGTGACCCGCGGATCGGGGAAGGCGATCGTCGGTGGTTTAGGAGCCGCCCCCGGGTTGAATAGGAAAATGGGATTGCAGCCCGGCGGCTTCCACGTCAGCAGCGGCGAGACATTGGGCGGCAGTTTCTGCATGGCCTCCAGCAAGCCGACCGTGGTAAAAGGGATCTTCTCGCTCTGCGGGATGATGAACACCAGCCGGCTGGGCCCGGAGAGGGCCGCCTGGATGGTGCCGGGAGATGGAAGGGCGGGCGGCGTAGCAGGCTGGGGATCCCAGCTCTGTTTTGGCGGCAGCGAAAAAGTTCCGGCGTTTTCATACACCGCCTCGTCAGCCATGTGTTGGGACTGGAAGTAGACAGCCAGGAAGGATTTCGAGCCCCCCACTACCTGACCGTCCTGCCCACCTGCCGGAGGCACGAAGTCCACGTTGACGAACTCGAACACCAGTTCGAGCAGGTCTCGGGGACGCACAACTTTCACAAAGAAAGTCTGAGACATTGGGCGCTCCTTAACGTACCGGCTCCAAGGAAATTTATTCTACTCAATCCGCCGGTAAACCGCCCCCCATCCTTTGTACTATTCGCCGGGTTCCAGGTACCAGGTGTCTGGTACCAGGCACCAACCACCAGGCACCAGCCCTTTGGTTATAATCGCTGGTACGGAGGGTACGATGAACGATGCAGACAAACTTCATATGAGCGAAGGATTGGCGGGACGGTTGGAGCGAGTCGGCGAGGCGTTGGCGGCCGAAATGCGCCGGGCCGAGACGGCCCGGGGACTGCGGGCTGGACCCGGTGAGGCCGAATGGTCGGCCCTGGAGATCCTCGGCCACGTGGTCGAGATGATCCCGTACTGGCTCGCGCACGTGCGCACGATCGTGGCGGCGGACGAGCCGCCCCGCTTCGGGCGCACCCTGGACTCCCCGGAGCGCCTGGCCGCGGTCGCCGCCGTCGATACACTGGGGCCTGGTCGCCTGGTCGAGCAGCTCGAGACGGAAGTCGAGGCCGCCGCGCGGGCGATCCGGGGCATGTCCGCCGAAGCGCTGGCAAAAAAGGGGCTCCATCTGCGCCGCGGCGAGATGACGGCGGGGGAGGTGCTGGGAGAGTTCATCGTCGCACACGCCGAAGACCACCTCGAACAGGTCCGGGCGGCGCTGGGATGAGAGCCTTCGTCTACGACCGCTACGGCCACCTTCGACAAGGAACTCAGGGGTGAAAGCTTTTTTTCTTAACGCAAAGCCATCCGGCTCATCGCATACTCCGCCAGCGCGGCGATCGTCAGAGACGGGTTGATCCCCGGGTTGGCGGGGATGATCGACCCGTCCACGACGTACAGCCCCGGGTAGCCGTGCACCGCGCAGTCCAGGTCCACGACGCCCTCTTCCGCATCGCGCCCCATCGGGCAGCCGCCCAGGATGTGCGCCGTCGTCGGCAGGTTCAGCAGGTTTTCCCCGATCGATCCCAGCGGAATGCCGTTCGTCCGGTTTGCAAATGTCCGGGCGATGCGATGCCCGATATCGACCCGCGCTGGGACCGTGTGCGCCGAGTCCGGCTCGGAGACCAGGCCGCGGCGGAAACCGGTCAGGAGGCCCCGTCCCAATCGCAACCGCATCCGGCTGTCCAGCGTCTGCATCACCAGCAGGATCGTCGTCCGCCGAGCCCAGCCGGGAAGGACGTGGCTGCGCAGGAAGTCGACCGGGCGACGGAGGATATTCCCCAGGATCCGCAGCAGCCGCAGCGGGACCCGGTCTTCTGAAGAGACCAGGGGCGCGCTCAGGAGGCGCATCAGCGACGACCCGTCCGGGTAGCGCACCGGCTCCACCCGGGTGAACTCGTCGGCGTGGTAGACGGATGTGATCGCCACGCCCTCCGCAAAATTCACCGCATCGTCCCGCGCCAGCGACCCCAGCAGCGCCTCGCTGTTCGTGCGAACGCTCTCGCCGAGTCGAGGTGAGAGATCGGGCAGGCTCCCGGTCTCGTCCCGGCAGCGCAGCAGCAGCTTCACCGTTCCCAGGACGCCCGCGGCGAAGACGACGCCCCGGGTCCGCACCGTTTTTGTCTGCCCGAACGGCCATCCCGTGGATGACCGGTAGATGACGGCGTAGCGCGACGCGTCCGGCTCCCCGGCGGGCAGCGGCCGCACATCGACGACCTCCGCTTCGGCCCGGACCTCCGCGCCCGCTTTCTCCGCAAAATACAGGTAGTTCTTGACCAGCGTGTTCTTGGCATTGGCCCGGCAGCCGATCATGCAGCCGCCGCAGTGCGTGCAGCCGGTCCGCGGCGGACCCTCGCCGCCGAAATAAGGATCCGGGACCGTCTCCCCCGGCGCCCCGAAGAACACCCCGACCCGGGTCGGCCGCACCGCCCCCTCCGCCTCCGCCTCTGCGGCGATCCCCTCCAGCAGACGGTCCGCCGGCCAGAGGCGCGGGTTTTCCGCCACACCCAGCATGCGTCGGGCGGTCGCATAGTGCGGCTGAAGGACCGCTTTCCAATCCGCCAGCCGCCGCCAGGCGTGGTGCTCGAACAGCGCCTCGTCCGGCATTTCCAGGACGTTGGCATAGCCCAGGCTCCCGCCCCCCACCCCGCTGCCGTGCAGGACCATAACCCCGTTCAGCAGGCTGATCTGCAGGATCCCGAAGCAGCGCAGGGCCGGCGCCCATAGATACTTCCGGACGTCCCAGCTGCTGCGCGGGAAATCTTCATCCTTGAATCTTTTTCCGCGCTCCAGCACCAGGACGCGGTAGCCCTTCTCGGCCAACCGCAAGGCGCAGACGCTCCCGCCGAAACCGGAGCCGATGACGGTGAAGTCGTAAGGGGCTGGGTCGTTATCCGTTATGG
>DATKDL010000007.1:0-43303 GCA_035512695.1 Anaerolineales bacterium | reverse complement strand
CGGCCGGGCCGGGCAGCGGATTGTGCCCGCTGCCCGGCCCGGCCGTTTTTGATTGTTCGGGGCTTGACAGCGTGGGCGATTCGGGGGATACTTAACCCATCCCCCCTGGGGGGGGGGCAGGAGCCTGAAAAAATGGACCATACCGAAACGATCCGTCGTTTGAAAAGTATCGAAGGCCACGTTCGCGGCATCCAGCGCATGCTGGAGGAAGGCAAGTACTGCATGGATGTGATCGGGCAAATCCAGGCGGTGCAGGCCGCGCTGTCCAAGGTCAACACCATGATCCTGGATGAGCATCTCAACTCCTGCGTCATCGAAGCCGTGCGCGGTGATGATCCGGATGCCCGTGAACGGGTCCTTGACGAGATCACCGCCGTTTTTGCGGCGACCAATAAAAATTAGGAGAATTCCAAGTGTCCGAAATCGAATACACCATCCCCGCCATCCACTGCGCGCACTGCGTCCACACGATCAAACTCGAACTGAGCGAGCTGGAAGGTGTTCGAGAGGTCCTGGTGGATGAAAACACGAAGAAAGCCACCATCCGCTACGAACCACCGGCGAACGAAGCCGGGATCGTGGCACTGCTCAAGGAGATCCAATATCCGCCGGAAGGAGCGGATCTGCTGCAGGTCGGTTGAAGCCCGGGAGACATAGGCCCCCAGGCAGGGCATCCGCCTGCCTGGAGGCCTATGTCTCTCAACTTTTCATGACCACAAAACAAATCAACCTCCCGATCACCGGCATGACCTGCGCAAATTGCGTTGCGACGGTCGAACGAAATATCAAGAAGGTTTCCGGTGTCGAATCGGCACTGGTGAACCTTTCCTCCGAGCGCGCCGCCGTGACTTTTAATGGAGAACGCGCTCAACTCGACGAGATCCTCGACCGGATCGCCCGAGCCGGGTACGGAGTCGCCAGCGGGGAGGTCGAGATTCTCGTCCAGGGTCTGAGCGACGATGAAGACGCCCGCCGGCTCGAGAAGGTTTTGTCCGTCGAGACGGGCGTTCTTGAAGCCAGCGTCAGCTTCACGACCGAGAAAGCCAGGGTCGTCTTTATCCCGACTCTGATCTCGCAAAAGGAGATCAGCCTCGCGATCTCGAAGAACGGCTTCAAACCGGTCTATACCGGGGGGGATGCCGTCGACCTTGAGGAACAGGCTCGCGAAAGGGAGTTCGCAGGGCAGAGACGACTGCTGATCGCCGGTCTGGTATTTACGGTCCCCTTGTTTATCGTGTCCATGCTGCGGGACTTCGCGGTGCTGCCGCATGCGATCGCGCATGCCCCCTGGATGCCCTGGCTGATGTGGGCCCTGGCTACACCGGTCCAGTTTTACGTCGGCGGCGGCTTTTATGTTGGAGCTTTCAAAGCGCTCCGCAACCGGTCCGCCAATATGGATGTCCTGATCGCCTTGGGCTCTTCCGCCGCGTATTTCTACTCGATCCCGGTCATGCTCGGCCTGCTGCCAGGACACGTGTATTACGAGACCGCTGCGGTGATCGTTACATTGATCCGGTTGGGCAAATATCTCGAAAGCCGGGCCAAGGGCCGGACCAGCCAGGCGATCAAGAAGATGATCGGGTTGCAGCCGAAGACGGCGAGGGTTGTTCGGGACGGGGAGGAGATGGAAATCGAAACCGCGGACGTCCAGGTCGGAGACCTGGTCCTGGTCCGACCGGGCGAGAGGATCCCGGTGGACGGTGTCGTGGTCGAGGGCCGCTCGACCGTCGACGAATCGATGCTGACGGGAGAATCGCTCCCGGTCGACAAATCCGTTGGGACCCCGGTTTACGGGGCGACCTTCAACAAGCTCGGCTCGCTGCGTTTCGAAGCCACGAAGATCGGCAAGGAGACGGCGCTGGCCCAGATCATCCGCCTGGTCGAGGACGCCCAGGGCAGCCGGGCGCCGATACAGGCGCTGGTCGATCGGATCTCTTCAATATTCGTGCCCGCCGTTCTCTTGATATCGGCGCTCACTTTTACGATATGGTACCTGGCGGGGCTTTTCGCCGGCTCGGAAACGGCCTTTGTGTCTGCCCTGGTCAATGCCGTGGCTGTCCTCGTCATCGCCTGTCCGTGTGCGATGGGCCTGGCCACTCCGACTGCAGTCATGGTCGGGACCGGGCGCGGGGCGGAGGCCGGCGTGCTCTTCAAATCTGCGGAAGCCCTCGAGCGGGCGGGACGGCTGACGACGGTCGTCCTCGATAAAACCGGGACGATCACGCGCGGCCAGCCGGTCGTCACCGGCGTGAAGGCCGCACCGGGCCGGTCATTCTCCACGGATGACCTGCTCCGGTTTGCCGCAGCTGCCGAGGTTGGCAGCGAGCATCCCCTCGGCGAGGCGATCCTGGCGGCAGCGGGAGAGCGCGGCATTGCGGTCTCGTCTCCGGACCGGTTTGAATCGATCACTGGCCGGGGAGTTCGCGCGGTGATCGATGGCCGTGAGGTCCTGGTCGGGAACAGGCGATTATTCGATGAGGAGGGGATCGAGATCCCGCGGGACCTCGATGAATCGGAGCCGGGGCATCTCACCGACACCCGGGTATTCGTTGCCGTGGACGGGGCGGCGGCGGGGGTGATCACGATCGCCGACCCGATCCAGGAAAATTCGCCGGCTGCGATCGCCCGCCTTCACGATATGCGGCTCACGACTCTGATGATCACAGGCGACAACCGGGCAACGGGTGAAGCGATCGCCGCCCAGGCGGGGATCGCGACGGTCCTGGCGGAGGTCCTGCCCGGCGATAAGGCCGGGGAGGTCCGCCGGCTGCAGGAGCGGGGCGAGATCGTCGCCATGGTTGGTGATGGGATCAACGATGCCCCGGCGTTGGCGCAGGCTGACGTGGGAATGGCGATCGGAACCGGGACGGACGTGGCGGTGGAAACGGCCTCGGTCGTCCTGATGGGTGGGGATATCAGCGGCGTAGCGCACGCCATTGCCCTTTCCCGCCGGACGCTGCGGACCATCCGCCAGAACCTGTTCTGGGCGTTTGTATACAACATCGCCCTGATCCCGGCGGCGGCACTGGGATTTTTGAACCCGATGCTGGCGGCTGGGGCGATGGCGTTCAGCAGCGTGTTTGTGGTCACCAACAGTCTCAGGTTGAGGCGTGCGCAGTTTTGAACAGTGAAATCAGTGTTCTTCTCATGTGTTATGCTAGCTTAAATGCAAGAACTTGAGCATGTCAACCTGCACGATCGCCGCCGCCGGCGGGTTTTGGCGAATTCCCAGACCGGCACTTTCATCGGCCTGCTGGTCGCGGCTGCGCTGGTCAGTTCGATCTTTTACCTCGGTGGCGACCCCGCAGCGCCGCCGGACGAATCCTTCTTTCCCGGACAGATCCCCGGACCCGAGACCTCGCACGGACAGGAATTGTTTGCGACGACCTGCGCGCCGTGTCACGGCGTGACGGCCGGCGGAAATGAAGGGGCCGGAATCCCGGCCCTGAACAGCGCCGGCAGCCTCTGGCAATTGACGGAACGCGAGATCCTGACCGTCATCCTTGAAGGTACGCCGTTAATGCCGGGGAACGCCGACTTACTTGACGAGGAACAAGCCCTGGAAATCATCGATTTTCTAAAAACTTTGTGGACCGAGGAGCAGCGCAGCGCTTACGAAGCAAGCAACCAGCGCGAGACGCCATGACAAAACAAATAGCTATCGACTCCACTCCGGCCGCTGCGCAGGAGCCTTCGAAATTCGCCGAGTTCCTCGCGACCTACGCAACCCAGCTGTCTGTCGGCCCGGCGATCGCTGCGCTGTTAGGCAGCCTGTACTTCAGCGAGATCCGTGGTTTCGTCCCATGCGAACTGTGCTGGTACCAGCGAATTCTCATGTATCCGATCACCATCCTCCTGATTGTCGGCATCTTCAACGACGACTGGCTGCTTCCGAAATATATCCTGCCCTTCTCGATCACCGGGCTGGGGGTTTCGATTTATCACTATCTCCTGCAGAACCACGTCTTCGGAGCAAGCATGTGCTCCGCCGGCGTGTCCTGCGCGGTGCGTTACATCAACGTCTACGGCTTCATCACGATCCCTTTCCTGGCCGGGGTGGCGTTCCTGTTGATCACGATCCTGATGCTCGGGGCGAATTGGGCGTATAAACGAGTGCCTCTCGAGATCGATTGATGCGAAAAATCGCCGCAAGACCCGCCTGCAAACCGGGTCTTGCGGCGATTTTTTTTCGCAAATTAAAAATTCGTGCTCGCGACAAGATACGCTCCGAGCATGTAAAGAATGAGACCGATCCCCAGATAAACATACACCTTTCTCGGCGAGCCTTTGTACTCACCGAAGACGATCCCCCAGAAGTGAACCCACAATCCGCCGGTCAGGCCGAGCGGGTAGCTGACGACCGTACTCAGGAACGCGCTGGCGTAGGTGTGGATGATATTCCCACCGTAATGGAACAGGCCGGACCAGATCCCAAACTTATGAATTGAAAAAGGGGCTTTGAACACGACGGGCCATTGTTTCTTGAGAGTCAGCCGAATCCCGCTCGTCAGCATCGCGCCGGCAAATGCGCCGGTCGAGAGCAGGGCCATGTAAGGCAGCACTTCGAGCCCGTTCGGCTGAGTGATCGAGCGCAAGCTGTAGGAAAGGCTGAATGTGTAGGCCAGCCCGAAAACGGAAGTGACCACCGCCAGGCTGATCGCGACCCAGACATCGCGAATCGAGTACTGCAGGACGTTCTTTTCCGTCGCCGTCTCCTGGGCTTTGATCCGCAGCCGTCCGGCCTGCATTGTGAAGAAGATGGCGATCAGGAGGATGATGCTCGCGACGTAGATCAGGGTCAGCGAGTAGCCCTCCGGCACCCCGCCTACCACGGCCGCGATCGTCGTCCCGACCAGGACGGCGATCGACGATTTGATCGGCTGCGCCAGGGAAAGCCCGATGACCGAAAAGATGTACAACGTGAACCGCATCCCGGCCACATAAAGGATCCCGCAGACGAGCGGGACGATCACACGGCTGGCGTCGGCCACAAAGACATCGCCGATATTCTGTAGCAGCGCGCTCCCATCGAGGCTGAAACCGACCGACCAGACGAAGATGACGGATGTGGTGAACAGCGTCACATAGAAACCATCGATTGGGTAGTCCTTGAGAAATTTCAACGAAATAAACCAGGTGTTCCACATCGACGTGGCGAACAGAACCATGAAGATGGCCGATCCGGTTGTGAGTTCAGGCACGAAGTGCATGTCTGCGTTGTCCGATTTACCGATATTTGGGGTATTGGTCGCCTGAGGGCGAATTGCTCCAACTCTGCATCGTTTGCCCGCCGTCGATCAGGAGGGTGGTCCCGGTGATATGCCGGGCGTCGTCAGAAGCCAGGAACAGGACGGCCCGTGCGACATCGACCGGCTGGCCGACCCGCCGCAGTGGAATGCGCAACCGAAACCGCTCGAAGAAGGCGTCCGCCTCCGCATCGCCGAGCGACTGCCGCGAGCTCAACCGGGTCTGGATGATCCCCGGGCACACGGCGTTGACCCGGATTCCGTAGCCGGCAGCTTCCATCGCCAGGCATTTGGTGATCCCTTCCACGGCCTCTTTGCTGGCCATATATCCGCCGCCACCGTAAATCGTGTCCCAGCCGGCGGTCGACGAGCCCATATTCACGATAGACCGCCCGCCAAGCTCGACCATGGCCCGCAGCTCGTGTTTGCAGCTCAGGAACATCCCGCGCTGGTTGACGGCGATCAGCCGGTCCCAGTCCTCGACCGGAAGGTCTTTCAACGGCGTGTTCAGCCCGCCGACGCCGGCGTTGTTGAAGGCGATGTCCAGCCGGCCGAACCGCTCGACCGCCGCGGCGACCATGGCCCGGCAGTCCTCCTCGACGGCAACGTCCGCCCGCACCGATATCGCTTCACCGCCGCCGGACCGGACCTCCTGTGCCGCTTCTTCGGCGCTGTCCGGGTTGATATCGGCGATCACCATCAAACCGCCTTCGCCGGCGAACTCCAGCGCCGTAGCCTTTCCAATCCCGCTGCCGGCGCCGGTGACAAGGATTACTTGGTTCTCGAAACGTTTCATCATTGTTTTCTCCATGTAGACCCGAAAATATCAGGGGGCCGGCGGATGGACGAGTGTATCCCGCCCATCCGCCGGCCCCCTGATATTTTCGGGATCGCCGGTCTCAATGCCCTCCGGCAACCAGCCAGGGGATCACGGCTTTGCGCCGCGGCGGCGGCGTATTGCGGCTGACATTGACCTTGACGACGCCGTCGATGATGACGGCGGCGAGCCCGGGGATGTCACCGATCTCGAGCGCTTCCAATGCATCTTTCGCAGGCGAGCCGAGCGGAGTATCGATCAGGATCAGATCAGCCTCCAGCCCGGGAGCGATCCGTCCGCGCGGGAAGCCGTAGACTCGGGCCGTGTTCCCGGTCGCCATCGCCAGGGCTTCAGCGGCGCTGAACCCGGATGTCGAGGCGACTGCCGAGATGGTGCGCAGCATCCCGAGCGGGATGACGCCCGTCCCGGAGGGCATATCGGTGCCGATGATCATTCGGGCGCCTTGCCCTCCTGCGTGGATCCGTTCGGCGATCCGCTCAAGGGCCAGCATGTTTCCGCATTGCACCAGTTCGAGGGCCGCCGAGGATCCGCCGATGATACGCTCGATCTCTTCGATCGGGGCTGCAGTGGGGCCGCCGTTGAGATGCGAGGCGACGTCGGGTCGCACGGTCAGCACCGCGTCGGCGCCGATCACGTTGCTGCCGGGGATCGAGGCCCCGCCGACGTGCATCATGACCCGCATCCCGCGCGCGTGCGCCCAGCCGGCCATCTCGGCGGCGACCTCCCAGTCGGTGACCGGGCCTAACCCGATTTCACCCAGGTGCCGGACCCCGGCCGCCGCCATCTCGTCGAAATCCGCCTCGGTGAAGGCAGGGTCGAGGATCAACCCGCCGCCAAGGACCTTGACCCCGGACGGGCGGTAGTTTGCAAAACTCTGGGCTGCGACGATCGCCAGCGCTTTAAGTCCGGATGCCGTTTTCGGCCGGCCCGGGAGATGGACCTCGCCCGCCGATACCATGCTGGTGACCCCACCGTGCAGGCAGCTGTCGATAAAACCCAGCGCGTTCTGACGTGGCGTGAAATCGCCCACCACGACGTGGACATGCGAGTCGATCAGTCCCGGTGCGATGATGCAGCCGTTGGCGTCGATACGGTGCTCGATCCCGGAGAAATCGAGATCGGCGGCTGCCCCGACCGCTGCGATCCGCCCGTCCCGGACGACGACGGCATCGCCGACCAGAATCGGTTGTTCGATATCCCCGGAGACGATGCCGCCGAGGTTGGTGATGGCGAGATCCATCTCAGCCTCCGTTTGCCTCGATCTCCGCGAGCAACCAGTCGAGGTCCAGGACAGTCCCATAATGGGTGTCGATGTCGTAGAGATGGGTTGCCTGGTGCTCGTCGCTGGTCGCCATGACGCATTCTTCCGGGACATAGACGTCGTAACCGAGGAAGAAAGCGTCGTTGACCGTCGAGCGGACGCAGATATTGGTCACGACACCGGTGACGATTAACTGGCGGATGTCGCGTTCGCGCAGGTGCAGATCGAGGTCGGTCTGGAAAAACCCGCTGTAGCGTCGTTTGGCGATGATGACGTCGTTTGTCCCGAAGGTGAGGTCATCGACGATAGCGGCCCCCCAGGTGCCTTCGAGGCAGTGGACGGTCCGTTTTTCGAAGAGCTTATCTTCCGGGTAGAGAGTCTGGTTGAGCCAGAAGACGGGCAAATTTTTCGCTCTCGATGCGCGGAGCAGACGGTCGATCGGTTCGTAGAGGACGTCGCCGCCTTCCAGGACCATGGCCCCGCCGGGTTTGAAAAAATCGTTGAGCATATCGACGACGAGGACGGCGGTGCGTTTTGGGTCGAGGTGGGAATCGGCCAGTCGGGCGCGTTTCTCGGAAAAGCTATCTTTCATCGGATCCTCCTGTCGGTTTCAGTTTGTCCCGTCCTCACCGATTGCATCGGCAAGTTTCAAACCGCCGACGCGGGGGTGGGGCCGGCCGGCGCTGGCGACGGCGATGATGACGACGATCTCGTCGTCGGCCGGCGCATCCGGGATGCGGACCTCCATGGCGTCGAAGTGCGAGCGGACTTTCATTGCGTCCTTGTAATGCAGCGGGACATCGATCGCGGTTCCCGGTCCGCCGAGCTTCTTAGCAGAGGGGATCAACGCAGCGCCTCCGTTGACCGCCCGGCGGAGCGGTGCACCGAGCTTTGGATGAAGCAGCGCGGCTGCGTGTTCGCGTTCCCCGGCGATCCCGACGATGGCCGCTTTTCCGTAATTCTCCGCGGCCTCGCCGCCCAGGCCGCGGACCGCCAGCGGAGCAAGCAGATCCCCGAGCGTCTCGCCAAGGTCGATCAGCTCACTCAAGTCGTCCGCAAACCGACCTGCCAGCGGGTTTTGGATCACCGCCGCGGCGGCAGAACGAATCAAGGCCCGCTCCAACTCGCGCCCCCCCTCGATCCTGGTCTCCTCGACAAATGTATAAACGCGCTTGATTTGCATTGCGATCTCCTTTCCATACAGAACCGAACAATCGCTACCCCAAATTTCGGTTCGGTCCTTAGAACGGCGCCTCTTCGTACCAGGTAGGAGGACCGACGTTTGTGACGCTGATATGGGTCATCGTGTGGCCCTCCTCCGCGCCGTGCCAGTGCCGCTCGCCTGGAGGGACGTAGATCACGTCGCCGGGTCCGACCTGCCACCGGGTCTCCGCTGTACCGACCCGGCCCTGTCCGGAGAGGATGTACAGGATCTGTTCGCCGGGGTGGTCGTGCCAGTTCGTGACCGAGCCATCCTCGAATGTCACGATCGTCAGGCTCATCCCGCCGGGCTCCTGGCGGTCAAGCAGCGCGGTGAGGGTCGTTTTACCCGTGAAGGTCGTACCCGGCCAGGATTTTCCGTAAGATTTTCGTACGACTTGCATGTTCATCTCCTTCGTTATGCCGCGGCCGGTCCAATTTCAGCAGGCCGGCCGAGCCAGAGCAGTCCAATTGCACCGAGCGCCAGGGCGGCGCTTACCAGGAATAGCCATTTGGCCCTAAACCGGTCAAACACAATGCCAAGGACGCAAAATAAAGAAAATACAAGGCGCGCGAAGAGATCAGGGATGTTCTTATCTGCAACTCAGGGTTCTGCGTTCTCGGTACTTTAACTTGACACACCATTAAGGGTAGGTTAATATATACTTATACTAAATTTAGTATATTAATATAACCTTGGCTTGTCAAGCGATCCGTGTTTTTTCACGGTCGAGGCGCTGCGATCCGAGCATGATTGACCAAATCGATCGAGACAGCTCAATTCCTCTCTACGAACAGATCAAGCAAATCATCCGTTTTCAGATTCTGAGCGGAGAATATACCTTCGGCAGCCGCCTGCCCACCGAGGAGGAGTATTGCCAGGCGTTTAGCGTGAGTGCGATCACAGTCAAACGCGCCCTCAACGAACTGGCCTCTGCCGGCCTGGTCAGCCGGCGTCAGGGCAGTGGGACGATCGTAACCCGGCAGCCCGTCGACGATAATTTCAAACTGACCGCCGGTTTCTCGGAGATCGCCCGGCTCAGCGGTCGCAAGCCGTACTCCAGAATTCTCAAAATCCACACCGTGCCGGCGACGCCTAATCTGCTCAAAACTTTTCAACTGCCCGCCAATTCCGAGATCCGTTTCATGAGCTTCCAGCGGCTGATGATGACCAACGACCGGCCCAGCGCGGTTCTGACCGCCTACGTGCTGGAAGAGATTGGCGAAACAATGCGCCGCTACAATCTCAATGGCCGCTCTTTCTACCGGCTGTATGAGGAGATCCTGGGCCGTAAGGTCATTCGGAACGAAAACACGCTTACGCCGGTCAATGTCTCTCCGGATGTGGCCAGGCTTTTGGAGGTCGATCCGGGTTCGGCGCATATGCATATCCGTGGGGTCTCCTACATTGAGGGCGGTTTGACGATTGAGATGTCGGTGTCCATTTTTTCCGGTGATTATTTCGAATGGAAGGCAGATACCTACCAGGTGCGTGAACCGGCGGCGGAGCGCTTACTGGAACCGGTTTACGGTGAAGCCCTTGATTAGCCACGGAGGCGATTGTGCCTCATCCAGGTCTAAATTTCCGAAACCCGCCCATAAGGAGGTGATTTTATCCAGGAAAAATTTTATACAGGGGCCATTCCGTATACACCAAACTGATCCTTACAGGAGTGAGAGATGAAGAAACATGTCTGGTTTATTGTCACGGCCCTGCTCGTCATCCTGAGCATCGTCCTCGGAGCGTGCCAGACCGGGACGGCCACCGAGGCTCCGGAAACCCCTCCGGATGGGCAGACCAACGGTGAGACGAACGGGGATCGAGATCCCGTGGTGCTCACTTTCATAAAAATCGCCGATGAACTCGAGGCCAAGGCCTTTGATGAAATGGTCACAGCCTTCCAGCAAATCGACGGCGGCAGATGGTCGCATGTCACCGTCGAGTACGATGCCAAGCCCTTCGCTGAACTGTTCCCGTCCATTGAAACTTCCGTTGCGACAGGTGCGAAGGTCGACCTGATCCAGGCCGACGGACCGGACATCAAGCACTTCGCCTGGAACGGCGTGATCATGGACCTGACCGAACACTTCACCGAAGAGGAAATGCAGCAGTGGTTCCCTCAATCGGTCGTGGACGGCACGTATGAAGGCCGGTTCTACGGACCGCCGGAAGTCCAGTCCTGCCAACTGTTGTGGTACCGGGTCGATTACGTCACAGCCGCCGGGATCGAGATCGATCCGTCCGAGAGCCTGACCTACGGCCCCGACGGCACCGGCCTGCCGGTCTGGCAGAAGCTGACCGTCGATGAGGACGGCGACGGCAATCCGGAAGTGTTCGGTTTCCAGAACAACGGACCGAACTGGTTCGATTACCTGAACCGCATCCCGGCCCGGACGAACGGCGTGCCGGGCAGCCCGACCTTCCAGGGCGTCAGCGATGACGGCCTGACTCACACGGGCTACTTCGATACGCCTGAGGCCATCGAAGCCTGGCAGTTCGACCAGGATCTCTTCTACGAATACGGTGTGCGTTCGATCGAACCGCCCCCCAACGCCATGTTGGCCGGCTTCAGTGCCATGTTCATCAACCAGGACCTGGTGGTCGGTATCCAGCGCGACCAGTTCCCGGACGTCGAACTCGGCGCCGCCTACCCGCCATACTGGCAGACCCCGATGTGCCAGACGGGCAGCTGGCATTACGCCATCTCCCCGACCACCGAACACTTCGAGGAAGCCCTGGCCTTCGTAAAGTACGCCTCGAGCGATGAAGGCGCGGCCTTCATCTGGAAGTACAAGAACCAGTTCCCGGCCAACCTCGGTCTCCTGGCGGAAGTCCCTGAGTACCAGACCTACCCGCGGGACCTGATGGCCGAGTTCTTCCAGCTCCATGGCACGCCGCGCATCATCTCGGTGGGCTACACCGAGTACAACGCGCTGTTCGGCGAGTTCTACCAGGCCCTGGTCAGCGGCGGCGATGTCGAAGCGCTTGCGCACGAATACGCCGAGCTGATGGACCAGGCCATGGACAAATACCGGTAGTTTGAATGATCTCTGGCGCTCGGCATCACAGCGAACGACACACTAGAGCGCCGCTATGATGGGTGGGTGCAGGGCAACCTGCACTCACCCATCCCCCTTCGAAATCGATGCGCCCCTCCGGAAGCTGCTATCCCAGGAAGTACAACCGGCGTTTACAATCAACGGAAGACTGATATTCGATGGCGACGACCGCAGGCAGCATTAAAACCGCAGGACGGCAGCGCTGGTGGCAGAAACACAGGAACCAGTACATCCTGGTCTCCCTCGTGTTCGTGCTGCCGGCGCTGATCAACTTCGCGGTCTTCCGATATTATCCGATGATCTGGGCTTTTCGCACGAGCCTGTGGGAATACAGCCTGATGCGTGGTTTTACCGAATTCGTCGGATTCGACCATTACGTGCGCGCATTCACCGCCGATCCCCGCTTCTGGGAAAGCATGCGGGCGACGCTTTACTATGTTGGCGGAAAAGTCCCGCTCACGATCATTCTGGGGCTGGCCCTGGCCGCATTTGCAAACCAGGAGCGGCGCGGGATGGGCGTGATGCGGGCCTTGATCTTCGTCCCGGTGGTCACGTCTTTCGTTGTGGTGGCGATCGTGTGGGGGATGGTGCTCAACTACAACGTTGGTCTGATGAATTCTGTGCTGCAGAGCATTGGTCTGACGCGAATTGAATTTCTCACCAGCCCGAAAAACGTAATGCCCACCATCATTGGGATCTCTTTGTGGAAAGACGTCGGGTATTCGGTCATCATTCTGGTGGCCGGGATGCGCGGTATCTCACAGGAATTTTATGACGCCGCCGTCGTCGACGGGGCAAATGCCTGGCGGCGCTTTATCCACATCACGCTGCCGATGCTCCGACGCCACCTGCTTTTCGTTTCAGTCATTAGCACCCTCGGTGCCTTCCAGGTTTTCGTCCCCGTGTATACGCTTGCTTCACAGCAGCGGGTGGCGCAGGTGATCGTATTCTACATCTATCGATTGGGCTTTATCTTCGGTGAGATGGGCTACGCTTCGGCGTTGTCTGTGATTCTGTTGGTGATGCTGCTGCTGATCAGCATCATCCAGATCAGGATATTGAGAAGCGATGACGTTTAAAGAAGAACGACGTAACACGTTAAGGTCGACTTCCGGAGCTGCTGCGGCGGATCACGAGCGCGCGGTTTTACAAAACGCCCGCCGATTGCGTCTTTTGGCTCAGACCCGTCTATGGATCGGCCGGCTATTTACCTGGCTGATGTTCGCCCTGATTCTCGTCGTTTTCGCCGGCCCGATGATCTGGGTCGTCGGGAATTCGTTCCGCTCATCGCAGACGATCTGGCAAAACGTTTTCCCCGTCGATCTGGTGACCTTTTTGCCGCTCGACGAGTTTTTCTTTGATAATTACATCGAGGCCCTTGGTTTGACCCCGGCCGCGCAGGGGCTCGGTTTCAACATGGCCCGCTCGATGATGATCAGCCTGGCATCCGCCGTGGCAGTCGTGATCCTGTCTTTGATCTTCAACACGGGTGCGGCGTATTTCTTCGCCCGCCTGCGGGTGCCGCGTAAGAACTTGCTCTTGATCTACGTGATCACGACGATGATGATCCCGCAGCAGGTCATCATCGTGCCGCTGTTCCTGGTGGTCAACCAGCTCGGTTTGATCAATACATTCTGGGCGCTGGTCGTGCCCTGGTACGCCAGCCCATTTATCGTATTTGCGCTGGTCGGGTTCATGGCGGAGCTCCCCTACGAGCTCGACGAGGCGGCCATCGTGGACGGCGCAAACCTGTTCCAGATCCTGACGCGGGTCGTCATCCCGAACACCGTGCCCGGCTTGATCACGGTCTCGATCCTGGAATTCCAGTTTATCTGGAACGAATTTTTCTGGCCGCTGGTCGCTGTCAGCAACAAGGCGCTGCACCCGGTCCAGGTCGCAATCGCCAACCAGTTTACCGACCGCGACCCGCAGTGGGGCCGCGTCTTTTCAGCCATGGTCCTGGCGTCCGCCCCGGTCATTATCCTGTTCCTGTTCACCCAGCGTTATTTCTACCGGTCGGTTGCCCTGTCCGGGGTCAAAGGTTGATCGTGGATCGCCAACTTGCGCCGGGCGCAGCCGCGGCCCCGGCGCAACCATTCCCGGCCGTTTATCCATCATCAGAGGACGGAGTATGCGCACTTTTGACACATTAGGTAAAAAGAAAATCGTCATCGGCATGGTGCACCTGGTGCCCCTCCCGGGGACCCCCCACTTCATCGAAGGAAATTTCGAAAAAGCCCTGGAGAAAGGCGTGGCCGATGCGCGCGCCCTGGAAACCGGCGGAGCGGACGGCTGCCTGGTCCAGACGGTTGACAGGGTCTACCCGTTGGGGGATGAGGCGGATTGGGCGCGCGTGGCAGCCTTCGCCGCGATCGTCCATGAAGTGATGAAGGCTACCGGACCGGGTTTCCAGGTCGGCGTCCAGATCATGTGGAACGCCCTGCATGCTTCGCTTGGCGTCGCCCATGCGATGGGCGCCTCGTTCATGCGCTGCGCAGCCCTGATCGGGGTGAGCGACTCGCCATACGGTCCGATCCAGGGTGACCCGCTCAAGTTCTTGAATTATCGGAATCAGCTTGGAAATACAAACATAAAATTGATCGCCGAGGTGGACGGGATGCACTACCGGTCCGCCAACGGCAAACCAGCCGTCGACCTCGCCCGGATGGCGATGGGCGTGGGTGCGGACGGCGTTGAAATTGCGCACAGCGATGAAGAGCAAAACAACCGCACCGTTGCGGAGATCAAACAAAAATTCCCCAAATTGCCCGTGTTCCTTGGTGGGCACACCAACCACGAGAACGCCGCTCGCCGGATGAAGCAGGCCGATGGGGCGTTTGTGGGCTCATGCCTTGAGAAGGACGGCTGGGGCTCGTCGATCGACGTCGACAAGGTGCTTGAGTATGTTGAGATCGTTCGCTCGATCGAATAGGAGTGGGTGAAAATGAGGGCCGGCGGGCGGGGCTTCTCCCAACCCGACAGCTTTCAATTTCAAAACCCTCAAACAATCCAGCTGGAGGGCTGAATGGATCCGATGAAACCCGAGGTGATGGTCCGGCAGGTCAACGATCTGCCCGTCATGACCCGTGAGCAGACCCTGCGTTTCGACGAGCACGTCCGCGCCGCGTTGAGCGCAGACGACCTGCGCTCGGTCGAGCGCGTATTCGTCACCGGCGACGGCGACTCTTATCATGCCGCCCGCGCCCAGGAGCTTTTCTTCGAAAACGTCGCCGGCATCCCCTGCCACCCGATGAGCGCCCAACGCTTCCTCGATTACGGCGCGGAGTGGATGAAGCTCGAAAAAGGTCGCGCCCTGGTGATCGCCATTTCGGCCTCCGGCCGGACCGAGCGCGGTCTCCAATCCCTCGCTCGCGCCAGGGAATTCGGCGCGCTGACCGTCGCGCTGACCGGGACGCCCGGGAGCCCGTTCACCGAGGCCGGCGAGCGAACCTTAATGGCCGATCTGCCCGACTTCGGGCGATCCCCGGGCATCCGGACTTACAATGCCAGCCTGTTGGGCCTGGCAGCCATTGCCCTCCGGCTGGGGGAGGCCCACGGTAAATACGACGCGGCCTTCGTCGATGGCATGCATACCGAGATCGCGGACCTGGATGCGGTGATGGAAGCGACCTTGCGTGCCACAGAAACCCCCGCCGCGGCTGCCGCAGACGCCTGGCAGGACGCGCCGATGCAGGCCTGGCTCGGGAGCGGACCCAGCTATGGGACCGCCCTATTCTCCGCCGCCAAGGTGGTCGAGGCGGCCGGGATCTTTGCGATCGGGCAGGACCTGGAAGAATGGGCCCACGTCGAGCGTTTCGCCTACCCGGACGACATGCCGGTCGTCATCATCGCGCCGCCCGGGCGCAGCCACTGGCGAGCGGTCAAACTGGCGGAGCAGGTCAAGAAACTCGGTCGGCGGCTGGCCGTCGTGGTCCGAGATGGCGACGATGAGATCGCCGTGCATGCGGATTTCGTCTTCCCCGTCATGGGCGATATGCGCGAGGAGCTCACCCCGCTGGTCTACCACGTCCCGTCGAACTTTTTTGCGGCGCGGATCACCGTAAACTTGGGCCGGATGCTTTTTCAGTCTGACCGCCCCCGGATTGCCTGACCCAGGTTTTGTTTCCCAAACCATGGAACCGATGAGCCCGGAAGTTCTGATCCGGCAGGTCGAGAGCCTGCCCGCACTGTCGCGCGAGGGCACGGCGCGATTTTACACGTCCATCCGGAATGCATTTCCGGCCGGCGAACTGGCAGGCGTCAACCGGGTCTATTTGACCGGCAACGGAGATTCCTACCACGCCGCCGAATCGGCGGCGCTGGCATTTGAGGAATTCGCCGGGATTTCATGCGAACCGCTCAGCGCCCAGCGTTTTCTGGATTACGGCGCGGACTACCTGCCGATCTATTCACAGGTCAGTACCCTCGTGGTCGGCATTTCCGCCAGCGGCCGGACCGAGCGAGGCGTCCAGGCACTCGAAAGAGCAAACGTTCGCGGCGCACTCACCGCAGCTGTGACCGGGATGGCCGGAAGCGCATTTACGCAGACGGCCAAACGCTCGATCGTCGTGTCGATCGAGGATTACGGACCTTCCCCGGGCATCCGCACCTATCATGCCAACCTGGCCGGTCTGCTCTTGCTCGCCGTTCGGCTCGGCGTCGAAAAGAAGCGACTTACCGAGACCGCGGCCGATGCGCTCGTCGCAGAACTCGAGCGCCTTGATGCGGTCATGTCCGCAACGCTCGCGGCCGGCCGGGAGACGGCGCAGGCGCTCGTGTCCGCCTGGCAGGATGCCGACCGGATGATCTTCGCCGGGAGTGGCCCCAGCTACGGCACCGCGCTCTTCGCGGCTGCAAAAGTTGTCGAGGCTGCTGGTGTGTTTGCCGTCGGGCAGGACCTGGAAGAATGGGCTCACGTGGAGCGCTACGCCCACCCGCAGAGCCTGCCGGACATGCCGTTGGTCGTGATCGCCCCTCCGGGGCGCAGCCGCTGGCGGGCCGGACCGCTGGTGGAGCTTGGAAAAAAACTAGGCCGCCGGGTCGCCGTCGCGGCGCAGGAAGGCGACGAGGAGATCGCGCGCCACGCCGACTTCGTCTTCCCGGTGATCGGGGAGGTCCGGGAGGCATTTTCCCCCCTGGTCTATCACCTGGTCTTCAACTATTTCGCGTCCGATCTCACCACCGCCCTCGGCCGGCTGTGCTTCCGCACCGACCGGCCGCACCGATAACCGATGGAACCGCTCGATCCCGAAATCCTCTTCCGGCAGATCCGCGACCTGCCCGTCGTGATGCGCGAGCAGGTCAGGCCGATCGATCGGCAGATCCGCACCGTCCTTTCCCCGCTCGAATTTCTCTCCATCCGGCGGGTGTACCTGACCGGGGACGGCGATTCCTATCATGCCGCCCGGGCGGCCGAACTGGCGTTTGAGGAGATCGCCCAGATGGTCTGCGAACCGCTCAGCGCGCAGCGCTTCCTGGATTACAAAGCGCCGTTCCTGCGGTCCTGGGCACCGCATGACAACCTGGTGATGGCCGTCTCCGCCGGGGGGCGCACCGAGCGCGGTCTCCAGGCGATCAAACGCGCCCGCGAATTCGGTGCCACCACCGTCGCCGTCACCGGGACGCGGGAGAGCCCGTTCCACAAGACCGCGGACCGGGCAGTCCTGGTCGATCTACCGGATTTCGGCCGTTCCCCCGGGATCCGGACCTACAACGCCAGCCTGATCGGCCTCCTCCTGATGGCGATCCGGATCGGCGAGATCAAGGACCGTTATCACCAGACCGAGGCCAATGCCATGCGGGCCGAGTTGGCCGCTTTAGGCGACCTCATGGAAGCGACGATCGCCGCCTGTGACGAACCCGCCCTGGCGGCTGCGGAGGCCTTCAAAGGCGCGCCGACCTATCTTTACCTGGGCAGCGGTCCGAGCTATGGCACCGCCCTGTTCTCGGCCGCCAAGGTGGTCGAAGCCGCCAGCGAATTCGCTTTCGGCCAGGACCTGGAGGAATGGGCCCACGTCGAGAACCTGGCGTACCCGGATGATATGCCGACTTTCGTCATTGCCCCGCCCGACCGCAGCCGCTGGCGGGCCATCAAGCTGGCCGAGACTGCCAAACAGCGCGGCCGCCGGGTCGTTGCCGTCGTCCGGGATGGGGACGACGAAATCTCACGTCACGCCGACTTTGTCTTTCCCGTGATGGGAGATGTGCGCGAAGCGTTCTCCCCGTTGATCTACCACATCGGTCCGGACCTTTTCGCCGCTCACCTGACTGCCGCGCTGGGCCGCAAGGTCTTCCAGACCGATAACCCGGCCTTCGTCCACCTGGCCGGGTGATCGCTGCAGCAAGGCGTTCCGCCCACGCCTGATCTTCGCTGAAAATTATGGAGCAGCCCGCTGATATGCAAAGAATCGCCATCCGAACAAACCAACGCCAGGAGCTGGTCAATCTCGCAGACGAGATCCAGGCGGCCGTGACCGAAACCGGGGTTTCTTCCGGGGTGTGCTATGTTTACTGCCCGCACACGACCGGCGGTATCGTCGTCAACTCATACCGCGACCCGAATACGCCGAGGGATATCACCCACGAAATCGACCGGCTGATCCCCACGCGGGTCGATTTCTTCCACATCAACGA
This sequence comes from Anaerolineales bacterium, assembly GCA_035512695.1. Taxonomy (GTDB): domain Bacteria; phylum Chloroflexota; class Anaerolineae; order Anaerolineales; family JABWBV01; genus DATDOR01. The sequence continues at coordinate 25,065 of DATKDL010000007.1, read as the reverse complement.
TACGCCGTCCGATGCCGCCGCGCACGTTAAGTCGAGCCTGGTCGGCATCAGCCAAGTCTTCCTCATTGACGAAGGCCGCCTGGTGTTGGGCCATTCGCAGGGTATCCTTTTCGCCGAGTTCGACGGTCCGCGCGACCGGCACGTGCTGGTCAAGGTCATCGCCGGCTGAAAACGGCCGAGATGTCAGGAACCATGCAGAGACAACCGCCTCCCGCCCCTGTCGATTACATCGTTTACGGCAAGATCATCATCGACGACATCCGTCTCAAATCGGGCGAGATCGTCCGCGGAGTGCTGGGAGGCGGCGGCCCCCAGGGTGCCTTCGGTGTTCGCCTGTGGGCCGATCACGTTGGGTTTATGTCCCGCTCCGGTACGGATATCGAACCGCACTTTGTCGACGACCTGAGGAAATTGGACATCGACCTGTCAGGTTACGTTCAATACGAGAAAATCCGGACTCCACGCAGTTCAATGTTTTACGATGAGAACGAATACATCGATCACAGCCGCCGTAAGGGACCGGTGATGGTCGTCACCCGGGAGGAGTTCCTGGAACTGCTCCATCAGCGGCTGACCCTGCCCGGACATTTCCGGACGCCGCGTGCCGTCCACCTGATCACCGAATTCGCAAACGAACCGATGGTCCTCGACGCATTAGCACTGCGAGCGGAAGGCGCCGTGTTCTCGCTCGAACCGATCATCGATTTCCGCACCTGGAGCAACAAAGAGGAAATCAAAGCCCTGCTCCCGCAATGCGATATCGCCACCCCCGATTGGCCGGCCGCCAGCGGCTGGGCGGAGAGCGATGATCCGTTGGCCGTGATGAAATACTGGAGCAAGCTGGGCGCCCGCATGGTGGCCGTGCGGCACGGCGAGCACGGCTCGTATGCCTGGGATCGCGACCACGACCGGATCTATCACATTCCCGCCACACCGGTAAATGTCATCGATGTGACCGGGGCGGGGAACGCCTACGGTGGCGGGCTGTGCTGCGGCTGGGTGGAGACTCGTGACGCGCTCAAAGCGGCATGCTACGGTGCGGTCTCGGCCTGGTTCCTGGTCGGCCGGGTCGGGCTTCCGGAGATGGACCTACCACTGCGCGCCCGCGCCGGCGAACTCTTTGAACAGACCCTGGAGAACGCCCGCGAGCTCTGAGCGATGATCGAAACGAAAAACCTGACCAAGCGCTTCGGCCGCTTCAAAGCGGTCGACGATCTCAATCTCCGCATCGAGCCGGGCCAGATCTACGGCTTGCTCGGACCGAACGGCGCCGGGAAAACGACGACGATCTCGATGATCCTCGGTACGCTCGCCCCGACCAGTGGAGAGGTCTCCATCTTCGGCAAGCGCCTGGCGGACGACCCGTTCGCGATCAAACGCCGGATCGGCGTCGTAGCCGAAAGCCAGGCCTTCTACCCGAAGATGACCGCCTGGGAGTACCTGATGTTCTTCTCCGAGCTGTTCCAGGCCGAAAATGGCGCTAAACGGGCGGAAGACCTTTTGAAGCAGGTCGAGCTTTGGGATTGGCGCCAGGGCCTGATCGGACAGTTTTCGGCCGGGATGCGTCGCAAACTGGGCTTTGTGCGCGGCTTACTGCACTCCCCGGAGATCCTGATCCTGGACGAGCCGGTCGCCAACCTCGACCCGTACGGGATCCTGCAGGTCCGCACGATCCTGCTGAAGGAGCGCGAGCAGGGCCGTGCGATCCTGGTTTCATCCCACATCCTGTCCGAGGTCGAGCAGACCGTTGACCGGGTCGGGATCATTTCCAAAGGCAGGCTCATCATCGAAGACAACATGGAAAACCTGCTGCAGCGGGTCGGCGGACGGCGCCGGATCGAAGTCGAGCTCGTCGAGCTGTCGGAAGGGCTTGTCGCCGGTCTCGCGGCGCTACAGTTCGTGGTTCAAGTCGTCCAGGATGGAAACAAATTGACCGTATTCACACGGGAGGACGGCGACTACCGGGGCGAACTGGGGCGAGCCCTCTCCGAGCGCGGTGCCATCGTCCAGGGGATGCGGACACACCAGGCGAGCCTGGAAGAAGCGTTCATCACTATCACCGAACAGCATATCCGGGCATGGACCGGAGAGCGAGACGATGACGAAAGCTAACCCCTGGCTCCGGCATTGGCGGGATCGCTGGCATGCGGCAAATTGCATCCAGCGCCGGGCCAGCCAGTCGGCCTTCTATGGTTTGGGGATCTACGTCGCCATGTTCGTCGCATTGGTGATCGCGGCGGTCTCCGTCGGCAATACGCTGAATTTCACCGAGCAGAACATCGTCTTCGTCTCCCGGCAGCCGATCTTTCTACCGGTCCTGATCAACACGATCATCATCTCGATCTACCTGGCAATGGTATCGACGCTCAACGTCTCCAGCGAGCGCGACCAGGGCACCCTGGAAACCCTGATCCAGGGGCCGGTGGATGGGTTTGCGTTCCTGCTCGGAAACTTTCTTGGACAGCTAAAGGTCTACGCTGCATTGGCCCTGGTGGCCTTCGTCTGGTCGAACCTGCTGACCTGGTTGCTGCACCTGCAGTACTCGATCGGGGTCGCTGTCGTCCTCGTCGTCTCGATCGCCGCCGCCGCGGTCGTGATCGCGTTTGGGATGTTTATCGCGATGTGGGGCGGCCGGTCTCGGACGGCGCTGATCTATTTCACCTTGATCACCCTGCTCGTCGTCGGCATTCAGCTGGCGGATCAGATCGTAACCGGGGTGGTTCTGGCGTCGAACCCGGCGGTCAACGATCCGCTGATCACCGTCCGCAACGTGCTCGCCGCCGCAAACGGGATTGTCCGTTGGGTATCCCCATACGCCCAGTTGGACCTGGCGATGACGGCTTACGTTGACCGGGCGTTCCTGGATTTCTTCGCCCATACCGGCATCATGCTGCTGCAGGCGGCCGTGTTCCTGTTAGGCAGCGTCTGGCTTTTGGAGCGCAAAGGAGTGCGCGACTGATGCGAACCTCCCAACGAGCGCTGCTCGTGATGATTTTGATCCTTTTCGGCCTGGCAACCGGCGGCAACGCCGGCCATGCCCAATCGCCGGAACGCGAACGGGCTTTCGTTTATGCCACCACCGTTTTCGACGGCCTGACCTATGCGAGCGCGATGGCCCCACCGGACGTGGAGACGCTCTACATGATTGCCGACCGGCAGAACATCATCGCACCGCGGCGGACGATGATCTATTACTGGCCGATCACGAACCGGTTCCTGGCGGATTGGTCGCTGCTGAACGAAGTCGTCGAAGGGGAGTTGGAGGTTTTCCGGGGCGCCGACCTGGTCCTGTCGGTCCCGCTGCAGGATTACGTGATCCAGTACGACAGCGCTAACCCGCTGGAGACCCTTCGAATCGGGGTCGGCGAAGATGCGCTCGCCATGCACGAGGCCTTTGAGGCGCTCTTTGCAGCTTACCGCGAATCCCTTTTCGATTATTACGAAGCCGAGCAAGCATACCGGGCCGAGCTGGACGAGATCATTATAAACAACGAACCGGGCACAGTCGATCCGGAGGATCTGCCGGTGCGCCCGGAACCGGTCGGCGAATTCACGATCAAAAGCACCGACCCGAACAAGGCCTATCCGCTCAGCCTGCCGGAGGGGCGGTACACGATCCTGATGCGGGACGGCAACGGCATCGTTGTCCCGGACAGCCGTCGCAGCCTGGTCGTCTTCGCCCAGTTACAGAACGGGGTCGCCTACTCCGTGGTGCCGCAAAGCCGGTGGACCCAGCCCGAGGACTCGGTTTACCCGGATGCGGTGATCTACGCCGAGCCCGGTGCGACCGTGTACCTGCAGCCTTCGCGTGAAAGCCTTTTCAACGAACTGCATTACACCCGCATGCTCGATCCACAGGATCAGGCTTCCCGGGAGGACCGCACCCGCTGGGTGCTTCATGATCCCTATCCGAATACGACCCTGCGCGTGTCGGGCGCCGACGGCAGCGTCCAGGAGGCAGAATTGAAGGGTTATTTCGTTCAGCAGCTCGCCGGGAGCGGGCTGGGATACGAAGTGCTCGAGTTTAACCCGGAGACCATGCAGCGGTCATCGTTTGAAGGTTTTGCCCTCGAACTGAGCGGGAATAACCCGGTTTACAGGGTCGAACTGCTGGACGAGGACGGCCGTCCGATCCTGGGTAGCCGCAGGGAGATCCGCGTGCTGAACATCGATCGCGGTCCGCATGTTTACGCCCTGGCGCTGCTGCCGTTGGCGATCGGGGCGGTCGTTTACCTCGCACGCCGGCGCCAGATCGCTTCCGTCGACACCCGGGCGGGGGGTTAAGAGCCGCTACGACCATGCAGCAACCCGGAACGCGCCAGCGCTTGATCGCGATCTTTTCTCTCGTCCTGATCCTGCTCAGCATGTCTTTCGGTACCATCCTGATGAAGATGGTCCTTTTCGAGGTCAAACCGCTCCCCCCACCGAACCTCATAACAATCAACCCGCCTCAATTGAGGCCCAGGAACTGAGGGAATAGCCATTGAAAAACCCACGCCTGGTTGCCATCGCCCAGACCCTGACCATCCTGATCTTCATGTCGCTGGGCACCGTCATCACCAAGATCACTTTGGAGGACGTCGCGCCGCTCACTTTCGCATGGCTGTCCGTGATGATCGGGATGGTCCTGCTGTCGGTCTACACCTTTGTAATCCGCGGGGAGCGGATCCCGAAGGGCCTCAGCCGGCAGATCTGGACCTATATCATCATCATCGGTTTGTTCAATTTTGTCGTCGGCCGAATCACGATGACGATCTCGCTTGAGCGCCTTCCGGCGACGACGAACACCTACCTGGTCAATTTCATCGGCTTTATCACGATGGGGATGAGCATCTTTATGCTCAAGGAGTCGCCGACCATCTTCCAGGTCCTGGGTGCGCTGATCGCGATCGTGGGACTGCGAGTCTTCTTTGACGAACCCCCGACCGGCTACGAGTTTGTAGGCATCCTCCTGATCCTGGTCGGGATCACTGCCGTGGCCTACACGAACAATATCGCTCGCAAGCTGGGGATCGTCACCGAAAACAAGCTTTCGAACAATATCGTCTCAACCATGGCGCTGCTGATCGGCGGGAGCCTGTTGACGGTGATCGGGCTTGCAGTAGATGGCGTTCCCCGGGTGGAAGGCCTGGGCAACTGGATTGCGATCGCCTACGCTGGAGTGGTCATGGTTGCGTTTGGCCTGACGGTCTGGAACCACATCCTCCGCGTCCTGCGCTCGTATGAGGCCAGCATCCTGGGCGCCTCGACCGTTATCTGGACCGCGCTGCTGGCGATTCCGATCCTGGGAGAGACCCTGAAAGCCAACCAGGTGCTCGGCATGGCGCTGATGCTTGCCGGCCTCGCCCTGGTCCAGGTGCGGCGCGGAAGCTTCAATACGCTTTGGCGACGGCTGGGCATCCGGCCAGGAGCGATGTGATTTAGAAAACGATCCGAAGAACCAGGAAAACAGGCAACCAGGCAACCGGATGAAACGCAGCTACGATCTCGACCCGATGAGCGTCATCACGCTCAGCTTTCGGCAGACGCTGAAGCGGGCGCTCTTCTGGGCTCGGCTGGCGGTCTGGCGGATCTTTTTTTCGATCCCGATCGTCACGATGCCGGCGGCCAAGGCAGCTTTTTTCCAGGCGGCCGCCGAGGGGCTGCGCGACCCGTACGATCAGGAAGTGAACCCCCGTGAGGCATTCGTGCGCGGTTTTTTCGACCAGGCAGTCCGCGGAACCGCTGTCGCCGTCATCAACATCCTGGTGTTGAGCGCAATCGTGTTCGGGATATTGTTCTGGTCTGTTCAAGAGAATTTCTATTTGAACCTCCTGGCCGGTATCGCATTGCCGTTCCTGGTCCTCTGGTGGATGTGCCAGCCTTTTCTGTACCCATGCCTGGTCGAACATCCTGAACTCCCGGTGATGCGCATCGTGCGTGAGACGATTCGCCTGGCGACCGGGCACCCGGGTTACAGCTTCGTGACTGCTTTTGTGCTGACCTGGCTGTTTTTGCTCTCCATACCGCTGGTCGGACCGTTGAGTCTGCTCACGGTCCCATTTCTCGCGCTGATCGCTACACAAGCGTACTGGACCACCGCCGGGATCCTGATCCCGGACCTGGTGGACCCGATCCGATATGCCGAAATCCGGGAAGCGCAGAGGGAATCGCGCGCGGATGAGGCGGTCTCCGGCGAGTGATGAATTTCTCTCCCGAGCTCACTACCGGAGCAGCCGTCGCGATGGCGGTCCTCGCCGCATCGATGTGGGGGACCTGGGCGCTTTCCCTGAAATACCTGGGCGGTTATTCGCTCGACGGCTATTTCCTTTCCATCTTCATCGCATCGTTGATCCTGGTCTGGGGCACCGGGCTGCTCCTGGATGGACCCGCGCTGATCGGGAACCTGCGGGAGGTCTGGGCGGTCGGACCGGAGCGTGTCCTGCTCACCTTGCTGGGCGGGATGATTTACGTGAATGGGATCCGGATCCAACTGCGGGTCCAGCGGACGATTGGGCTGTCGCTGGCTCAGCCGCTCCAATCCTCGATCAGCATCCTGATCGGGATCGCAATCGCCATGTTCTTCGGTGGCGTCCCCGAGGGGGTTTCGATCCCGGCCGTTTTTGTTGCCGCCGGTTTCCTCGTGGCTGCAGTGACGGCCGGGATGGTCTCGGGCATTTACCGCAGCCGCCGGACCTCTCTCGAGGACGAGCTTCAGATCACGATCGGGAACCTGCGCCGGTCCCTGGGCCAGATCATCCTGGTGACCCTGCTGATCCCGGCCTATACCTTTGCCATCTCCTACGGCCTCAAATCGACCACACAGCCGGAAGGGATGGCCGTTATGCCGTTTATGGCGATGCTGGCGACCGGGGCCTTTCTGGGGGCCTGTGCCAGCAGCGGGATCAGCCTGGCCCGGCAAGGCAAGCTGCGGGAGACCTTCCGCACGCCGTCCCGTATCCATGCGCTCGCCGTCTTCTCCGCTGTGTTTCACTACGGCGGCAACATCATCCACACCTTTGCGACCGCCTTCCTCAGCGCAGTCATCTCCTGGCCGCTGGGGCTGACCGGAGGGCTGTGGACGCAGTTATGGGGTCTGGTCTACGGCGAGTTTCGCGGGGTTGACCGGCGCGCTTTGCTGGCCCTGGGATTATCGATCCTGCTGTACCTGGTTGGCTCAGCGGTGGTCGTCCACACGCTCTACCGGTGAAACCATGCCTGTATCAAGGTCGCAAACCGTGGTGAAAATGAGGTGCGAGCGAGTATGAAAATGATCCGGCTATTTCAGTACCTCGCCGGTATCCACCAGAAATCCCGCCAGTCCTTCGGTAGGTTGAACGCCATCTCGTACGAGAATACCGAAAACTGGCCGTGATGGAACAGCTCATGGTGCAGCAGAGTCTGGACCAGGTCCGCCCGGGTGCCGGGCACTCCGAAGATGTCGATGGGCTGTTCGGGTGGGCAGGCAGCGATCCCAGCATGGACGGCTGTATCTGCTGCTTCAAAGGCCGCATGCAGCTGCGCCCGGCTCGACTCACCTGCATAAACCGAGCCTTCGGTGAATTTCAAGATGTGCGTGTGGAAGGCTCGGGCGTAATCGTTCTGCACCTCGGCCATCTCTTCGAAATGCTTGGCGTACATGTTCAGACCGGGCCGCGGTAGCTCGTGGTAAAGCTGCTCGTCGGTGAGCTGGTCCAGCAGCGAATAGGTCATCTGATGGTGCCGCTTCCAGGCGGCCAGGGCGTTTTCGAGGAATCGTTTGTCATCCATGATGATCTCCTATCGGTATTGTCACGAAGGCTTTCAAACGGTCGGATCGTGCGCTACCCGGTACCGCCTGTTTCCAGCAGCTCCTCGATCACTTCCTGCACCTCCAACCCATCCCGCAGCGACGGCAGCCGGTGCGGCCGTCCCTCGATCATCGCCGCCAGCTCATCCAGGCGGGCTTCGACGGCGCTTTTATCGGAGCCGGCCGGGAAATCCTCCCAGGCGCCGCCGCTCGCAGACAGGATCCCGGCGCTTTCGCCCAGCCGCAAGGCCCCCGCGCTGCCGTTGATGGTCCAGTCGCTGGTGCGCGGGGTGTGCGGGCTGGAGACACCGCCCATGAACCACAGCGGGATGTCCCCGCAGCGCAGGTGGGCAAGGACGAAATCCTCCGCCGTGTCCTCGCCGGGCGGATAGGAAACGGTCGCCGAGACCACCTCCAGCTTCCCCAGCACCCGGTGCACGAGATAAACGATGTGCGAAAACATCTCGCGCACCATCCCGCCCGTGCGGCGGTTGGTGATCCACGGAGACGCGCTGAGCTGGTTCGGGAGCGGCCAGGACGGGTACTGGTAGCGCACTTCCATGCTGCGGATCTCGCCGATCCCCGACGAATCGATCATCTCCTGGACCTTGTCCACGATCGGGCCGGCGGCGTAGCCGAAGTTCATCGCTGTCCGGATCCCGGTTTTCTCGACCGCATCCACAAATTTTCGGCTGTCCTCCAGCCTCGTTGAGAGTGGTTTTTCCATCAAAAGCGGAAGGCCGAGTTCGGCGACTTTCAGACCGTATTCCACGTGTGTGATCGGCGGCGTGGCGATGTAGATCATATCAATCCCGTCCGCATTCAGGACCGCTTCCGGCCCGTCGACGATCGGCACGGCCGGATGCGCCGCACGCACGCCTGCACAGACCTTTTCGGATAGGTCCCAACAGGCGGCGACTTCGAACGAAGGATGTCCCATGAATTCGGCCAGCATGCGCTCGCCGATCATCCCCAAACCGATGATTCCGACTCGATGCTTCATTGTGTGCTCCTTTGACGAGTGGAAAGGTGAAATCGAACCCCGGGCCAGGCGCTGCCCGACCCGGGGTTCGATTTCACCTTTATTTTTATCGATTATACAACAGCGGGTCAGGGCAGATACAGTCTTAGAATCCCGGAGGCGAGTCCAAACCCGATCGCCAGCCGTCCATCCGGGAGGGTGATACCGGCGAGATTGGTCGTCATCTCCGCTCCCAGTGCGAGGTTCCAGGCTGCAACGGCGCTGCCGTTCAGGAACCGGAAGGCGATCAGGATTTCTCCTGTTTGCGAAGGCAGCAGCACCTCGATAAACCCGTCTCCATCCAGATCACCTGCGATGACGCGGTCCAGGTTGCGCGAGGCGAGCCTGTGACTGCTCGCGCCGGGCGCAGAAGAGACCAGGAACAGACCGTCTTCACTGTCCCAGCCGTAGAACCCGGTGATTCCTTCTATGTGCGGAGTCAGATTATCGATAATGTTCATCTCGCTGCCTCCGCCGAATGGTGCCGCGGCGAGGAGATGGCGCCAGAGATATCCTCTTCCCGCCGGCGGACCTTCGGCAATGCGATCGCCGTCCTCGTTGAAAATGACAATTTTGGCACCGTCCACCTCGTCGGCGAGTGTGGCGATGATTTCCCAGTCTCCGTCATCGTCAAGATCACACCAGATTGGGGCCGTGCCTTCGAAAACCTGGATCCCGGTAGAGATCGCGTTGACGATCCGGACGACCGGCGCCGTCTCGATCAGGGTAATGCTGGTGCCTTCGACCTGGTCCCCGAGGACGCCATGTGCGTAACGACTGCTTGCACCGGTGACAACCAGCAGCCGGCCGCGAGGGTCCTGCAAAATACGGCCATCGGGCAGCGCATCGACCTCCAGCCTCGTTGTCGCACCGTCCTTGACCACGACGAGATCGCCGCCGACGGTGATATAAGCAAGGTCCTCCGGATCCTCTCCCAGGATGATCGGGTGGGTCAGTGGGGAGGCGTCCTCCGCGCGCACCGTGACGAGCGCCGGAACGCCTTTGTGGGCCACCACCAACGGCGGCATCCCCGGCGGAAGCTGGTCGACGCCCAGGGAGATCGGGGTGATCCCCCCTGCCATGACGAGAAACGCCTGGATGCGCCCATCGGTGAGTGCGGCAGCCCAGATCGTCCCTCCACCGTCCACCGGCACGCCGACCACCCAGGCAGGCACACCATCCAACCGGATATCGACCGGGATCACCGACGTCATCCGGCCTGAGCCGGCTGCCAACCGGTTGCCGTTTGGCTTTTGATAGGTGTACCCGAATAGAGTCAGCTGGCTGAGCGGGACGGTTGGCGTGAGGACCCCGACGCCAGACAGGTCATACGGGATCGTGGGCGGTTCTTGAACCGGTGGGGTGGGCGCAGTCGGCGAAGTAGTTGGCGCCACGGTCGAGCGCGGTGTAGCCGATGGTGTTGGGACCGGCGGTTGACCTGCGCAAGCGCAGAGGACGACGACGGTAAGCAGAGCCGTAATGATGCGGTGCATGGCTGGCAGATTATAATCAAGGGAATGCAGAAGCTCAAACTAACCGGCAGCGCCCTCTCGATCGACGATGTCCACCAGGTCGCCCGGCACGGGCGGCAGGTGGACAAATTGGAAACGTCAATCCGCCGGGGGATGGAAGCCTCCCAGGGCTGGGTTGATGCAGCCGTCCGGTCCGGGGATGTCATTTATGGGGTTACGACCGGGTTTGGTGCATTGGCGACGACGAGCATCGCACCAGCCGAGGCGCGCCGGCTGTCTCGCAACCTGGTCCTGAACTGCCTGGCCGGGGTGGGGGAGCCGCTGCCCGTCGACCTGGTCCGGGCGATGATGCTCGTGCGGGCCAATTCGCTGGCGAAGGGGCTGAGCGGGATCCGTCCGATCGTGGTCGAGACCCTGATCGAGATGCTCAACCGGGGCGTGACCCCGGTCGTCCCGGAGAAAGGCTCCCTCGGCGCCAGCGGCGACCTGGCGCCACTTGCACACATCGCCGTCGTGCTCAGCCGGGACCTGGAGGAGGACGGCTACTCGGGGGAAGCCTGGTACCGGGAGGAGCGGATGACCGGGTCGGCGGCGATGGCGGCAGCTGAGATCCCCCGGCTGGTCCTGGAAGCGAAAGAGGGCCTGGCGCTGACGAACGGGACCACTTTCATGGCCGCGGCCGGCGCGCTGGCCGTCTTCGACGCCCACCAACTGCTCGAGCAGGCGGAACTCGCCGCCGCACTCAGCTTTGAGGCCTTGCTTGGGATCACGGCCGCGCTGGATCCCGGTCTGCAGACAGCCAATGCCCAGCCCGGCCAAAGTCGGACCGCCCGGAACCTGCTGCGACTTCTGGACGGCAGCACTCTCGTGGATTCGGCGACCGGCAAAGTCCAGGATGCCTACAGCCTGCGCTGCACGCCGCAGGTGCTCGGACCGGTGCACGATGCGCTGGAGTTCATCGAAACCCGTTTCGGAGCCTGCATCAACGCGGCCTCAGACAACCCGCTCATCTTTATCGATCCGGACGGCGGCCGGGCGGTCTCCGGTGGGAATTTCCACGGTGGCGGACCGGCGATGTGGCTGGATTTCCTGGGGATCGCGGTGTCGGAAGTCGGGTCGATCTCCGAGCGCCGGACCTTTCGGATGCTCGATCCTGCGTTGAACGGCGGGCTGCCGTCGATGCTGGTCCGGCGCAGCGGGTTGGATTCAGGCTTGATGGTCCCCCAGTACACCGCTGCCGCGCTCGTGTCCGACAATAAAACCCTGGCCCATCCGGACAGCGTCGACTCGATCCCGTCAAGCGCCAACCAGGAGGACCACGTTTCGATGGGCGCCAACGCCGCCCGGCACGCGCTGGAGATCGTCGCAAACGTCCGAAACATCATCGCGATCGAGCTGATCACCGCCGCCCAGGCGGTCGATCTGCGCCCGGACGGCCCCGCGCGGCTCGGCGCAGGGACCGGGCCGGCCTTTCGAAAAATTCGTTCCAGGGTCAATTTTCTGGAACACGACCGCGCGACGAGCCCGGATATCGAAGCGGTCGCGCAGATGCTTGAAAACGGAGAAATCTGATGGAATTTGACCTGGCGTCTGTTAAAGGCGTCCTCGACCCCGAGGACAATATCACCGGCGGTGGCGCCGCATCGGCGATCGCAGCGGCAATGGCGGCCGGATTGGTCGGGCTCGTGGCCCGGGTCTCGATCGGGAAGCGGAATATGGTTGAGCCGGACGCGGTTTACCGCGAGATCGACGCGCGGGCGCAGGAGCTGGCTGCGGGATTGGTTGCCGGGAGCAACGCAGACTCGGCCGCGTTCGGCAAGGTGATGGACGCCTACCGGATGCCGCGCGACACGGACGGGGAAAAGGCGGCGCGCAGCCGGGCGATCCAGGACACCACTGCGGGAGCGACCGATGTCCCGCTGGCAAACGCTGCCCTGGGTCTGCAGGTGCTCGAGCAGGCCGCCCGGCTCGAGGGAAGGTCGAACACGAACACCGCTTCCGATCTGGAATGCGCCATTTTCCTGGCCGTTGCCGGGGTGCGGGGGGTGCTTTCGAACGCGGCGATCAATATCGAGGGGATGACCGACCCGGCGCAGGTGGGAAATTTCAAGGCGCGGTACGCCGCGCTGGAAGAGAAGCTGGCCGCTTACACCGGCCGTTGGTAGGGGCGACCTGCCAGGTCGCCCGGTGGTGATGCGCCTTGCTATCCGGTTCCCCCGCCGGCCCGCCCCTACAGGAGTTTTCCGTCCTCCATTCGGATCACCCGCCTGCCGAAATTGCGGATGAAGGCGCGGTCGTGGACGGCGGCGAGGACGGTTCCGGGGAAAGCATCCAGGGCGGCTTCAAATCGCTCCCTTGAGGGGATGTCCAGGTGGTTGACCGGTTCATCCAGGACCAAAAAGTTGGCGCCTTCAACGACCAGTTTCGCCAGCAGCAGCCGGGCGCGCTCGCCATAGCTCAGCCGGCCGGCCGGGAGCAGCGCTGCATCGCCTTCGAACAGGAAGTAATGCAGGAAATTGCGCGCATCGGTCTCGCTCATCGGCCTGGCGGATTGGACGACTTCGAGCGCCGATCGTTCCGGAGACAGGGCTTCCTGTTCCTGCGGCATGTAACCGATCCGTACCGCGCTCCCGAGAGCGACCCGGCCGGCGGCCGGCGCCAGGTCACCGGCGATCAGCTTCAGTAAGGTCGATTTACCTGAGCCGTTATCGCCGACCAGGGCGGTGCGGTCGCCATAGGAGAGTTCCAGGTCGAGCTTGTGCAGCACCGGAGCGGCTCCCGGATAGGCGAACGACAGGCTGTCGATCGTCAGGACCTGTTGACCGGATCGCATCGATCGATCGAAAGCAAGTTTCATCCGCCAGCCGGCCTCCGGTTTTTCGACCCGCTCATCCGAGTCCAGGTAACGCTCCAGCTTTTTCTCACGGCTGAGGGCCTTCCTGGCGACTTTTTTGGCATACCTGCGCACGGTCGGTTGGCCGGAAGTCGTCGTGAGTTCGACGCTTTTGGCGTGCATCCTGGTCTGGTGGATATCGGCCTCCATCCGGCGGATCTCCGCTTGCTGGTCGTGCCAGGCCTGGCGGGTCTTTTCGATCTCCCGCGCCAGGACTGCGGCAAATTCCGAGTAATTCCCGGTGTATTCGCGGGCAGTCCCCGTTTCGGGGTCCAGGGCGATCACCTTGTTGGCGATACGGTCCAGAAAAACCCGGTCGTGAGAGACGAGCAGGATTCCGCCGGGGAACTCCGCCAGGGTGGATTCGAGCCATTCAAGGGCGGTGATATCGAGGTGGTTGGTTGGTTCGTCGAGCAGCATGAGGTCGGGTCCGGTGATGAGCAGGCGGGCGAGGCCGGCCCGGGCGCGCTGCCCACCGGATAATGTTGAGGCCGGACGATCGAGGGTTGCAGCCGGGAGGCCCAGTCCCACGGCGATCCGTTCGGCCTCATGTTCACGCGGGTATCCCCCAAGTTGCTCGAAACTCCGCTGCGCATAGCCATATTTAAAAAGCAGCGAATCAATATCAGCGTCTTCACCGCCGAGGCGTTCCGACAGGCGCTCCATTTCACGGCGTGCATCGCTCCAGCCCGGAACCCCGCCGAGGATGATCTCGCGCACCGTCCGGTCATCGTCGATCGGCTGTCCCTGGGGGAGGTATCCAACAGCCGCCTCGGAAGCAACCGCGACCACACCGTCGTCCGGTTTCAGCTCGCCTGTGATGATCTTTAGCAGGGTCGATTTCCCGCTTCCGTTTGGCCCGATGAGGGCGATCCGGTCACCGCGGTTCACAACGAATGAAATTTCACGCAGGACGGTTTCAGCGCCGAAGGATTTAGACAGTTTGGATATTTGAAGCATATTTCGACTCGCAAACCGTTCGCCCGGCGATTATCCGGCTAACCGGACCCGGCGGAACTTCTCCGCAAACTGAAACGAGGTCCCCTCGGCATTGCGCGCGGCAAAATCTTTCATGCGCGTCTCCAGCACCTCCGGATCACTGATCTGCGATTTGTGCTCCTTGAGCGCGGCCAGCTTCAACCCGATCGTGTCCGTGATGTCGACCGTCAGGTTGTTATCGTTGCTCCCGGTCAGGAATATGTCCAGCACCTTGAACGGTTCCAGCCTCTCGGCTTCATGCTCAGGAAAATTCAGCCGGTCGCGGGCCAGGGGGTAGACGGCGTCCAGGGCCGCATCGCCCGTGGCCCGGTGATCGGGGTGGTTCAGGCGCATGTCGCCGATAATCCGGGCGGTTGGGTCGTGCGTGATCAGGACATCCGGACGATGGATGCGGATCTCGCGTACCAGGTCGCGCTTCAGCGCCGTGTTGTTCTCAACGCGGCCGTCCTCGAATCCGAGAAAAACAACCTCGCCGACGCCCAGCACGCCGGCTGCCGCGCGCTGTTCGTCCATTCTTTGGGCGACCAGCTCTGCGCTGGTCATCCCGGGTTCGCTCGAACCCTTGCTCCCGTCGGTCACGATCACATAACGCACATCGGTCCCGAGTTTCGTCCACAGGGCAATCGTCCCGGCTGCCGGGAATTCGGGGTCGTCCGGATGGGCGGCGATCACGAGCACGCGTTCCGGATTGGGGAAGTTGTTTTCCATGATATCAGTTTTCCGCGTACATCTCCACTGGCACGCAGACGCAGAACAGGTTCCGATCCCCATAGACGTTGTCGATCCGGGCTACGAAGGGCCAGAACTTGTTCTCCCGGATCCAGTGGGCGGGAAAGGCTGCCTCGGTCCGTGAATACGGGTGGGACCAATCGTCGGCCAGCGCCATCTCGGCCGTATGCGGCGCATTGTGCAGGGGATTGTCAACTGGATCGATCCGACCTTCCTCGATTGCCCGCATCTCCTCCCGAATCGAGATCATCGCCTCGCAGAAACGGTCGAGTTCCTCCCTGGATTCGCTCTCGGTCGGCTCGATCATCAGCGTCCCCGGGACGGGGAACGAGAGCGTGGGGGCATGAAAACCGTAGTCCATCAGCCGCTTGGCGACGTCTTCCGCCCCGGCCGCCTCCTTCAAATGCCGCATCTCGATGATGCACTCGTGGGCCACTCGACCGCTCTCGCCGCGGTACAGGACAGGGAAATGCGGCTCCAGACGCTCAGCGATGTAATTGGCGTTCAGGATGGCATACGCCGTCGCCATCCGCAGACCCTCTTCCCCCATCATGCGGATATAGGCGTATGAGATCGGCAGGATCCCGGCGCTGCCCCAGGGCGCGGCCGAGACGACCCCCAACGGGGTCTCCCCGCCGACGCTATCCACCAGCGGGTGGTCCGGCAGGAATGGCGCCAGGTGCGCCGCGACGCAGATCGGCCCCATCCCCGGACCACCGCCGCCGTGTGGGATGCAGAAGGTCTTATGCAGATTGAGATGGCAGACGTCGGCCCCGAAGTCGCCGGGGCGGGCGTATCCGACCAGGGCGTTCATGTTGGCGCCGTCCATGTAGACCTGGCCGCCGTTCTCGTGGATGATCCGGCAGATCTCGCGCATCCCGGTTTCATAAACTCCATGGGTGGATGGGTACGTCACCATGAGGGCGGACAACCGGCCGCTGTGCTGCTCGGCCTTGGCCCGCAGATCCTCCATCTCGATATTCCCCTCCTCGTCCGTTTCGACGACGACGACCTTGAGCCCGGCCATCGATGCGCTGGCCGGGTTGGTGCCGTGCGCGCTGGCAGGGATCAAACAGACATCCCGGTTCGTATCTCCGCGCGAAAGATGGTATGCCCGGATCACGAGCAGACCGGTGTATTCGCCCTGCGAACCGGCATTGGGCTGCAGCGAGGTGGCCGAGAACCCGGTGATCTCCTCCAGGTAGCTGTTAAGCCGGTCGAACATTTCGGTGTAGCCGGCGGCCTGGGTGCGCGGGGCGAAGGGGTGGAGCGCGCCGAAGGCTGCCCAGGTCACCGGAAGCATTTCGGTGGTCGCGTTCAGCTTCATCGTGCAGGAGCCGAGCGGGATCATCGAGTGGGCCAGCGAGAGGTCGCGCCGCTGCAGTTTCGTGATATAGCGCAGCATCTCGGTCTCGGAACGGTAAGTGTTGAACACGGGATGTGCCAGGAAATCCGTCGACCGGGCGAGGTCTGCGGAAAAATCCGTCTCGGCGGCTTCCAGCCAATTTTCCGGGTCGGCTGCATCGCCGTTCAGTCCGAATACGGCCAACAGATCGGCGAGGTCAGGCGGATCGACCGTCTCATCGATCGACACCAGCGTGCTTCCGTCCTGGGCGTAGAACAGGTTGATCCGGCGCTCCAGGGCGCGGCGTTCGATCTCCTCTCGGGACAGGGGTCCTTCCCGGACCCTCAGGGTGTCGAAGACCGGGGCCGTGTTGACCTGGTATCCGGCGGACGCCAGCGCAGCGCGCAGGATGCCGGCCAACAGCCGCACTCGCCGGGCAATTCGGGTCAGGCCCTCGGGACCGTGATAGACGGCATACATCGACGCCATGATCGCCAGGAGGACCTGGGCTGTGCAGATATTGCTCGTTGCGCGCTCGCGGCGGATGTGCTGCTCGCGAGTCTGGAGCGTCAGCCGCATCGCCGGCCGCCCGAGCTTGTCAACCGAAACCCCCACCAGCCGGCCCGGGAGTTGGCGCTTGTGTTCGTCTCGGCAGGCCATGTAGGCTGCATGCGGACCGCCGTAGCCGAGCGGGACGCCGAAGCGCTGGGTGCTGCCGACGGCGATGTCGCCGCCGAAATCGGACGGCGGCCGCAGCAGGGTAAGCGCCAGCAGGTCCGCCGCGACGATACAAATTGCGCCGGCCTCTCTTGCCTTGAGGAAGAAGTCGTCAAACCGGCAAATATCCCCGCCGGTATCCGGGTACTGGACGAGGACGCCGAAGGTGGGCCGGTCGAAGGCATAAGCGGAATGGTCGCCGACCACGACCTCGATCCCGAGCGGCTCGGCGCGTGATTTCACCACTGCGATCGTTTGCGGGAAACAATTTTCCGAAATGAAGAACACATTCGCTTGACTGCCGCGCGGCATCAACCGCTGCGCCATCGTCATCGCTTCGGCTGCAGCGGTGGCTTCATCGAGCATCGAGGCGTTGGCGATGTCCATCCCGGTCAGGTCTGTGACGACCGTCTGGAAATTGAGCAGCGCCTCCAGCCGACCCTGGGCGATCTCCGCCTGGTAGGGAGTGTATTGGGTGTACCAGCCCGGATTTTCGAGGATGTTGCGCTGGATGACGGCGGGGGTGATCGTTCCGTAATACCCGAGCCCGATGTACGAACGGTAGACCTGGTTGCGGGCAGCCAGATCTGCCAGGTCGGCCCTGGCCTCCGATTCGGACAGCGGCCTGGGCAGGTCCAGGCGGCCATCCATTCGGATCACACCCGGGATCGCCCGATCGACCAGTTCGTCGAGGGAACGGATCCCGACGGTCTCCAGCATGGCTGGCAGGTCCCCCGGCCGGGGTCCGAGATGGCGGTGGGCGAAACCGTCGATTGGGTTCATCAAATCTCTCTTACCCATCTTTAGTGTTCCCGATCGGCCAGGTAGGCCTCGTATGCGGCGGAATCCATCAGCCCGTCGAGTTCAACGGGATTGCTCGCCTCGAGTTTGACCATCCAGGCTCCCCCGTACGGGTCGGAGTTGATCGCTTCCGGCGTCTCGTCGAGCAGGTCGTTGACCTCGGTGACCTTGCCGGAGACCGGCGCGTAGACCTCTGCGGCTGCCTTGACCGATTCGATCGCGCCGACCACGTCGCCCTGGGACACCAAAGCGCCTACGGTGACCGACACTTCGGCGTACACGACATCGGAGAGCTGGTCCTGCGCGTAATCGGTGACACCGATCGTGCAGATCCCGCCATTAACGCGGACCCATTCGTCGTTTTTGGTGTATTTCAGGTCTTCTGGGATATTCATTTTACGCTCCTGAAAATAAGGGGTCTGGCGATGTGAGAGCAGGCTGCGGCTCCGCCGCAGCCCGTCCCCAGATCGCCGCCTTTAAAAAAACAGAAGGCGCACGCGGATTTCGTGTGCGCCCTCTGTCCTGGACCTGAGAGATTCGGCGGTTCTTTCTGTTCCGCCTTGCCCCATCGGTGCCCGCCGGAAGGCGGGTCTTTCCAGAGGGAACCGAAACCAGGGTCCTTTTACCTGAGAGTTTCGACCGGGATTGCAGCCCCGGCCTTGCCCCTTCGGTTTCTGGCGCCGAAGGCGCCGGACTTCTCCCCTGGGATCGTTCTGTTGTAGGGATATTCTATCGTAAAAGCGTAAAAATCGGAGACACAGCGAGGGGCACCTCGCTGTGTCTCCGATTTTTACCGAATTTCACACCTTCACCCAATCGGCGATCAGCCAGTACCGGAACGCTCGACCTTCGTAGGCCTGCAATGCCCCGACGATGCCGTAGATGCAGGCCGCAACCGGGATCAAGCTGATAAGGATCGCGATCGGGACACACAGGATCCCGACGATCACCAGGCTCAAAAAACCCACCGCCGTCCAGGACAGACCGACCAGGATCCCTCCGCCGACCCACCAGACCAACTGGAACACAAAAGCTTGCATCGCATGCCGGGCAACGAACTGGGAGCGATCCTTGTAAACCAGATAGATGATCAGCGGAGTCAGGACGCCCAGAAAAGCGGTCAGCAGGTTCAGCAGGATGCTGGCGTGCGCCAGTGCCGCCCAAAGCCGCTCATCTTTCTCTGACATCGTTTATTCGGAGTCCTTTGGAAACCGAAAGAGCCAGCCGAAGCTGGCTCCTCCGTCGGCCATAAACCGGTGTCAGGCCCAACCCTGGTTCTTGACCAGGTTGCTGATGACCGGGATTTCGACCATTTCACCCTGGTAGGCTTTGTAGGCCCACCAAAGCATCAGCAGCCAGACCACGGAACCGCAGCCGAGCGTGACCGATGAAAGGATGATGAAGATGATCCCGGCTACGAGCGCCTGGACGGTGTGCGCCTTGATAAAAGCCCGGTTTTTCTTTTCTTCCCAGACCATCAGGATGATCGGCACGAGGGGGGAAAAAACGTATGCGAGCGCCGCCCACAGGCGATCATCGCTGCTCACTTCATTGGACATCGGGTCTGACATGGGTTCGTCGTTCATTAAGAGCCTCCTCGAATGTTTTTCTGTTGCGCAACCACTCAGACTGCGGCTGAAACCGGGGAAAAATCGGGTGCAAGCGGGGGCGAAGTCCCCGCTTGCACCCGATTTTTATCTGAATTCTCAGCGACAGCCTGAATAGTTACTCTGTTGCAGCCTAATTGTAGTGACAAATCCCGGATTACGCAACGGGTTATTCCGGCAGATCGACACAATTCCCGGTGTCCAAATTGATCGAATGGTCGTAATTTGCGACCAGGGCGCAGATCTGCGTAGCGCCGGTGGGGCGGTTGCTCACCGATAACCGGTTGAACGGACTGGGCACGTCGTAAAGCGACCAGGACCCACCGCCCGTCGAATCACCGATACCGTTAACGCCAACCGTGATCGGGTCATATGTATTCCAGAAAAAGTGGATATGCATTGACTCGGTGTTTGTAGAAATCAATGGTGTGAAGTTGAACACTTCGTATGTTACGAAGTATACGCCGTTCTCCAGCACGATTTCGGTGATCAGGACGTACGGCCCTACCGGCTCGGTCGGTGTGGGCGTGGGCGTGATGGTCGGCGAGGGCGTGATCGTCGGCGTGTTGGTCAGGGTCGGCGAAGGGGGTAAATCGGTGTGTGTCGGTGTATCGGTAACCCCCACGAGGACCGCGACGGCTTCCGTTTGCGTGGCTTCACCGCTTACTCCGGGATCATCTCCGTCGAAAAGACCCGGCAGGAAAATGACGCCGGCGATAATGCAGATCAACAGCAGGATGGCTACGCCGCCGCCGCCCAGCAGCAGCATCGAGCTGCCGCGCTTCTTTGCGGGCGCCGCCATGGCCGGAGCGACCGGCTGCGGCCTGGAGACCGGTGCGGGAGTTTCGACGATCGTCCCGGGCGAGGTCGGAGGCGGGGCGCCGGATTCTACATAGGTCGCCTGGGGCGGTGGAGCGGACCGCGCCGGTTCGACGAACGTCGCCTGCGGTGCCGGGGCTCCCACTACGGTCCCGGCCGGTGCACCTGCGGCAACCCCGCTGAATCTCGACGCCCGTATCGCCGCAGCCATTTCACCTGCGCTTTGATAGCGATCATTCGGGTTCTTGGCCAGCGCCCGTTCGATCACCGGCTTCAGACCCGGCGGCGTATCCGGTAAAATATTCTGGATATCCGGGACCGGGTCGTTGAGGTGCATCATCATGATCGTCATGGCCGAGTCGGATTCGTACGGGGGTTTGCCGCTGACCATCTCGTACAGCATGACGCCGAGTGAATAGATATCCGCTCGATGATCCGGATGCTCGCCCCGGATCTGCTCCGGGGACATATAGAGCGCGGTGCCGACCACGGCGCCGGTCGCGGTGTGCGAAGTTCCGCCGAGGATGCGGACGATCCCGAAATCCATCAGGATCGGCTCGCCCTGGACATTGAGCATCACATTGGCCGGCTTGATATCGCGGTGCACCAACCCCCGTTTATGGGCGTAGTGGACGGCATCACAGGTCTTCGAGGCCAGATCGATCACTTCGTTGGCGGAAAGCTTGCGGCCTACATCGTTCAGTCGCTTCAGTCGCTCTTGCAGCGATTCACCCGGAACGAACTCCAGGACCATGTAATATGTATCGCCGTCATGATTGAAATCGTAGACCTGGACGATGTTCGGATGCCGCAGCTGCGCCACGGAAGAAGCCTCGGTTTCAAAACGGCGGACAAAATCCGGGTTCCTGGAGAGATGGGAGTGGATCAGCTTGATTGCCACGATCCGCTTCAGGTTGGGATCCTGGGCTTTGTAGACGGCTGACATCCCGCCGGAGCCGAGTTCCTGTTCGATCAGGTACCGGTCGTTGAGTTTATAGCCGATCCAGGTTGGTTGAGCCATTTTCTTATTCCTCGATCAAAAATAACCACGTATTATCAAACGTGCAGGTAGTATAGCCTGATTCGTTCACCGCCAACATCGCTACGAAACCTTTCTCGAACTCGACGTCCGTTTCCACGAAAGCCTGTTGTCGGGAGCGGAATTCGGCGTTGATCTGCGTCACGGTGGCATCGTATTCCGCCCTGGCGATCTCGTAGGCTGCGGCTGCTTCCGGATTGGTTTCGACATCCGCCGGCGGGGCCGGCGCCGGGGGGATGTACGGCTGCTGGGGCGGATCGTTGACGTCGAATTCTGCGATCAGGGTGTCGTTCGTGTAGATCCAGACCAGCGGTCCGCGCATCACGATGGTCAGCCGGTTGGTCGTGTCATTGCGCCAATCGAAGTTACCGTCGAGTCCGTATGCGTAGAAGTCCTTTGTGTTGAGGATCTCACCGCCCGCCTGGAGGGCGAACTCGACCCGGCCGTTGCCGCCGCGCGTGGCGATGACGAAATACTGATCGAACGCCTCCTCATTTCCATTGCTGCGCAGGGCAAATCCACATCCCGCAGTGCCGAACTGGGTATTCCAGGTGATGTCGGATGAGACGACGAAATCCGTCACAACCGTGCCGATGTAGTTGTTGGCGTAATCGGCGACCAGGTAACCTTCGATATCGATCGTGACGGGCGGATGGATCCAGGCCGGTCGACCGGCATTCGGATCGACCCCATAGGTCGGCAGCGTATCCAGGATGGGTCCGAACGCCTGCCGGGTGGCCTCCATGTCCGCGCCGGACATCCCGGCAACCGCCGTGGAGGTTTGCTGCGCGGCGATAGTTTGTTCCGTCGCCCGAGCCTGCGCGGTGGCGATGGCTGAGTTATCGACCGGTGCGTCGGTGGGTGGATCTTGCTCGGCGGCCACCGTTTGCTGGATCGACTGCGAGAGCGCATCCGCCGTCGCCTGGCGAGGGTCGACCTCGTCCCCGGACCCGCCGGAGAGGCAGGCCAGGCTCGCCAAAGCCAGCAGGATCACCGCCAGGGCTGGCGGTTTGCGCCTTCGCGCGGTTTTTCGATGAATACTCAATATTCCTCTCATGATCAGTTGTCTTTCCGCTTCTGGAAGAAAAGGATGCCTGCGAGCAGGATGCTCATGATGATCCCCTGGGCGATCCACGTACCGGCCAGCTTTCCGTAATATGCGCCGGGATCGTCCTTGTCCACCCAGGTCCAGCCGAAATTTTCGGTGAACAGGAGCAGCTGGCTTTCCGCCGTCTGAACGATGCCCTGGTTCACGGCCTGGCGGGTGCGGTAGGCGGCCAGGTCTTCCAGATAGGTTTCAAATGCGACCGCATAAGCATCCGCCTCGGCTGCTAAAACATCTGCCTCCGCTTCATAGGCCGCCACCTGGGCCCGGTAATCGTTCTGAATGCCTTCGACCATCGTCTGGTATTCCTGCAGAGCAGCGAAGTACTCCGCCATCGCGACGGTGTCAGCCTGGTCCTCCGGAGCCACTGGCGGTTCGGGGACCTCCGGTTCCGGCGGGGGATCTCCCAGTGGACCAGGGGCAGCCGGCGCAACAGGTTCCTGGCCGACTTCTACCTTCTGTTCGGCAAACAGGCCCAACGACGGGAAGTCGCACGAATCCTGGTCGAGCAAGTTCTCGCCCAGGCAGTTGCAGTTGGCCGTCTTGCCCTCGTATCCAAGTTCGCTGAGTTCTTCCACCGGAAGCAGGTAGCAAGAATCCTTGGCGATATCCGATCCAATCCCGGAGATGCCGATGAAGGCTTCGAACGCCCAGCGCGTCGATGTGGGGGCGCTGATGAAACTGGGGACCGGCACCAGTGCCCCGCCGAGCACGATCTGTGGCAGCATGAGCATGATGACGATCAACGGCGCCGCGTTGGCGGTCGGCGAGATGGCGGATGCGAACAGCCCGAGCATCATCCCCGCCATCGTGGCCAGCGCCATGGAGATGTAGATCAGGAAGAATTCCGTGGCGCCGCCGGGCATGTCGAAGGCCAGATAGTGGATCCCGACATACCACAGCGCCTGGTACAGCGCCAGGATGCCCGCCACCCACACCTTGGACATGATATATGGGACGATCTTGAGATTCACCAACCGCTCGCGTTTGTAAATATCCCCTTCTTTGACGATCTCGCGCATCTGGGCGATCCCGCCGACCATCACGCCGTAGATCGTCAGCAGGAACAGGGTGATGATGACGTTGTTGGCGTTCCCGCCTTCGCCCCAGGCGAACGGGTCCCTGCCCATCAGGTTGGCGAGCAGGAGATCGAGCAGCCCGACGATCGGCGCCGCCGCGAGCATCAGGAACAGGCTGAAACGATCGCGGGTCAGGATCTTGAGGTTGCGGGCGGAGAGGATGAAGAACTGCCTGAGGGCGGAGACCTGTTTTCTGGCCTTCGGCTTTGCAGCCTTGCTCTCCCGGCCGGCTGCCCGCCCGTTTTTCTGGCTGATCTCCTTGACCCGGTCCGCCAGCGGTTCGACGATGTATTCGCGGTAGGCTCGATGCTGCTGGTAGCGCTCCGCCCACTGCTCCGGCGAACCCTTGGCGGGGTCGTCCAGGATGGCGTAGATTTCGTCGAACTCCATTGCCCCTGCGCGCTGGTCGCGCTCAGACCGAAATTGGTTATAGAACTCGAGCGCCTCCTCCGGCGCACCGAACCAGACCAGGTGACCGCCGCGCGCCAGGAAGACGACCTTGTCCGCGAGGACGACGTTCTTGGTGGCGTGGGTGATCAGGACGATCGTCCGCCCCTGGTCCGCCAGGCGGCGCATCAGCTGCATCAGCGCCGTTTCCGTGCCCGGGTCAAGACCCGACGAGGGCTCGTCCAGGAAGAAAAGACCCGGCCGGGTGAGCAGCTCGACGCCGATGCTGACTCGCTTCTGCTGCCCGCCGGAAAGCTGGCTGATCTGGGTGTCTTTGCGATGGGCGATGTCGAGATCCTCGAGCGTTTCCATCACCCGTTTGTGCCGCTCCTCTTTGGTGGTGTCCGGAGGCATCCGGAGCTGGGCGGAGTAATCCAGCGATTGGAAAACCGTCAGCTCCTTGTGGATAATGTCCTTCTGCGGGACGAAGCCCAGGTCGCTGCGGATGGCATCGAAATTTTCGTAAACGTCGATCCCATTGACGAAAACCCGGCCGTGCGAGGCGGGCCGGTAGCCGGCGATCGAGTCGACCAGGGTCGATTTCCCGCCGCCGGATTGCCCGACGACGACGATGAATTCACGCGGCTCAACGTTGAGCGAAATGTTTTGCAGGATGTTAAGGTCTTTCCGGACCCACTTGTTAATCCCGATCGCTTCCACGTGCAGCCCGCCGGATTCGTCGATTTGGGCGAGCTCGTCCTCCCCCATGACAAATGTGTATGAACCGATCCTGACCCGGTCGTCAGGCTGAAGCCAGGCATCGCCCTCGACCGTCGCGCCATTGACGAATGTCCCATTCGTGCTGCGCAGGTCCCGGACCCGGTATCGCCGTCCGACCCGTTCGAGTTGGGCGTGAAACCGGGAGACCTGTGGAACATCCAGGACGATTTCGTTGCTGGCATCCCGGCCGATCGCGAGCACGGTTTTTTCCCCGAAAACGATCTTCTGCTCGGTCGTGACCGCCTCGGCCGGGGCCAGGAAGGTCAACGAGACCATGAGGCCCGGATCGGTGCTGCCGATGCGGATCTTTGCGCCGTGCCTCAGCCGGGCGGATTCGCTGACCGGCGAACCATCCAGGAAGGTCGGGTTGCTGGTCGAGAGCACGACCAGCCGGTATCCGCCGTCGCCCATTCGTTCAAGCCGGGCGTGCTGGCGTGAGACGATCCTGGAATCGATGACGATGTCGTTCCCGGGTTCCCGGCCGATCGTGACCTGCACCCGGTT
>DATKDL010000006.1:0-1069 GCA_035512695.1 Anaerolineales bacterium | reverse complement strand
TGTGGCGTCTCTACCATCCGGTCCCAATTTGTAAGATCGGCGAAGCCGGCCCTGTCTTATAATAAAGGAAGAATTGGATCGGCAGCCTGGACGAAGCCCCGGCTGCCGATCCAATTCTTCCGCAACCCAGGACCAAGGGAGACTCCCATGACCAACCTGACCCCCATCACCACCGCCGACTTCCAATCCGTCGTCCTCTCCGCCACCCAACCCGTCCTCGTCGACTTCGGCGCAGTCTGGTGCGGGCCCTGCAAGATGCTCGACCCCGTCGTCGAAGAACTCGCCGGTGAATGGCAGTCGAAGATGAAAACCGTCAAGATCGACGTCGACCAGGACCCCGAAGTCGCCATGCAGTACCAGGTCTTCGGCGTCCCCACCCTGATCCTCTTCAAGGACGGCCAGCCCGTCGAAAGGATGTCAGGGTTCAAGCCGAAGAAGCACCTGGAAGCGAAGTTCGGGCCGCACGTCGAATAGGCGAATTAGGGAATGGGCGAATGAGCGAATGGGCGAATAGGCGGCACCCGCCCATTCGCCCATTCCCTAATTCGCCTATTCGCCTATTCGCTCGCCCATTTCCGCTACAGCCGCCCGCAGCTCCTCCACCCGATTCGTCTCCTCCCACGGCAAATCCAGGTCATCTCTCCCAAAATGCCCGTACACCGCCGTCTTGCGGTACATCGGGCGGCGCAGGTCGAGATCGCGGATGATCGCCCCCGGACGTAAGTCAAAAACCTCCCCGATCGCCCGGGCGATCACATCGTCGGGCACCGCCCCCGTCCCAAAAGTCTCGACGTTGATCGACAAGGGCGCCGCCACCCCGATCGCATACGCCACCTGGATCTCGCAGCGGTCCGCCAAACCCGCCGCCACTACGTTCTTCGCCGCCCAGCGCGCCGCATAGGCCGCCGAACGGTCGACCTTCGTCGGGTCCTTGCCGCTGAAGGCGCCGCCGCCGTGCCGGCCCATCCCGCCATAGGTGTCAACGATGATCTTGCGCCCGGTCAGACCCGCATCCCCCAGCGGCCCGCCGATCACGAACCGGCCGGTCGGGTTGACGTAGATCTTCAGG
>DATKDL010000005.1:0-45133 GCA_035512695.1 Anaerolineales bacterium | reverse complement strand
AGGCGCTTCGCGCCTGCCGCTGCGGGGCCCGATTTGCCGTAAAAGACGTACCGCACGTATAATCAGACCGGGATGCCCACATACGACTTCGACCTCCTCGTCATCGGCGGCGGACCCGCGGGGGTCACCGCCGCGCTGCGCGCCAGCGAGCTCGGCGCCCGCACGGCCCTGGTCGAGCGCGCCCGCATGGGCGGCACGTGCACCAACGACGGCTGCGTCCCGACCCGCGTACTCGCCAAGGCCGCCCGGCTGCTCCGGGACGCCCGGCAGTTCGAGGACTACGGCCTGGCCGCCGCTCCCCCCGAGCTCGATTTTGACGCCCTGATGACCCGGGTCCAGCAGGTCGTCTACACGATCCACGAGAAAAAGCAGCTCATCCGCCACCTCGAAGACAGCCGTGTCGCCGTGTTCACCGGCGCCGGCGCGGCCCGCTTCGTCGATCCGCACCGGATCCGGACCGAGAACGGGGAAACGTTCACCGCGGAAAAGTTCATCCTCAGCGCCGGCGGCCGGCCGCGCCGGCTGCCGTTCCCCGGCGCCGAACACGCCCTGACCCACTCCGACATCTGGTCGCTCCGAACACTCCCCCGCTCGGCCGCCATCATCGGCGCCGCCGCGACCGGCTGCCAACTGGCATCGATCTTCTCCGCCTTCGGCTGCGACGTCGCCTTGCTCGACATCGCCCCGGCCGTCCTCCCGGCGGAAGACCCGGCCATCTCGGAGGGGATGCGGGCGGCTTTCACCGCGCGCGGCATCCGGATCGAGACCGGGATCTCCGGGGTCGACCGGATCGAGCGCAGCCCGCACGGTCCCCACGGCCCGCACGATCCCCACGGCCTGGCCCTGCATTACCGCCGTGGCGACGCCGCGCAGACGCTCGATTCCGAGATCGTCGTCTTCGCCGTCGGCTGGCCCGGGAACGTCGACTCCCTGGACCTGCCGGCCGCCGGGGTGAAAACGAACGGCAGCTACGTCGAGGTCGACGAACACCTGCGCACCAGCGTCCCGCACATTTTCGCCGCCGGCGATATCACCGGCCGGATGATGCTGGTCCAGAGCGCCGGGTACGAGGCCCGCCTGGCCGCCGAGAACGCCCTGTCGGAAACGCTGCAGTCCGCCCAGCACCAGATCGTCCCGCACGGCGGGTTCACCGATCCGGAATACGCCAGCGTCGGTCTGACCGAGCCGCAGGCCCGTGATCTGACCGGCGAGGACTGCACCTGCGCCGCGATCCGCTACAGCCAGATGGATCGCGCCGTCATCGACGGCCGGCCGGAAGGCTTTTGCAAACTGGTCGCCGACCGGCGGGACCACACCCTGCTCGGCGCTCACGTGATGGGCGAGCAGGCCCTCGAGATCGTCCACCTGGTGGCCTCCGGGATGGCGGCCGGGATCACCGTCGACCGGCTGGCCGACCTCGAGATCGCCTACCCGACGTACACCGCCGCCGTCGGCCTGGCCGCCCGCAAGCTTGCTTCGGACCTGGCCGGGGCCGTCCCGGTGCAGGAGTGGCGGGACTTGGATCGCATTGGTTTGGCGGAGTGGGAGATAGAGAGTTGAAAAAATCAAGGCCGCTGCGGGGCCGCACCCCGCAGCGGCCTTGATTTTTTCAGTTTTTCAGAGTTCGTAACGTTTCCGAGACGCCCGGCGTATAAAATGGAGCCAACATGAACGATAAACCGACCTTATGGAAGCGCTTTTTCCGGCGTAGTGGGGCCGCGACCGTTGAAATGGAGGCGGCTGCCGAGCAGCAGGCCTCACAAGGCGAGGTGCGCCCGCTCGACATCCCACCTAACGACCCGCTGCTGGCCTACGTGACCAGTTCGCCGGGGGTGATCGAGGTGGATAAGCTCAACCTGGATTCCCCGACCCTGGCCGCGATGCGGGCGGAAGGGATCAAGCTCACCCTCCCGCTGGTCAGCCAGGGCGAGTTGATCGGGCTGCTGAACCTGGGCGCCCGGATGAGCGAGCAGGAGTACTCCTCGGACGATTTCCGCCTGCTGAACAACCTGGCCACCCAGGCCTCGCCGGCCCTGCGGGTCGCCCAATTGGCCCGGCAGCAGCTGGCGGAAGCCCAGGAGCGCGAGCGGATCGAGCACGAATTGCGGGTCGCCCGCGTGATCCAGGAGACCCTGCTCCCCAAGCAGGTGCCGAACATTCCCGGCTGGCAGCTCGATGCCTTCTGGCGCCCGGCACGAGAGGTCAGCGGCGATTTCTACGATTTCATCGATCTGCCGGACGGGCGGATCGGGATCCTGGTCGCGGATGTGACCGATAAGGGCGTTCCGGCCGCGATGGTGATGGCCACCTCCCGCAGCATCCTGCGCGCCGCCTCCGAGCGGATCGTGGAGCCGGGAGACGTGCTGGCGCGGGCAAACGACCTGCTGCATCCCGATATCCCGGCCAAGATGTTCGTCACCTGCCTGTATATCGTCATGGACGCGGCCAACGGCAGGCTGACATTTGCAAACGCCGGCCACAACCTGCCTTATCTGCGCAGCCGGGAGGGGGTGTCCGAGCTGAGAGCGACGGGGATGCCGCTCGGCCTGATGCCCGGGATGTTTTACGAGCAGAAAGAGGTCGTCCTGAACGAAGGGGAGAGCCTGCTGCTATCCAGCGATGGGATCGTCGAAGCCCATAACACGAAGCGGGAGATGTTCGGTTTCCCGCGCCTCCAGGCGCTGATCGGGGAGCACTCCGGCGAGCTGGGGCTGATCGGTTTTCTGATGGATGATTTCAACCGCTTCGTCGGTTCGGGCTACGAACAGGAAGACGACATCACGCTCGTCATGATCCGGCGCCTGGAGGGGAATTTATCCGGCGGCGAAGGTCGAGAATCGAGAATCGAAGATCGAGAGGCGGAGGTGCTCGGGGAATTCGAGATCCAGAGCGCGCCGGGGAACGAGCGCGAGGCGGCCCGGCAGGTGTTGGGCGTGCTCGATGGCCTGGGGCTTTCCGAAAAGCGGCTCAAACGGTTGGAAACCGCCGTGGCCGAGTCCACGATGAACTCGATGGAGCATGGGAATGAATACGATCCGGAAAAACCGGTCCGGATCCTTGTCAGAAAGAACGGAAACCGCCTGATGGTCCAGGTGATCGATCACGGTGAGGGCGGCGGCATCCCCGAGTCGACTACGCCGGACCTCGAGGCCAAGCTCGAAGGCGAGCAATCGCCGCGCGGCTGGGGTCTCTTCCTGATCAAGAATATGGTCGACGAGCTCAACTTCGTGCCCGGTTCAGGCCGGCATACGATCGAACTCGTCATGTACCTGGATCAGGTTGAAGATGCTTAAGCGCTCATCCGAACGTTGAGGCGGGGATTTTCGGATAGCTTATCCACGAGAGGAGATACGAGAATGGAAAGTGAATTCACGGCACAATTGAAAATGGAAGGGGATCTGCCGGTCCTGGAATTGTGTGGGGATATCAACGGCTTCGCAGAGGAGACTTTGAACGAGGCGTTCGATGCTGCCGAAGCGCAGGGTGGGACGGAAATCCGGATCGACTTCGGCGATGTCACCTATATCAACAGCACAGGGATCGCGCTGATCGTCGGGCTGCTCGCCCGGGCCCGCAAATCCCGCCGGGCCATTGTGGCGACCGGTCTGAACGAACACTACCGGGAAATCTTCACCATCACGCGATTGTCCGATTTTATGGAAATCAGATAAGGAGAATGACCATGCCAACAGCCAATCTCACGACCAACGTCCGCCGTTCCGGATCGACCGCCATCATCGATATCCGAGGCGAGGTGACCGGTTTCGCGGAGGATGCCCTCATGGGGGCCTACTCGGAAGCCAGCGAAAACGGTACGAAAGCGATCATCCTGAACTTTTCGGACCTCGATTACCTCAACAGTTCTGGGATCGGTTTGCTGGTGACGATGCTGATCCGCACCCAGCGCCAGAAACAGAAACTGATCGCCTGCGGGCTGAGCGAGCACTATGTCGAGATCTTCAAACTGACCCGCCTGGACGAGGCGATCGGGATTTACGCAACGGAAGCCGAATCGCTGGCGGCCGCAGGATAAGAACCGATCCGAAAAAGGAATTTGCCATGGAGAAGCACGAGCACGAGCACGAACATCAAGTCAAAGAGAGCGGGTGGGCCAGCCCGGTCGACCACCTCCACGTGGGCGACGTATCGGCCGAAGCCATCAACCTGAACGTCGAAGGCCGGAAACTGTCCGGCGTCGTCCGAGGTTTCGGCCAGATGTGGCAGAAGACCTACAAAGTCCGGCTGAGCGGGCTGGAAAAGGCTCCCGAAGAGGTCATCGAAACCTGGCGGACGCACTTCCCCGAATTCTGGCCCGAGGGCAACCGGCTGTTCATCCCGCTGACAGGGATCAAGCCGGGCGAAGTCGGTGTGATCAACCTGAAGGCCCCGGGCGGTTTGAAGCTGTCGACCGGGATCATGGTCATCTTCTCGGATGCGACCTCATTCTCCTTTATGACGCCGGAAGGGCACATGTTCGCCGGGATGATCACCTTCAGCGCGTTCGAAGAGGACGGCGACCCCGTCGCACAGATCCAGGCCCTGATCCGCGCCAACGACCCGCTTTATGAAATGTCTTTCCGCGCCGGCGTCGGGCACAAGATCGAGGACGAGTTCTGGAAGGGCACCCTGGCCAACCTGGCCGCCCGTTTCCAGGTTTCCAACCCGCAAGTCACGCAGAACAACATCCTCGTCGACCCGCGCATGCAGTGGAAAGAGTGGCGCAACATCTTCAAAAACGCCGGGATCCGGTCGAGTTTGTATATGCCGGTCGTCATTTTCAAGCGGGTCTTTCGTAGGAAATAGTACCAGGTGCCAGGTGCCTGGCACCTGGTACCTGGTTCCTCATACGAAACAATGCTAGATGCAATCGTCGTCGGCTCCGGCCCCAACGGACTGGCCGCCGCGATCCGGTTGGCGCAGGCGGGGATGTCGGTTCGGGTGTTCGAGCGGATGGAGACCCCCGGTGGAGGAACCCGCTCGGACGAGCTGACTCTGCCGGGCTATCTGCACGATATCTGTGCGGCAATCCACCCGCTTTCACTCGCCTCGCCGTTCCTGCGGGACCTGCCGCTGGCGGATTTCGGGCTGGAATGGGTCCATTCCGAAGTCCCTTTCGGACACGCCTTCTCGCCGGATGAGGCCCTCCTCGTCCACCGGGACCTCGACCGGACGGCCGATTCTCTCGGCCGGGACGGGCGCGCCTACCGGCGGATGATGCGGCGTTATGTGGAGAACTGGCCGGGGCTCATGGATGATTTCCTTGGCCCGCTGCCGCTGCCCCCGAAACACCCGGTCCTGATGACCCGCTTTGGCTTGACCGCATTGCAGCCTGCGACGATGCTCGCAAAACGGACTTACCGGGACGAGCGGACGCGGGCGATCTTCGCCGGCGCCGCCGCTCATTCGATGCTTCCGCTCGAGTGGCTCACAGCTTCGGGTTTTGGCTTGATGCTTGGCGTCCTTGCGCACGGCGTGGGCTGGCCGATGGCCAAAGGCGGTTCGCGCGAGATCCCGCGGGCACTGGTGGCCCTGCTCGAATCGCTGGGGGGCTCGGTCGAGACCGGCCGCGAGATCCGCTCGCTCGACGAGCTGCCGCCGGCCCGGATCGTCCTGCTCGATCTGACCCCCAAAGGCGTCCTGCGGATCGCCGGTGACCGGTTGAATGCGCGCTATGCCCGCGAACTGGACCGCTACCGCTACGGGGTCGGGGTCTGCAAGGTCGATTGGGCGCTTTCCGAGCCGATCCCCTGGAAGGACCCGGACCTCGCCCGGACGGCTACCGTCCACATCGGCGGGACGCTCGAGCAGATCGCCGAATCCGAGCGGGAAATCTGGGAAGGGCGGTTCTCCGAGCACCCGTTCATCATCCTGGTGCAGCCGACCCTGTTCGACTCCGGACGGGCGCCGGAGAGCCGGCACACCGCCTGGGCGTACTGCCACACCCCGCATGGCTCGCCGGAAGACGTCACCGGCCTGATCGAGGCGGAGATCGAGCACTACGCGCCCGGTTTCAAGGACGTCATCCTGGCCCGAAGTTCCAGGACGGCGGTCGAAATGGAAGCGTACAATCCGAATTTCGTCGGAGGGGACATCAACGGGGGCGTTCAGAACCTGCGGCAGTTCTTCACCCGCCCGGCGATCCGGCTGAACCCATACCGCATCCCGGGCTCGTTCGACGGGCGTAAGCTCTATATCTGCTCGTCGGCCACCCCGCCGGGCGGGGGAGTGCATGGCATGTGCGGGTTCTACGCGGCTGAAACCGTCCTTCGGGATTCGAAAAAATAAAGTGCGGCGGCCGGGTCGTTTTTCCCTTACAAACCGCGACGCAGTACACAAGCTGGTCCGGGTTTACCTGGTCGATCTGCCTTAGCCGTCCTCCTCGCCGAACAACCGCAGCCACTCTTCCAATTCTCCTTCGGCCAGGTTGGATTCCTTTTCCGGACCGGAGGCAGACCCCGGCGTGTTCAACCTGCCGGCGAAATTCTCTGACGGCAGCACCTGCGCACCGGCATTCCGGGCGCTGGCCTGGACGGCCGCATCCGAGCTGACCACCGTCCAGTTCCGGGCGTCCTTTTTGAGCTGATCCAGCCGCCGGGCAATCGCAGCGTCCGCCGTCTCCCCGGAGGGAACGAAAACGGAGGTGACCGGTCCTTGCCGGAACCGCCCCGACCGGCCCGGCGCGGCCCGGTCGAAAAAGATTTCGGCCCGTTTCCGCTCGACGCGGCAGAACGCCGCCACCCGCTCGATCAGCCGGTCCTCGTCGTCAATCTCGCTGAGGTGAATGTCCGGCAGGCGCCCGATCAGGTTGTGGCCATCGACGATGTATGGCATGGGTTCCATTCTAATGCGAAAAAAGGGCCCGGCGGCGGGGACTACCCGCCGCCGGGCCCTTTTTTCGCATTTATGTTAATATACCTCCATGCGCTTCAAGCGGCTGGTTTACTATCTGACCCTCAACGTCCTGGTCTCTGCCTGCACGGTTCTTGTGATCCTGTACTACTGGGAGCAGTACAAGCCGCTGGAGAGTGGGGCGGAGCCGGCGCCGATCGCCCTGGCGACGTCGACGGCGACTGCCCCGGTGATCACGCTCGAGGCTGGTACGACGAACCCGGCCGGCCCGGACGGAGGGACGGTTTCGCCGCCGGATTTCATTAACTACACCGTCCAGCCGGGCGACACCCTGTCCGGGATCGCCTTTGATTTCGACGTCTCGGTCGAGGAGATCCTGGCGGCGAACGACCTCGATAACCCGGATACGCTCGACGTCGGCGATGTGATCCTGATCCCGGTCGGCGGCGCGGTACCGGAGGCGACCGCGCCGCCGAGCACGGCCGTCTCGGCCACCCCGCCCCCGCCTCCCACGCTCCCGCCGCAGGAGGCGACTCCGGGTGAGGCGGGGGAGACGGTGCTGGAGATCGTCACCGTGATCGGAACCGGCGACCTGGCCCAGGAGCGGGTCGTCGTCCGGCAGAACGGTGACGCCCAGGTCGCCTTGCAGGGCTGGCAGCTGCTCGGCCCGGACGGGCAGGTCTTCAACTTCCCGCAGCTGGTCCTGTTCCAGGGTGGCGCGGTGTCCGTCTACACCAGGGCCGGCTCCAGCTCCGTGGCCGAGCTGTACTGGGGCCTGGCCGAATCCATCTGGATCAGCGGGGATGTCGTCACGCTCCTCGACCCCGACGGAAACATCGTCGCGGCTTACCAGGTGCCCTAGGGAATGCGTGAATAGGCGAATGGGCGATTTCTCGCCCATTCGCCCATTCGCCCATTCCCTTCCTCTGTTGACAAACCCCGCCTCCCAACTGATAATCTCCCCATGCCCCAGGCTCTCTATCGGAAGTGGCGCCCACAGCGGTGGGATGATGTCGTCGGGCAGGAGCATGTCGTCACGACGCTTCGGAATGCCGTGGCGTCCGGGAGGACGGCGCACGCTTATCTCTTCTCGGGGCCGCGCGGGACCGGCAAGACGACGTCCGCCCGGCTGCTGGCCAAAGCCGTCAACTGCCTGCACGATGACCCGGCCGAGCGGCCCTGCGACGACTGCGATCACTGCCGTCTCTTGCGTACGGGGCGTTTCCTCGACCTGATCGAGATCGATGCCGCTTCCAACACCAGCGTCGACGACGTCCGTGATCTGCGCGACAAGATCAATTTCTCCCCCAACCAGGGCCGCTACAAAGTCTATATCATCGACGAAGTCCACATGCTCTCGACGGCGGCGTTCAATGCGCTGCTCAAGACGCTTGAGGAGCCGCCCCCGCACGCCGTCTTCATATTGGCGACGACGGAGGTCCACAAGATCCCGGCGACGGTCGCATCGCGCTGCCAGAAACACGAATTCCGGCGGATCGGCGCATTCGAGATCGCCGGGCACCTGGATAAGATTGTCGCGGCCGAGGGGATCGAGATCGAGCCGGAAGCGCTCCAGTTGATCGCCCGGCAGGCGACCGGAGCGATGCGGGATGCGATCTCGCTGTTGGACCAGCTGGCCTCCGGCGGGGAGGCGATCACCCATGCCCGGGCGCAGGATATCCTGGGCACTGCGACGAGCCAGGCCGTCCTGGAGCTGGTGGAGGCGCTGGTCGCCGGCGAGCCGGGCGGGGGGCTGGACCTGATCCACCGCGCCCTCGACGCCGGGACGGACCCACGCCAGTTCGCCCGCCAGGTGGTCGAATACCTGCGGGACCTGCTCCTGCTGCGGATGGGGAGCAAGCTGCCGCTCGACGCCTCGAAGGAGGTCCGCAGCCGGATGGCGGCGCAGGCCGGGGAGTTCGCCGTCCCGGCGCTGCTGCACGCGATCCAGGCTTTCAATGCGGCGGCGGGCGAACTGCGGTCTTCGTGGCAGCCGGCGCTCCCGCTCGAGCTGGCGCTGGTCGAGGCGATAAACCCGCCGGCCGCGCCGGTGGAGGGGCCGATCCAGGTCGAAAAAAAAGTCTCTCGAGAAGCTGACCCGGAACCCGTCCGAAAGCGGGATCTGAAGGGTCTTCCGGAGGCGCCGGCGAAGGCCGCGCCGGTCGGTGGCGCTGAAATCGACCAGCTGCGGGCGCATTGGAAGGAGATCCGTGTGGCTGTACGCAGGCTGAACTCGGCCACCGACGGCCTGCTGAATTCGAGCGCCGTGCTGGAAATCCGCGGGTCGGAATTATTTTTGGGTTTTGCAAGCGAGACCGTCAAAGGGATTATGGAATCGGAAAACCACATCGATTTCGCCCAGCGCGGGATCGAGCAGGTGTTCGGTCGTAAGCTGGCCATCCGCTGCGTGATCGCCTCGGATGCGGCCGACATCCCGGATGACCTGACCAGCGACGGGATGGTGGCGACGGCGATGCGGCTGGGCGGCAAAATCGTGCACAGCCGGGAGAGGAAGGATCGGAAAAATTGAACCCCGGGCAGGGCTTCACTCTGCCCGGGGTTCAATTTTTCCATGCCCTGTACAAACGTAAGGAGAATCGATGGCGAAGAAAAGCAAACCCCGCATGCCCCCGGGGATCGGTGGGGGACCGACGGGGATGATGCAGCAGCTCCAGCAGCTGCAGAGCCAGATGCTGGAGGCGCAGAACGCGCTGGCGGATGAGACCGTCAGCGGGACGGCGGGCGGCGTCGTGACCGTAACGGTGAGCGGCGATCAGCGCTGCGTCGGGATCGAGATCGCGCCGGAGGTGCTGGCCGACGGAGACGTCGAGCTGCTGCAGGAGCTGATCGTGACGGCGTTCAACCAGGCGCTGGAAGCCTCCCGGCAGATGGCGGAGGAGCGGCTCGGGCCGCTGGCCAGCGGGCTGGGCGGGCTGGGCCTGGGTTTCTAGGATGGCCGGTCTGCCGGAGCCGATCCAGCGGGTGGTCAACGCATTTGCGCGGCTGCCCGGGGTGGGGCCGAAGACGGCTTCCCGGCTGGCATTTTATTTGCTGCGCAGCTCGGAGGACCTCGGCGGCGAATTGGCGGAGGCGTTGAGCGGGTTGAAGGAGGGGATCGGGACGTGCGCGCTTTGTTTCAACATCGCGGTGAGCGGGCAAACTCTGTGCGAGATCTGCTCCGACCCGCGGCGGGATGAAGCTCAGATCTGCGTGGTGGAGGATCCGCTCGATGTTTTGGCGATCGAACGGACCGGCGGGTATTCCGGCCGGTATCATGTTCTGGGCGGTCTGCTCTCACCGATCGAGGGGGTTGGTCCGGATGAGATCCGGGCCGTGGAGCTGCTGCAGCGGGCCGGTGCGGGCCGGGTGCAGGAGGTCATCCTGGCGACGAACCCGAGTATGGAGGGGGATGCGACGGCGATGTATTTGCAGAAGCGGCTGATGGAGACGGCGGTGCAGGTGACGCGCCTGGCGCGCGGTTTGCCGGTGGGAGGTGATCTGGAGTATGCGGACCAGGGGACGCTGCTGCGGGCGCTTGCCGGGAGACAGGAGATTCTTTGATAATTCTTATATCTCGCCTCTTGACACCCCGGCAGACTGGCCTATAATTACGGTTGCAAACGAACTGAGCAGGTTTCGCCCAAACGCGGGCAAACCGATGACAATTCAATAACGAGGGAAGCCAGAGACCAGGGCCAGTGCTTGTCGGTCTGGCAGAGGGCCGATGTCCGTAACGGGCATCGGTTTTTCGTCTCTAAATTCCTTGACAACCGAAGATGCGGTTGGTAGAATTGCGTCCCGCTCGACGGACAGGGCCGGCAGAAAGCCGGTGTTGGCCGAGCACCTTGACAACTGAATAGTGGTAAAAAGATGAACCCCAAAAAATTCAAGAGTATCTCTGTAACTTTCACACCTTCGGGTGTGTAACTTATGCGGAGAGTTTGATCCTGGCTCAGGATGAACGCTGGCGGCGTGCCTAATACATGCAAGTCGAACGAGGAGTCCTTGTATTCGTACAGGGGCTACCTAGTGGCGAACGGGTGAGTAACGCGTTGGTGACCTGCCCCAAAGTGGGGGATAACTCCGGGAAACTGGAGCTAATACCCCATGTGGTCTTACAGATTAGAAGCTGTTTGACGAAAGGAGTAATTCGCTTTGGGAGGGACCTGCGTCCCATCAGCTAGTTGGTAGGGTAACGGCCTACCAAGGCTTCGACGGGTAGGGGGCCTGAGAGGGTGGCCCCCCACAATGGAACTGAAACACGGTCCATACACCTACGGGTGGCAGCAGTAGGGAATATTGCACAATGGACGAAAGTCTGATGCAGCAACGCCGCGTGTGCGATGAAGGCCTTCGGGTCGTAAAGCACTTTTCTGAGGGAAGAGAAAGGACTGTACCTCAGGAATAAGTCTCGGCTAACTACGTGCCAGCAGCCGCGGTAATACGTAGGAGGCGAGCGTTATCCGGATTTACTGGGCGTAAAGCGTGTGCAGGCGGTTTGGTAAGTTGGATGTGAAAGCTCCTGGCTCAACTGGGAGAGGTCGTTCAATACTGCCAGACTAGAGGACGGTAGAGGAGAGTGGAATTCCCGGTGTAGTGGTGAAATGCGTAGATATCGGGAGGAACACCAGTGGCGAAAGCGGCTCTCTGGGCCGGTCCTGACGCTAAGACACGAAAGCGTGGGTAGCGAACGGGATTAGAAACCCCGGTAGTCCACGCCGTAAACGATGCAAACTTGGTGTTGGTGGCGTAAAAACCTTCAGTGCCGAAGCTAACGCGTTAAGTTTGCCGCCTGGGGACTACGATCGCAAGATTAAAACTCAAAGGAATTGACGGGGACCCGCACAAGCAGCGGAGCGTGTGGTTTAATTCGAGGCTACGCGAAGAACCTTACCTGGGCTTGACATATAGGTGGTAGGGATCCGAAAGGTGACCGACCCCTCGGGGAGCCTATACAGGTGTTGCATGGCTGTCGTCAGCTCGTGTCGTGAGATGTCCGGTTAAGTCCGGTAACGAGCGCAACCCTTGCCGTATGTTACAAGTGTCATACGGGACTGCCGGTATAAAGCCGGAGGAAGGTGGGGATGACGCCAAGTCAGCATGACCTTTATGTCCAGGGCTACACACACGCTACAATGGCCGGTACAACGGGTAGCAAAGCCGCGAGGTGGAGCCAATCCTTAAAGCCGGTCTCAGTTCGGATTGTAGGCTGCAACTCGCCTACATGAAGTCGGAGTTGCTAGTAAACGCGCGTCAGCAATAGTGCGTTGAATACGTTCCCGGGTCTTGTACACACCGCCCGTCACGTCATGGGAGCTGGTAACGCCTAAAGTCGGTATCCTAACCTTCACAGGAGGGAGCCGCCCAAGGTGGGACTGGTGACTGGGACGAAGTCGTAACAAGGTAGGTGTACCGGAAGGTGCGCCTGGATCACCTCCTTTCTAGGGAGTCCCGAGCGTCGGGGAGCGTCTCTTCGGAGAACCGCTCTTTGATTGCTCCACTCCAAACAATCTCACATGCATCCTACGGTGTAGGATGTGCTTGAATTGGGCGAAGTTTTTTTACCACTATTCAGTTGTCAAGGCGAGACCGGGCCTGTAGCTCAGTTGGTTAGAGCACTGTGCTGATAACGCAGGGGTCACTGGTTCGAATCCAGTCAGGCCCATGAAGACAGTGCAAGGTACAAAGTACCAGGTGCAAAGTACGAAAAACTTCATGGAGCACCTTGCACTTTGTACCTTGCACCGCCTTCGGGGATGTAGCTCAATTGGGAGAGCGCCGCCTTTGCAAGGCGGAGGTTAGGGGTTCGAGCCCCCTCATCTCCATGCGAGCTGCACAGAAAATGATAAATCGGTCAAAAGATTGATCAAAAGATTGGTGAATTTGAGCGAAAACGAAAAAGCAGGTCGCAGGTAGGATACGGTTTATCGCAGCGGACACAGGCCCGGCGATATGCCGGGCTTTTTTTGTCGAACTTTACAGATTGCGGGAACCATCAATCGTTGACCCGTGCTCCGGAGCGATCCGTGGCAGGGGTGAACGATGGATGTACGCCAGCTAAGAAGGCGTGGCCGGGGGACCGGCCGAAGTCGTTCCTGAACTTTAAAAACTGAATAGGAAGTAAAGAACGTAACAGATCGATCGGTTTAACGACCGAACGATCGCATCTTAAACGAAAATTTTCGAATTCTCCGCATCACGTAAAGTTAAGCTACTAAGAGCTTACGGTGGATGCCTTGGCGACAAGAGCCGATGAAGGACGTGGGACACTGCGAAAAGCCCCGGGGAGCCGTGTACAGGCGCCGATCCGGGGATCTCCGAATGTGGAAACACGCTGCGGCGAACCCGCAGCATCTCATGCTGAACACATAGGCATGAGAAGGGAACCTGGGGAACTGAAACATCTTAGTACCCAGAGGAAAAGAGATTATTCCCCTAGTAGTGGCGAGCGAACGGGGAACAGCCCAAACCGCAGGTGCTTGCACCTGCGGGGTTGTAGGACCGGCAGACGGCAGTTGGACGGTTAGCAGAAAGGTGTGGGAAAGCCTACCATAGAAGGTGACAGTCCTGTAAGCGAAAACTGAACGACGCCAGCCGGTATCCTGAGTACCACCGGGCACGCTAATCCGGTGGGAATCTGGGGAGTCCACTCTCCAAGGCTAAATACTCTTGTCGACCGATAGTGCACAAGTACCGTGAGGGAAAGGTGAAAAGTACCCCTGTGAGGGGAGTGAAATAGAACCTGAAACCGTAAGCTTACAAACAGTCGGAGGGCTATGATGGGTCTGTGCGCCGTGGAAACACGGAAGCGCGCCATAATGCCTGACGGCGTGCCTTTTGGAGAATGAGCCTGCGAGTTAATCTTTGTGGCGAGGTTAAGGGAGTCACACCCGGAGCCGTAGCGAAAGCGAGTCTGAATAGGGCGTACAGTCGCAAGGATTAGACACGAAACCAAGTGAGCTACCCATGGCCAGGGTGAAGCGAGTCTAACCGCTCGTGGAGGCCCGAACCTTTCAGCGTTGCAAAGCTGCAGGATGAGCTGTGGGTAGAGGTGATATGCCAAACGAACTTGGAGATAGCTTGTTCTACCCGAAATAGCTTTAGGGCTAGCGTCACGTGTTCAGTACTGGGGGTAGAGCACTGGATGGGCTAGGGGGCTTATCGCTTACCGAACCCAACCAAACTCCGAATACCAGTACTTCAGAACGTGGCAGTCGGACTATGTGAGATGAGTTTCATAGTCGAAAGGGAAACAGCCCAGATCATCGGCTAAGGTCCTCAAATCCAAGCTAAGTGGGAAACGATGTGAGATTGCTGGGACAACCAGGAGGTTTGCTTAGAAGCAGCCACCCTTTAAAGAGTGCGTAATAGCTCACTGGTCAAGCGATCTTGCGCGGAAAATGTAACGGGGCTAAGCTTGGTACCGAAGCCATGGGCTTCAGCGCAAGCTGGAGCGGTAGGGTAGCGTTCCGTCTGCAGTGAAGGTCAACCGTGAGGATGGCTGGAGCGGGCAGAAGTGAGAATGCAGGCATGAGTAGCGTAAAATACGTGAGAACCGTATTCGCCGTAAGTCTAAGGTTTCCGACGGCAGGTTAATCCGCGTCGGGTTAGTCGGTCCTTAGCCGAGGCCGAGAGGCGTAGGTGATGGATATCCGGTCAACATTCCGGAACCACCAGAGAGGAGCGATGGGGGGACGCAGCGAGGTAGGCCAGCCTGTGATTGGTAGTGCAGGTGCAAAGCGTGTAGGCGTTGAGGCCCGTAGGAAAATCCGCGGGCTGAGCTGAGGCGCGATAGCGAGCCACCAAGGCGTAAGTGGTTGAGCCTTGCTGCCAAGAAAAGCCTCTAAGTGATGATCCTCTGGTGCCCGTACCGCAAACCGACACTGGTAGACGGGTAGAGTATACCAAGGCGAACGGGAGAACCCTCGTTAAGGAACTAGGCAAATTAGCCCCGTAACTTCGGGATAAGGGGTGCCTTCCAGGGTGAAGATAATACTATTGGAGCCCCGGGAGGTCGCAGTGAAATGGCACCGGTGACTGGTTAACAAAACCACAGGTCTCTGCAAAGTCGTAAGACGACGTATAGGGGCTGACGCCTGCCCAGTGCCGGAAGGTTAAAGGGAGGGGTTAGAACGACTTCGGTCGGACGAAGCTCTGAACTGAAGCCCCGGTGAACGGCGGCCGTAACTATAACGGTTAACCTTGGCCGTTGTAAAACCTGGCTATATGCTGGAACATCTGAGGATCCGGAACTACTCGCCCTTCGGGGCAGTGACAATGTATCCGGTGCAGACTATCAGCAGGAAAGACTCTTGGTAGAGTATCCCCAGAGACCATACGCCAGGCACATGATGAAAAACGCCAACGTCATGTGATGATATGGTCCGAACTGCATGGCGACATGCAGAGGCAGACAGAAATGGTCTGCCCGCTGAAATAGCCACTGGCTTCAGCCGGTGGTTATGGACGTGGTAACAGATTGCCTAAGGTAGCGAAATTCCTAGTCGCATAATTGGCGACCCGCACGAATGGCGTAACAATCGGTGCACTGTCTCAACGAGGGACCCGGTGAAATTGAAATACGTGTGAAGATGCGCGTTACCCGCAGCAGGACAAAAAGACCCCGTGGAGCTTTACTGTAGCTTGGCATTGTGTTTGGGTGTATTTTGTGTAGGATAGGTGGGAGGCTGTGAAGCCGGATCGCCAGATTCGGTGGAGCCATCAGTGAAATACCACCCTGAATATATCTAGACCCTAACCCCGCGCCGTGATCCGGGCGGGGGACCGTGCCAGGTGGGCAGTTTGACTGGGGCGGTCACCTCCCAAAGAGTAACGGAGGTGCCCAAAGGTTCCCTCAGGCTGAATGGAAACCAGCCGTAGAGTGTAAAGGCATAAGGGAGCTTGACTGCAAGACCAACGCGTCGAGCAGAGACGAAAGTCGGGCTTAGTGATCCCACGGTACCGAGTGGAAGGGCCGTGGCTCATCGGATAAAAGCTACCCCGGGGATAACAGGCTAGTCACGCCCAAGAGTTCACATCGACGGCGTGGCTCGGCACCTCGATGTCGGCTCATCGCATCCTGGGGCTGAATAAGGTCCCAAGGGTTGGACTGTTCGTCCATTAAAGCGGTACGCGAGCTGGGTTCAGACCGTCAACACAAAGGCGGCTTCAGAGAGTAATCTCTGACAGCAAAACCGACTCATAACGGGGAAACCCTGGTCTCACCGACCAGAACCAGGGCAATCCCGTGGGAAGGCTGCGATGGACAATACTTCCGAAATCGCCTACATCGCGGGGTTTCTCGACGGTGACGGGAGCATCATGCTCCAGTTGAAACCGCGGAGAGATTACGTGATGGGGTTTCAGATCAAGGCAACGATCGCTTTCTATCAGCGGACCGACAATCGCTCAATTCTGGATTGGTTACATTCCAGATTGAAGCTGGGTCGTGTTCGCGATCGAAACGATGGGATTAGTCAGTACGATATTGAAGGGCTTGACCCGGTTCAATCCGTACTCGAACTGCTTCTGCCTTATCTGATCCTGAAGAGACAGCAGGCCGTAACTGCGGCCAGGCTGATCAGTGATATGCTCTTGGTGGACAAACCATCCCCAGAGCAGTTCCTGAAATGGGCGAAATCGGTTGAGGAGTTTCAAGCGCTAAACTATTCGAAAAAAGCGAAGTACGGATACAACGAAGTGCTCGCTTTCCTGGATGGCATGCGTGATCGCAGCCCCCGTAACGACTGAGGCTTAGGCCAAGGCGGCGTCTCCATCGGATCGGCAGGCAATCTGTCGCCGAAAATCTACGAGCGTCGCAATACGTCGGTCTCCCCGAAAGGGGATGGTGGTATAGTCTACACTCCGAAGCAATTTGGAGATTGATGTGCGTGAGACAGGTCGGTCTCTATCCGCTGTGGGCGTAAGGGATTTGAGGAGAGCTGTTCCTAGTACAATACGTGCTACTGATAGGCGTAATCCTATCTGACAAACCGGCTAATAACGGTGAAGCCTAACCTGACATTTGCTCAGTCCTCGAGCAGTGACGGCAGCAATGCCGCCCGGTCAGTAAGGGAATACCGTGGGAAGACGGAAACAGCTTGAACGAAACCACTTACTCATATATCGCAGGATTTCTTGATGGTGACGGCAGTATCATGCTGAAAATCATTCCAAGAAACGATGTGAAATATGGCTTCCGCCTCTATTCAACCATCGTCCTCTACCAGGACAGCACTCACCGTGCCGAACTCGAATGGATGCGTGACCAACTAGACGTTGGCTACGTGTCTGATCGAAACGACGGCATCAGTGAGTTGCGTCTGGATGGGCACGATCGGGTGCGATTTGTTCTCGAGAAACTTGAACCGTATGTGCGTTTCAAGCGAGTACAGGTTGCATTGATGTTGGAGGCGTTGGACAGCATTCCGGGTATTCGGTCCCCTGAGGATTTCCTTCAGGTGTGCCGGATTGCCGACCGGCTGTCCGGAGCTAATTATTCCGGCCGTAGAAAATACACGGCGGAGTATGTGAGAAGCAGGTTTCAGGAAAGCGGTTTCCTGTCCCCGTAACGACTGAGATCGCAAGATCTCGATGGCGGAGCTAGCTGCAAGGCTAAATCCAGAGCCGCCATAATACGCCGGCCCCTACTCTGCGAGAGCGGAGAGGGTGAAGATATAGTCTGGGCCTGATAGAAATATCAGGGTTAACTGACGAGAGGACCGGAATGGACAGACCGCTGGTGTGCCAGTTGTACCGCCAGGTGCATCGCTGGGTAGCTACGTCTGGCAGAGATAACCGCTGAAAGCATCTAAGCGGGAAACTCGCTCCAAGATAAGATCCCTCATCCCCTTGTGGGAGTAAGGTCGCAGGAAGACCACCTGCTATATAGGCGGCGAGTGTACGTGCAGCAATGCATTTAGCTTAGCCGTACTAATGACCGAGGGCTTAACTCGTGGTGCGGAGAACTCGGAAATTTTCGAAAACGTTTTTACTTCCTATTTAGTCGCGGTCGAAATATCGGTGAAAACGGGGGGCAGCGACGGCTGAGCCGCCGCCGACCCCCGTTTTCACCAACTCTACTTCGATCGCACAACCAATCCAAGTGAAACAAGTCTCTTGGTGATTCTAGCGGCGAGGGTACACCCGGTAACATCTCGAACCCGGTCGTTAAG
This sequence comes from Anaerolineales bacterium, assembly GCA_035512695.1. Lineage (GTDB taxonomy): Bacteria > Chloroflexota > Anaerolineae > Anaerolineales > JABWBV01 > DATDOR01. The sequence continues at coordinate 27,110 of DATKDL010000005.1, read as the reverse complement.
GTCGCCAGCGCCGATGGTACTTGGGGGGCAGCCCCCTGGGAGAGTAGGTCATTGCCAAGAGGCTTTTTCTTTTAAACCAAAAACCGCCCGTACGGGCGGTTTTTGGTTTAAAATGCATTGGAAGCAATTTTCCCGAGTTGGGATCAGGGGAGAATCATGTACCGAAGATTCGTTAAAAATCACATCCTGGTTTTTCGAATTGCCGTTCCAATTGTCAGCGGATTTGTGTTGGCCGGGTGCGTGGTTGAGCCCGTATCTCAAACCCCGTACGTCGAACCTTCTGCGATCCCCACTGCAACGGTTAGCGCCTCGCCCACGACGGTGCCCACGACGGTGCCGAGTCCGATACCCACGAACACACGCTCTCCCACCCCCACCAGCACGGCGACCGAGGTCCCCACCACCACTCCAATCCCGACTCCAACACCAGTGACTTTGCTCAGGATCATCATTCAACCGCAGGCTTCAGTGTATTCCGGCCCGGGAGAAAATTACCATTTTCGGGCGACATATTATGAAGGCTTTGTTGTCCGCATCATTGGCCAGGATCTCGAGGGCGAATGGTTGGTCATCATGCTGCCCGGACCCGAACTCGGCTGGTTGAAGTCTACGAATGTTGATCCGGATCTGCCATCCTCCCAGATCCAGGTATATGAAGCGCCACCTGTTCCGCCGCCTACGGAAACTCCGCAACCACGGCCTGCAATCTACGCGGTTTACAAGCTGATTCGACTTCGAGGCTGGTCGAGTTCTTATTACGGTTTTGAGGTTCATTTGTCCGGATTTCAACCGGAAGAAACCGTTGCGATAGAGATTTTCGGCCCGGATGGATCGCTGGCGAGATCGTTTAAGGTCACCGTTAATCTCAAGGGAGAAGCGAAATCCTCTTCACTTCTGATTGATGCGACCGGTGTCTTTACGATTACGGGCACAGGATCATCCGGATCGAAGGCCGACACTTCGGTTTTCGTCCCGGTCACATCCAATAAAGATGACGCAGATGATTGAAGATGTACGACATCTGAACCCCTGGATTTCAGCGTTTGTCGTTTTGTTTACGGCCTCCTGTGCTTCTGTCGCGCCAGCCGGCGCGGGGGAGCAGGGCATCGATGAAAGCCCGGGTCCCAACCCATCCACCATAACGCAGGCCAGCGCAACCGAGCTCCCAACCCCGACAATTCCGGCTACAGTCGATCGGATATTGACCGGTACACCTCAACCGGCCGCGACGGTCACCGCTTCCATAACACCAACGAGGACCGCGACTCCCGAACCGACCGCCCCGGCCCTCCCACAAGCGATCATTACCAATCTTTTCGTCATCGTCCGTTCCGGTCCGGGTGAGATTTATTCGCCGGTCGCCGTGTTGGGGAATGAAATGATTGTAGGTGTGGTTGGTTCGAACGTAGACCAGACCTGGTTATACATCGACCTCCTGTTAGATCAATACGGTTGGATTCTAACGAGCACCGTCCTTATCGATCCGGACGGACCGGCGCTTGCCGTCATCGATCCGCCGCCGAAACCTACAACCCCGCCCGCCTATTTATCTGCCTGGGTATTGATCAATGGTTACGGTGATCTCTACCGCTTCAATATACAGTTATTCAATTTCAAGAATTGGGAATACATCGAGGTGGTGGTAGCCAGGATTGAAAACGGCGTCATTGATACGAGGCGATTCGTCAATTTCGATTCCGAAAAAACGAATATTATCGAAATTTCATTCCAACACAGCTCTGTTACGCCGGGAAGGACGTATAAAATCACCGCGACAGGGGATATGGGTAGTTCCGCCGTTCTCATTTATTCAATCCCGTGACTCGCGAACGGGATTGCCTTGAAACGACGCAGGTGATCTCCCCCTCAAACCGCGGGCGGCGACATGTCGAGTTCGAGCCGCACCCGGTGAAAAAGACGCGCGGCCCGAACGGTGTTCGGACTGCGCGTCTTTTTCAACAGTGAATCTCAGCCCGCCTGATCATCGATGCCTCAGATGTACGGCCGGCGCCAAACCAGGATCAATCGATCGGCATCGAAGTCAGCGCCGAGCGCAGAAGGTGGTCCTCCTCGTTCTCCACGGCCTTGATGTAATCCCGCATCGCCTTCAAGACGGGCACTTCCTCCCGGTCGTACACTTCACCCTGGAGCAGCTGCAGGACCTGCAGCCGGTGCTCCTTCGAAGCGATAAAGTGCGTGAACAGCGGCAGCAGCTTGTAATACAAGCGGATGAATTCGTACCAGATGTTCACCCCGCCGCGCACCTTCACCTCGTACGGTAGGAGCATCTCCCGGCTGAAATCGTTCTGCTCGAACGCCATCCGGATCCGCTCGGAGGCGTACTTGGCCGTGTACAGGGCGATGCTGACCCCGGAGGAGAAGATAGGGTCCACGAACCGGGCGGCATCACCGATGATGACGTAACCGTTCCCCGTGAACTCCGAAAGGCTGTAGCTGTAATCCCCCTCGGTCTTGAATTCGTTGATCCGCACGGCGGACCCCATCGCCGCCGCCAGGTTGTTGTTGGACTGGAGCTGTTCGTTGAAGAACTTTTCCATGTCCTGGTTCGCGGCCCGGAAAGCGTCCCGCTCCACGACGACCCCGATCGAGGTCACCGTCTCTGTGATCGGGATCTGCCAGACCCAGCCGCGCTCGATCGGGAGGAAATAGATGTGGATGTGGTCGCGGGCGTTATCCGCGCCGCGGTCCACGTTTTCGTACCAGGCGTGGATCGCGTACTGGTTGAAGTTCGGGTCTTTGACCTTCAGCTTCAACTGCCGCCCGAGCAGGGTATTCCGCCCGCTCGCATCCACGACCATGCGGGATTTCAGATTGACGCTTTTTTCTCCCAACCGGACCTGGACCCCGCAGGCGTAGTCGTCCTCAAACAGGACCCGATTGACCTGCAGCCCCTGGATCACTTTGCTCCCATGGTCCTCCGCGTGCTTGAGCATAAGCAGGTCCAGCTTGCTCCGGTCGACGTGGTAGGTGTAATCCTGGTCGATCCCTTCCTGGGGGAACTCGGCGAACTCGATCGAGAATTTGCCGCGGTTTTTCGGCGCATGCCACGTGGCGCCGTACTTGTGGACGAACCCCTCCCGTTCGAGAACGGGCAGGAAACCCAGGTCCTTGAACACGCGGGTCGATGAAGTCACCATCGATTCTCCGACGTGCGGGCGCGGGTGGTTCGAGCCCTCGATGATCATATTTGAGATCCCGGCCTTTGACAGGTACGTCCCCATGGCCGACCCGGCCGGCCCCCCACCGATGATGATGACGTCGCTCAATTTTTCCTCCGAAAAAGTTCGGACGCGGTCCGAAGATGCGAGGCGATTTTAAAGGCTGCGGCGGCTTTGCGCCGCAGCCTTTAAAATCGCCTATTTTCCTTCCAGAACTCAGGGATTATACTCCTGCACCAGGTACTTATGCAGCCCTGCTTTGAGATCTTAATCGTTTTTCATGATCACCGGCAGGTTCGGATCAAGCTTTGTATCGCCGCATGCTCCACATCTCCCGCCCGACCAGGCGAAAGGCCCCCTGTTCCGCCTCCGCCTTGATCTTCTCTTCATCAAGTGTCAGAATTTCTCCGTTCCGAAAGAGCCATTCCCCGTCCACCATCAGCCCTGTCACGTCGGAGGCTTTCATGGCGTGGACCAGGTTGGCAACCAGGTCGTGGCGCGGCAGGAGATGGGGTTTGTCCAGGTCGACCAGGACCAGGTCCGCCGACATCCCGGGCGCCAGGACGCCTGAGCGTTCGAAGCCGATCGCGCGCGCGCCGTTCTGCGTGGCCATCCGCAGCGCCAGGTCACCGGGTAACGCCTCCGGGTTTCTCTGTTCGTGTTTCTGCAGGATGGCGGTCTGCCGGAGTGCAGCCGGCATGTCCATGTCGGCGTTCGAGCCGGGACCGTCCGTCCCGATGGCGACGTTGATCCCCCTGGCTGTGAACCGGGACAGATCGTTGACCCCCATCGCCAGTTTCATATAGGTCGTCGGCGTGTGCGCCACGGTGACGTCCCGGCGGGCCAGGATGTCCAGGTCTTCGTCGCTGACGGAAAGGCAGTGTGCGGCGATGCAGCGCCCATCGAATATCCCCAGCGACTCGAGATGGGCCACCGGCGTCAGACCGTGCGCCCGGATCGAGTTGTCGACCTGCTCCTGCGACTCGGAGACATGCAGGTGCACCGCCAGCCCCTGCGCTGCGGCCGCCTCCGCAACCCGGCGCAGGAAATTCGGAGGGCACAAGTATGGGGAATGCGGTCCGAGCAGGAGCTGCAACCGGCCTTCCGCCCGGCCCTGCCAGCGGTCGATAAACGCCAGCGTCCCGTCCAGGTTCGCTCCGACCTCGTGCTCATCCCCGATCCCGAACACGCACCAGGTCAGACCGGCCTTCATCCCGGACGCCTCGACCACCTCGGCCACCCGGTCCATGTAGAAATAGTGGTCGTTGAACCCGGCGACCCCGCCGCGCATCATCTCGCAGGCCGCCAGCGCAGCGCCCCAGTAGACGTCGTCCGGTTGGAGGGCGGCCTCGGCGACCCAGATCTTCTCGTTCAGCCAGCGGTCGAACGGCAGGTCCTCTGCCCAGCCGCGCTCGTAAGTCATGGCGGCGTGGCAGTGGGCGTTGAAGAAAGCGGGCAGGACGGCGTGGTTGTAGCCGTCGACGATCTCGTCGGGCGAGAAATCCTCGGGAATCTTGCCGACTGCGACGATCGTCCGGCCCTCGATTGCGAGGCTCGAGCCTCGGTGGATCGCTCCACCCGGATCGAGGGTGAGCAGGTCGACGTCCCGGATCAGGGTCCGGCTGGAACGGGCAGTTCTACCCATGTATCCCCACCATCCTGTGTGACCCAGAGTCGTTCGTCCAGCGCGCAGACCCGGCTTTCATTCGGTCCGAGACAGAGGCCCTCGCGGGTCAGCGCCCAGGCGAACTGGTCGTCCAGGGCGGCCGTCATAACGGGGGCGGAAGCCAGGGTCGCTGTGCCGACCCTCCGGCCCGATCCGGCCGGGACCTCGGCCGGGTCGACCGCGTTCCATGTCCGGCCCCCATCGGCCGTCCGGAAAGCCTGGACGCCGGCCGGTCCGCCCGAGGTCCAACCGTTCTGCGCGTCGGAGAACACGACCGGTTCGCCGAGTGGGTGATCCCTCCGCTCCCAGGTCGCACCTCCGTCGGCGCTGGCATATAGCGCACCCCGGCTGAAAGCGCTCCCCGTCTGGAGCTTGAGGGCTATCCAGACGTGGTTCCCGTCCAGGATCTCGATATAAGCGGTTGCAATGGGGCCGCCCGGGTCGCCTACCGGTGACAGGGTCCAGGTCAGCCCACCATCTGTGGTCCGGGCGGTTTGCAGGGCCGGATCGCCGGTCTGCCAACCGGCGGCCCAGCCGGTCTGCGAGCCGGTGAAAGCCGCGCCGAGCACGGTGAAACCGTTCGGGGTGATCTCGAACCAGGTCAGCCCCAGGTCGTCCGTCCGGTATATGCGGCCGCCGGACAGCAGCCAGCCGGACGAAGCACCGAGAATGCCGAAATCGGCCACGAACGCCGGCGCCGTTTCGCCTCCCGGGGCGGCCCAACCGAGCGTGGTGGTGTCGAAGACGTTGCTGTCGACCGTCAGCGTGACACCGCCCCAGGTCTCCGCGTGGTCGCCGGCATATTGTTTGATGCGCTGGTGGTTGGTCCAGAGCGAGTTGGAGACGCAGGCCGCATTCCAGACGGTCGCATCCGGATTATAGGCCGCTGGAAGCGCCCAATGGGCGATCCAGACCTGGTCGATCACCGGGTTGTTATCATTCCAATCCGTGACAAACGAACTGCAGCCGCCGCCGTACGCCCCGGCCTGGAGATCCAGATCGTGAAGGCGGTCGGTCCACCCCTGGAGGAAGGATTTTACGGCCGTCCTGCAGGCGGTCGTTGCGGTGCTGGCGTAGCCCTCGATGTCGTAATGGAGAGTCAGGTCTCCGAAAAGACCGAGTTCGCGGGCTCGCGCGGCAGCCGCTACAGCCTCCGCCCCCCCTTCCTGATATGCAGTCGCGGTATCCAGGCTGAACCGCTGCGAATAGTTTGTGCAGGGCGGCTGGGGTCCGACCCAAATTGCGGTGAACGACCACCCCTGCGAAGCGACTTCATGCACCCAGAATGCATTTTGGGCGGGATCCCGGCAGAACTGCGGAAAAAGGGCTCCGCCGAGGTAGATATTGAATACCGAATACGGGGCCTCCGCTCGCCAGGCCGCCAACTGGACGGGTGACGGCGGGACGCAGCGATCGAAACCCTGGGTCACGGTTGACAGCGGTTGGATCGGTTCGTTGACGACGTACAGCGCCTGGAGGGTATTGTAGTAGCCCGCGTATTCCAGGGTCACATCGCTGGTGTAGATCCCAGGGCAGACAGGGGCGGAGGTTTGGATACCGGTCAGCCAGGCTCCGGGGGGTAGATCGACCGGGCCGCTGAAAAGCGGCGCCGTCCCGCATGGGCCCGTGGCCGTTATGACCACATGGGCTGTGATCGGTTCTTGCGTGAAGGACGTACCGGAGAGCAGGTGGACGAATGACGATCCGGCCAAAAATGCAAGCTGGTTTGATCCATCGAGGTCCTGGGTCCAGACGGCTGTAAATTCAACCGGTGCAGATGCAACGAATGGTAAATAAAGGATCGTCGCACCGGTTGAGCCGGCGAGAGGCAGCTGCAGCGAGTCCCCCGCCTGGGCGACGGCGCTGCGCCATAAAAGCAGCAAAAAAATCGGGGATAAGATGAGGACAACCCGCCGGGTGAAGTGGACCACTCGGAACATTTCCGGATTCTACCGCATGCCGGGAAATGATGAGGGGCATTCAAATATCGTCGGAAAACCTGGGAAAAAAGGATACAATTCGGATAGATTCTACCTGGACAGGCGCCAGGTAGTGTAGGGAAGGAGCAATATGACGATTCATTACGACGAAAAAGGCAAATTTTTCTCCGATATCATCACCAAATCGCAAGTCCGGGCGACCATTCAGACCCGCACCCATCGCATTGAAGGCCGGATCTTCGTGGCCGGCAATGAACGGCCGAAGGACGCCCTGAATGTTGACGAGCGCTTTCTGGCCGTCACCGATGCGACCGTTTTCGGGGCCGCCGGGGAGATCCTGGAGGCGGCGGATTTCATTGCGATCAACCGCGAACATATCATCTGGGTGATCCCGCACGAAGTGGAGCCGGTGAAGGAGGGCAGTCCGCATGATCCCGCAGCGTGAACCTGCCGCCCGTCCCCAGGTCGTAGATCAAGCAAGACTCAAAGCCCATATCGTCGAACTGATCGTCCGCGAACTCGAGCACAACGTTCCGCCGGCGGGGCAGGAAGAGACCATCATCGACGAGATGATCAAACAGGCCCTCACCCAGGCATGGTCCCGCATCACGCCCGAACAGGTGGAGCGACTCTCCAATGAGATCAAGGCGGAAGTGGTGGGCTACGGGCCGATCACGTCGCTGTTAAACGATCCGGAGGTGACCGAGGTGATGGTCAACGGTCCGGACAACGTCTACGTCGAGAAGGGAGGCAGGCTGATCAAGACCGATGTGCGTTTCCGAGATGACCTGCATGTGCGGCAGGTGATCGACCGGATCGTCCTCCCGCTCGGCCGGCGGATCGACGAGGATTCCCCGACCGTTGATGCCCGCCTCCCGGACGGGTCGCGCGTCAATGCAGTCGTATCACCGGTCGGCGTGGACGGTTCATCGATCACCATCCGCAAGTTCAGCCAGAAGCGGCTCACCGTGCAGGACCTGATCCGGTTCGGCTCGATGACGGAGCAGATATCGGAGTTCCTGCGAGCCTGCGTGGTTTCACGACTGAATATCGTTATCTCGGGCGGCACCGGTTCAGGCAAGACGACGCTGCTCAATGTGCTCTCCGGGTTTATCCCGGATGACGAGCGGATCGTCACGATTGAGGACGCGGCCGAACTCCAGCTCTCGCAGGACAATCTCGTCCGGCTGGAAACCAAGCCGCCCAACATCAGCGGGGAAGGCGCCGTGCCGATCCGGGCGCTGGTGCGCAACTCGTTGCGGATGCGCCCAGACCGGATCGTGGTCGGGGAGGTGCGCGGCGGCGAGGCGCTCGATATGCTCCAGGCTATGAACACCGGTCACGACGGTTCGCTGACCACGCTGCACGCCAACTCGCCCCGCGATGCCCTCTCACGTCTCGAAACCATGTCGCTCATGTCCGGGCTGGATCTGCCGCTCAAGGTCATCCGCGAGCAGATCGCTTCCGCCGTGGACCTGGTCGTGCAGCAGTCGCGTATACGGGACGGGTCGCGCCGGGTCACCTACGTGACCGAGGTCTCCGGGATGGAGGGCAACACGATCGTGATGACCGACATCTTCAAATTCAACCAGACCGGGATGAGCCAGGAGGGGAAAGTGATCGGCTCCCTCGAGCCGACCGGGCTGCGGCCGATGTTCGTTTCGCGGCTTCAGGATGCCGGCTTCAACCTTAGCGCCGAGATTTTCATGCCGGCGAAGTCGACTTTCTCCGAAGACCGCCGGCGGCGGTGATTTGTAAAAGAGAAAGGGCGGGGCGTTTTTGCCCCGCCCTTTCTCTTTTACAGGACTCTTCCTTGCATGCTCCACGGTCCGGTCCAGGTGATGACCGGCTCAACGAGCCGCCCGCGGAGGGGTAAGGGGGAAACTTCTTCGTGCCCTTCCGCGGCTGACCGGCCGTACCCATCGGCTTCGATAAAAACCAGCTTGTTGTTTGGCGTCCGGCCGCGCCAGCGGCCGCGCACTTTGTCCTCGACCAGGATTTCGAGCTGTTCGCCGAGAAACCGGGAGTTGATCCCGGCGACGATATCTTCCTGGAGCGCTTCGAGCGCCCGGAAGCGCTCCCATTTGGTTTCCTCTGGCACATCGTCGGGGAGACGCCGGGCGGCGACGGTACCGGGCCGTTCTGAGTAGCGCGCCAGGTGGGCGACATCGAGCTTGAGGTCGGCCAGCAGGTCGTGGGTTTTTTGGAATTGGACGTCTGTCTCGCCGGGGAAGCCGACGATAATATCGGTGCCGATCGAGACGGCGGGGATGCGGCCCCGGATGCGATCGATCAGGTTGTAATAGTCGTCCCGCGTGTAGCCGCGCTGCATGTTGGCGAGGACCTCGTCGTCGCCGGCCTGGACCGGGACTTCGATGTGGGGCATGACCTTGGGGAGGTCGGCGACGGCATCGAGCAGGTCATCGGTCATCCAGTTGGGGTGGGAGGTGAGGAAGCGCAGGCGTTCGAGACCGTCGATAGGGTGGAGGACGTGCAGGAGGTCGGAAAGGCGCGGACCGTCGGGGATGTCGCATCCATAGCGGTCGACGATCTGGCCGAGCAGGGTGATTTCTTTGACGCCTTGCTGGACGAGGGAGCGGACTTCGGCGGTGATCTCGCCGACGGGGCGGGAGCGTTCGACGCCGCGGCGGTAGGGGATGATGCAGAAGGTACAGGCGTGGGAGCAGCCGTAGACGACGGGGACGTGGGCGCTGACGAGCCGGCCGCGTTCGTGGAGCGGGAGGATCAGGTCCCCATCCAGCTGCGCGTTGCGCATAGCCAAATCATCGCCGGCCAGGATCCGGGTTTCAACCTGCGTGATATAGCTGACCAGCGGGCCGGGGTCTGACGGCGGGGAAAATACGTCCACGTACGGGAACTGCGCCCGCAGCTTCTCGGCGCCCTTGACCCCGACCATGCAGCCCATCAGGTTGATGACAAGGTCCGGGTTGCCGTCCTTGAGCGGGCGCAGCGAGGTCAGCCGTCCGACGGCCTTGTCCTCGGCGCTCTGCCGGACGACGCAGGTGTTCAGGATAATGACATCCGCCTCGGCCGGCTGGCGCGTGGCGCCGTACCCCAGCCCTTCCAGGGCCGAAGCCACTCGCTGCGAGTCGGCCACGTTCATCTGGCAGCCTTCGGTCCAGAGGTGATATTTTTTCATTGGGGGAGAATTATATCGCAAGCAAGGTGCAGGGTGCAACGTGCAACGTGGAAACCGGTAGGGGGCCGTGCCCTTGTGGCCGCCCCTAGGCACGCGCGCCTGCGGACGGCCACAAGGGCAGCCCCTACCGGCGGGTCAAATAAGCGATCCAGTCGCCGTCTTGCCGCCGATTTTCGACCGTCAAACCGTGCTTTTCTAACGCGACCAGCATCTCCGGTTCGCGCTCCGCCAGGATCCCGGAAAGGATCAGCCGGCCGCCCGAGCCGACCAGGCCGGCCAGGCCTTCGTCGAGCAGGCGGATCAGGATGTGGGTCAGGATGTTGGCGACGACGAGACCGGCCGAACGGAGGGGAAATCCGCCTGCGAGGACACCGGCGACCGATCCCACGGCCAGTACCAACGTTTCTTCAAACCCATTGATCCGGGCGTTCAGCCGGGCGTTGTCGATCGCGTCCTCGTCGATGTCGACCCCGAGAATCCTCCCTGCGCCGAGTCGGGCAGCGGCGATCGAAAGGATCGCGGATCCGCAGCCGATATCGATCACGTCGGAGCCGGGCGAATCTTCCAGGGATCTTTCGAGCAGTTCCAGCGCCAGCTGGGTGGTCGGGTGCGTTCCGGTCCCGAAAGCCATCCCCGGATCGATCCAGACCGGCAGCAGCTCCTCCGGCGCCTCCCGGTCCCATTCCGGCAGGATGATGATCCGTTTTCCAATCCGGACGGGATGGTAGTGCTGTTTCCAGCTTTCGTTCCAGTTTTCCTCATCAACGTAGCCGAATTCCGGTTCGGGGAGCGGGCGGATCAGGCTCAGATGCCCGAGGGCGGTCTGGATTTGTAAACGGGTCGCCATCTCGGCTTCGTCCCGCGGGACATACCCCGACACCCGAAACGGCGGGATCCCGCGGCCTTCGGAATCCGGATCGTACACAACTCCGGTCGCCCGGATGGAGACCCCGTCCGGAACGTAGCGCGCCAGCACCTCGGCCACCGCCTCTGCCAACTCGCCGTCGTCCACCGTCACGGAAATCTCAAGCCACAAAGTCTTTATAACCCAAGCACATCCTTCAACGTGTCAAAAAACCCCCGCTCTCCGGGCTTGACCTCTGTCCCGAGGCTCTCCGCCAGCTGCTCGAACAGCGCCCGCTGGTCATCCGACAGCCGGCTCGGGATCACGACGTTGATCAGGACCAGCTGGTCGCCTCGGCGGCCGCTGCCGTGGACATCCGGGATGCCTTTGCCGCGCATTTTGATGACTTTGCCGGGCTGCGTTCCGGCCGGGATCGGCAGCTGCTCATCGCCGTCCACCGTCGGGACGGTGACATCGGCGCCCAGGGCGGCCTGCGCCACGTTGACGTTCAAATCGATGTGGATGTCATCGTTGCGCCGCCGGAAAAACTTGTGCGGCAGTACGCGCACGAGGATGTACAGATCGCCCCTGGGTCCGCCGCCGCTGCCGGGCTGGCCCTCGCCGGGCAGTCGGATCTGGTTGCCGTTGTCGACGCCGGCGGGAATCGTGACCACTTTTTTGACCGTCACCCGCTCGAGGCCGCGCCCGCTGCAGGTCCGGCAGGGCGTTTCGATCCGCTCCCCGCTACCGATGCAGGTCGGGCAGGTCGTCACCTGGGTGATCGTCCCAAACAGGCTCTGGCGGTGCTGGCGGACCTCGCCCTGGCCGCTGCACGTCTCGCAGCGGACGGATTTCGTGCCCGGCTCGGCCCGGTTTCCGCTGCAGTGGGAGCAGACCTCGTCCCGGGCGAAGACGATCTCTTTCTCGACCCCGGCGACCGATTCTTCGAATTCGATCGTCAGCGTGTACTGCAGATGCTCGCCGCGCCGGGGGGCGTTGCGCCCGCGCGTCCGCCCGAACCCGCCAAAGCCGAAGCTGGAGAACAGATCGCCGAGGATATCGGACAGATCGACGTTGGTGAAATCGACTCCGCCCATCCCGTTGACCCCGGCGTGGCCGAAGCGGTCGTAGGCGGCGCGTTTCTCGGTGTCCGCGAGCACGGCGTAAGCCTCGTTGATCTCCTTGAACCGCTCCTCGGCGTCAGGCTCCTGGCTGACGTCCGGATGGTAACGGCGCGCCAGGTTTCGGAAGGCTGATTTCAGCTCATTCGGGGTGGCGTTTTTTCCGACGCCGAGGGTTTCGTAGTAGTCTGCTTTCGCCATAGAAATGTGAAAAAACCAGGCGTTTGCGGCGGCGAAGCCGCCGCAAACGCCTGGTTTTTCAATTTAGGTCTCTTTGAACTCGCCCTCGATCACATCCTCTTCCTCATCCGCTCCATCCCCGGGTTCGCTCATATCTTCTTCGGGGGGCATCGCCCCGCCGTCGGGGGAGGCCTGGTAGGCGGCCGCGCCGATCGATTGGATGACGACGTTGAGTTTCTCGACCGAGGTGTTGATCGCAGCGGTGTCGTCCCCTTCCAGGGCGGAGCGGACATCGGCGACGGCGACTTCGACATTTGACCGGACATCGGCCGGCACCTTATCGCCCAGGTCGCGCAGCGCTTTCTCGGCGGTGTAGATGGAATTGTCGGCGGTGTTGCGGGCTTCGATCGCCTCCTTGCGCTTCTGGTCTTCCTCGGCGTGGGATTCGGCCTCCTCCCGCATGCGATCGACCTCGGAGTCGGAAAGGCCTGATGAGGCCGTGATCGTGATGTCCTGCTTGCGCCCGGTGGCCTTATCCTGCGCTGTCACTTTGAGGATACCGTTGGCGTCGATGTCGAAGGTGACCTCGATCTGCGGGACGCCGCGCGGCGCGGGCGGGATCCCGTCCAGGATGAACTTGCCCAGGGACTTGTTATCAGCCGCCATCGGGCGCTCACCCTGGACGACGTGGATTTCGACCTGCGGCTGGCTGTCGGTGGCGGTGGAATAGATCTGGCTCTTGCGGGTCGGGATGGTCGTGTTGCGCTCGATCATCGAAGTGGCCACCCCGCCAAGCGTTTCGACCGAGAGCGTCAGCGGGGTGACGTCGAGCAGGAGGATGTCCTTGACGTCGCCGCCGAGCACGCCCGCCTGGATCGCTGCGCCGATCGCGACGACCTCGTCCGGGTTGACGCCCTTGTGCGGAGCCTTGTCGAAGAACTTCGTGACCGCTTCCTGGATGGCCGGCATGCGGGTCATCCCACCGACCAGGACGACCTCGTGGACGTCGGCGGCGGTCAGCCCGGCGTCTTTGAGAGACTGCCGGCAGGGGCCGAGAGTCCGTTCGATCAGATCGGCGGTGAGCTGTTCGAACTTTGCGCGGGACAGGTTGGTCACCAGGTGTTTCGGCCCGTCTGCGTCGGCGGTGATATAGGGCAGGTTGATCTCGGTCTGCATCGTCGTGGACAGCTCAATCTTGGCCTTCTCGGCCGCCTCTTTGAGCCGCTGCAAGGACTGGCGGTCCTTGCGCAGGTCGATCCCGGTTTCGCGGGCGAATTCGTCGGCCAGGTGGTCGATGATGCGCTGGTCGAAATCGTCGCCGCCGAGGAAGGTATCCCCGGAGGTGGAGCGAACCTGGAAGACGCCGTCGCCGACGTCGAGGATCGATATGTCGAAGGTGCCGCCGCCCAGGTCATAAACGGCGATGATCTCGTTGGTTTTCTTGTCGAGGCCATAGGCCAGGGAGGAGGCTGTCGGTTCGTTGATGATCCGCAGCACTTCCAGGCCGGCGATCTTGCCGGCATCCTTGGTGGCGTTCCGCTGCGAGTCGTTGAAATAGGCCGGGACGGTGATGACGGCCTGGGTCACCGGTTCGCCGAGATACGCCTCCGCATCGGATTTGATCTTGCCCAGGATCATGGCCGAGATCTCGGGAGGCGAATACTCGCGGTTGTCGAGCGTGACTCGGACGTCGCCGTTCGGCGCCTTGGTGATCTGGTAGGGGGCTCGCGAGACGGCGCGCTGGACCTCAGGGTCCTCAAAACGACCGCCCATCAGCCGTTTGACCGAGAAGATCGTATTGGTCGGATTGGTGACGGACTGATTGCGGGCAACGCGCCCCACCAGCCGCTCGCCGTTCTTATTGACGGCGACGACGGAGGGGATCAGGCGCTCGCCCTCTCGGGAAGGGATGACGACCGGCTCGCCGCCCTGCATGACGGCGACGACGGAGTTTGTGGTCCCGAGATCGATTCCGATAATTTTTGGCATAATAGTTCTCCTAAGCTGCGACGCGGACCATGGCGGGCTTCAAGACGCGATCGCCGATCAGATACCCGGGCTTCACCACTGCGATGATCCGGCCGCTTTCGAACGCTTCGTTCTCTTCATGGGTGATGGCTTCGTGGAAATGCGGGTCGAATTCGAGCCCTTCAACCTGCATCACCCTCACACCGGCAGATTCGAGCCGGCTCAATAATTTACGGTAAACCAGTTCGATCCCCTCGCCCCACGAGCCTTCACCCCCCTCCGCCGGCCGGCTGCGGACCGCTAGGTCCAGATCGTCCAGCACATCGAGAAAGGGGCCGATGATCTTGCCGACCAGCTCTCCGCGCATCTGCTCACGCTCGATTTCGGTCCGGCGGCGGAGGTTGTTGTAATCCGCCAGCGCCCGCTGCCAGCTGTCCAGGTGTTTTTCAGCCTCAAGGCGGACCTTTTCAAGGTCTTCCTGGAGGCGTTCGTATTCATTCATCGTCAGTGCGACGATGGGTTCGCCTTCGCCGTCGACCAGCTCGCCGTCGCGCTCGGTGGGCGATCCAGCCTTTCGCCCGGCCGCTTCCTCCGGCCCAGGCGAGACATCTTCGTTTTCCTGCATGTCGTTATCGTGTTCCATCGGTTATCCCTTCGCCCCTCCCATTAGAAACGATCCGAAAATTCGAAGGATCGGCGATTTTTGGGGCGGATGAGGCGGAGCCGCATCCGCCCCAAAATCGCCGCCCTCATTTCCGGATCGTTTCTTATTCAATTGGCCTTTATTCACCTGCCGGCCGGTGGCTTTCCTGGACCATATCGCTCAGCAGACCGGCCACGAAACGGACGGTCGAGATGGTCCGGCCGTAGCGCATACGGATCGGTCCGAGCACGCCCAGCGTCCCGGTGGCGGTGCCGTGGATCCCATAGCGGGCCAGGACCATCGAGCATTCGCTGAGCTCTTCCCAGTTTCCCTCCCCACCGATGATGACCTGGACCACGCCGATGTCCGTATTGCGAACGGTTTGGGTGATCAGGTTCTCGAGGAACGGCCGCTCCTCCAGGACGCGCAGGGCTCGCCGGGCTGAATCGTTCTCGGCGAACTCCGGTTCGGTCAGGACATTGAGCAGCCCGTCGCGGTAGACCTCGCCGGAGAGCCCTTCTTCGCCCTGGTCCATCAGATCGCGGACCAGTTTGAGGATGTCATCCGTCAGGGCGTCGTGCTGGGGCGGGAGCACGGCGATGCCGCTCTGGTTCTTGCTCCCGCACAGTTCGGTGATGCGGTTGGCGGTGGCGCTGAGCGTTTCCTGCGGGACATGGTCGGCCAGGTCGAGCATCTGCTGGCGGACTTCGCCGCTTTGCATGACGAGAACCAGCAGGATTTGCCGCCCGCGGATCGAGATCAGCTCCAGGTGTTTGAACTTCCCGTGGAGATGCTGCGGGGCGGTGACCAGCGAAGCCGCATGGGACTGTTTGGCCAGCACGGAAGCCGCAAGCCGCATCGATTCGTCGCTGTCCTGCCGGGTCTGGAAAAACTGGTGGGCGATCGTCTGGCGCGTCGTGGCCGGGAGTTCGGTCTGGCCCATGAGCTGCCCGACGAAGAAGCGGAAACCCTCCTCGGTCGGGATCCTGCCCGCCGAGGTGTGCGGCTGGCGCAGATAGCCGGAATCTGCCAGCGCCGCCATCTCGTTTCTCACCGTCGCCGAACTCAGGTCGAGACCGTACTCCTGGAGCAGGCGGTTCGAAGCCACCGGCTGGGCGGTCTTGGTGTATTCCTGGATGGTGAGCACCAGGATCAGCTTCTGGCGGTCCGTCAAATCGGAAGCGATCATAATTGCAATTAATTAGCACTCTCGACTTGAGAGTGCTAATCGACCTGATTTTTGATGATACCATGCCCAAAATTGAGCGTCAAGCGGGGGAGGAACACACGCATAAACTCTTAGACAAATCAAACATAGCCCCACGCACCAAGCCCCAGGCACTAAGCACTAAAAACCTATCCGAAAATTCTGAGGCCGCCCCCAAATTCGCCGCCACAATTTTCGAATAGGTTCTAAGCACCAGGTACCAGGTACCAGGCACCAGGTACCTGTATAATTCCACCCGTGGTGAGGAGAAACGTCATTTTCAGGGTTGCGCGCTGGCTTTGGCCGGAGCTGACCTCGATGAACGAACAGCGGCAGGTCGTGGGGGTCGGGAATGTCTTTTTCTTTCTATACACCTTTCCGCTGGCTTTGGTCGGTGTGATCTGGCTGTATCGCATCACGGATTGGGGGCGGATCGTCACCAACTGGCACGGGATGGTGTTGATCGCGGTTTTGCTGATGGTGTTCAGCAGGCTCAATTTCTACACGATCGTAGAGATCCATCCGGGGACCTTTGCAAACTCGGATAGCTCGCTTTCGGGGGTCATCCTCTGGTCGGCCCTGCTGGTCATCGGGCCGGAGGTGCTCTGGCTTCCGCTGGCCGGTAAACTGATCGAGCTATTCTGGCATTTGCGCAAAGACGCTTCGACAGCCTCCCGGTGGGTATATCTGCGAATTTTCACGTTGTATGCTTCGGCCGTGATCCTATCCAGCCTGGTTGCGATTCGCCTGTACCAGGTATGGGGGGGGCGGATTCCGATTCAAAGCCTGCTGCCGCCCGACGTGGCCCCGGCGATTGGGGCCGTGGGGGTGCACGTAGTCCTGTTCGCCCTGGTCTACCTCGGGTTCATCCTTTACATTGTATGGGCGCAGGGCGTGATCACGGCCGTCGAGAGCAGGCGGCGGATCGGACAGTTTTTTTTCCTGGCGCTGGGGGTTCCGTTCCTGGCTTATCCGTTCGGCGTCCTGGCAGCCGGGATCTATATCCAAAACAACGTGTTCAGTTATCTTTTCTTCGTGACTGGAATTGCGATGGTCTCGCTGCTCTCCCGGCAGCTCAGTCGTGCCGCCGAGAGCAGCCGGCAGCAGTCCCGGCAGCTCATGCAGCTGGAGGCGCTCAGCCGGGACATCATCACCGGTCCGCCCGGGATCGATGACCTGCCGGCCTATCTGTCCGAGCATGTGCCGAGCATGTTCCCGTCGGCGCGGGTCATTATCTGGGTCGTCCCGGATGAATTCCTGCTGCGGCATCCGGCCGGGTGGTACCCGGCCGTGAACCGGTTCTGGGACTGGCTGGTCGTAAACCCGCGCACGCAGGCTTTTGAGGCGGACGTCCACCTGCCCTGGCGCGAGGCCCAGGCGCCGCACAACCCGATCATCTCCGCGCCGGTGCTGGCGGTCGAGACGCAGTCCCCGATCGGTTTCATCTACATCGAACTGCAAGCGCTGGTCCAGCCCTGGACCGGGCGGGCGCTGGCCTCCCTGCTGCCGGGGGTCAATGCGCTGGCGGCCCAGGTCGCCTCGGCACTGAGGCGGGCGCAGGTCTATCTCGAGGCGCTCGATCTGCAGCGGTCCGCACAGGAGTTGGAATTCGCCGGCGAGATCCAGGCCAGCTTTTTCCCGGACGAGATCCCGATCCGGCCCGGTTGGGAATTGGCCGTGACGATCATCCCGGCCCGGCAAATGGCAGGTGATTTTTTCGATTTCATCCCGTTGGACGATAAGCGTCTTGGGATCCTGATCGCCGATGTCACGGATAAGGGCGTTGGCCCTGCGCTCTATATGGCACTCAGCCGGACCCTGATCCGCACCTACGCAACCGAATTCCAGTTCGACCCGGATACCGTCTTTTTCGCTGCCAACCGGCGCATCCTCAAAGACGCCCGCGCCAGGTTGTTTGTGACCGTCTTTTTCGGGGTGCTTAACTCGGAAACCGGAGAACTCACTTACAGCAACGCCGGTCACAATCCGCCTTACCTGCTGCGGGCGGAGGACGGCACGGTCGAACCGCTGCGGGTCACCGGGATGCCGATCGGGATCGAGGAGGATGCGATCTGGGAGCAGCGCCAGGTCGTAGTCGAACCCGGGGACGTCCTCCTGCTGTACACCGACGGTATCCCGGATGCGATCAACGAGGAGGGGGAGTTCTTTGAGGTGGAAACGTTTCTCGACGTCGCCCGGTTGCACGCCGGCGACCCGGCGCATCAGATTCAAGCGACGATCATTGAGCAGCTGCAGGGCTTTGTGGGCGAGGCCGCGCAGGTGGACGATATTACATTGATGGTTTTGAAGCGGGAAGAATAGCTATTTTTTCTTCTTCATCGTGAGGACGTTGCCGTCCGCGGTGAACTCGTACCGGACGGCGTCCATCACCTTGCGCATCAGGAAAACTCCTGCTCCACCCGGTCTGCGCTCTTCGAGCGGCTGGGTGGTGTTCACATCCGGAACCGCATCCGGATTGAACGGCGTCCCTTTGTCTTTGATCACGATCGTCAGCCCGTCGGGTTCGATGATGCAGGCGCAGTGAATCTCGCCTACACCCTCTGCGCCATATGCGTGCTCGATGATATTCGAGCAGGCTTCGTCGACGGCGAGTTCGACGGAGTAGATCTGCATCTCATCCAGACCGGCATCCTCGGCGGCCTGTTTCACAAAACGGCTGATCGCCTCCAGGCTTTCAAAGCGGCCGGGAAATTTCTTATTTCTCTGCATGGATCGGGTTGTGGTGGAAGCGCTATGGACGAAAAAAAACCGGGAAGCGCCGTATCGAACGGCGCTTCCCGGTTTTTTTTTCAATATTTAGAAGCTTCCCACTGCGTCCGTCATGTCATCGAAGATATCAAAATAGCCGCCCATCCCGACCAGTTCGAAGGAACCCCGGATCTTCTCGTTGGTGTGCACGAGGACCAGCTTGCCCTTGTGCTTCCTGGTTTTTTTCTGGGTCTCGGTCAGCACCCACAGACCTTTGCTCGAGAGAAAATCGACTTCGGCCATGTCGAAAACGATGTTGTAATGGCCATCGTTGATGAGCTCGTCCATCGCTTCCTGGAGCTTCGGCGCCGTGTAGGTGTCCACGCGGCCGGCCATTTTGATGACGTCACAGCGGTTGTAGGCGGTTGTTGTAATCTCCATCTCCTCTTTCCTTGTTGCGGGTTGAAAATCCAGTCGGAAAGTATATCACGCTTCTCACTTATCCAAAGAGAGAATGCCTCTCTGGACCGCCAGCGTGACTGCCTGCGTCCGGTCGTTCACACTCATCTTGATCAGGATGTTCTTGACGTGGGATTTGACCGTGCTTTCCGTGATCCCAAGTTCGAGTCCGATCGCCCGATTGCTTTTCCCGCGCATCATCAGCCGCAGCACGCCAACCTCGCGGGGGCTCAGGTTCGGGTTTGATTTATTGGCTTCGATTTTATCGAGCAAATGCTGCGGAACATGTTTTTCACCGGCGAAGACGGACCGGATCGTGTCCAGCAGCTGGTCCGGTGAGGCGTCCTTGAGCATATAGCCTTGCGCGCCGGCTGCCAATCCTTGCTTGACGTCCTCATCGGAGTCGTAGTTCGTCAGAACGATGATACGGGCGTCAGGATGGTCCGCCCGGATCGCCCGGATCGCTTCCCGGCCATCCATGATCGGCATGTTGAGGTCCATCAAAGTGATATCCGGCTGGCACTTGCGGAACATCTTCACGGCCGAATGACCGTTGACCGCTTCGCCAACCACCTCCATGTTGGGTTCCCGGGAGATGACGCTCGCCAGCGCGGTCCGGATGACCGGATGATCATCGGCAATCAGGATCTTGATCGAGGGCATAATTTCATGATACCACTAATTGGTTTTCGGAAGCGCGCCCGGGCAGCACTCGCAAGACCGCCAGCGCTGCCAGACCCATAAAAACCGTGCTGAACAGCCACAGCCAAGTGTAATCGCTCCCCAGGAATTGGACGAGGATGCCGCTTAAAGTCGGTCCCAGCACGGCGGCGAGCTGGGATGAGAAGTAGTACAGCCCGGTGTAAGCGCCGATCCTGCGTTCGTCGCCATGATCGAAGACCAGCGGCAGGCCGTTCACATTGACCAGCGCCCACAGGAACCCGCACACGACCAGGACAGAGACGAATACGGCCGGGCTGTCGATCAGCAGGAAACCGGCCAACAAGGCAACGGTGAGCCCGATCAGCCCGCTGAGGATGACATTCCGGCGTCCGAACCGCGCGCCGAGGTATCCGGCGGGGACGGCGCCGAGGATGAACGCGATCGGCATCGAACCGGCTGCAAAGGACGCCCGGCCGGGCGTCATCCCCAGGTTGAAAACCGCGAAAGAGGACAGCCCGGCCTCCAGGGCGTTGAATGCCATGAACCACAGCAGGATCCCGATCAGGACGAACAGCCCGCTCCGGTCCGGGCTCCTGATGACATGCTTCAGGTTGTTCATGACCCCTTGCGTCTCCGATCCCCGGTCTTCGGTCTCCAATCGCTCGGGTTCGCGCACGAAGATCAAGACGACCGAGGTAGCGGCGACGAGCATGACCGCGCCAAACACAAACGGGGCAGCCCGGCCGACATTGTCGAACAGCCAGCCACCGGCGAAAAACGCCAGCAGCCCGCCCACGCCGCCCATCAGGTTGATGAGCCCGTTCGCCTGGCTGCGCTGATCGGGTTTGAACAGATCGCCCAGCCAGGCCACGGTCGGGGACCGGAACACGGCCATCCCGATGTTCGTGATCAGGATAAATACCGCGATTCCCAGGGCGCTCTGTGCCAGCGGTATCGGGACAAGACCGATCACGGCGAACGGCACGCCCAGGAGGATCCAGCTCTTGCGGCGGCCGAACCGGTTCCAGGTCCGGTCGCTCCGCTCCCCGACCCAGGGTTGGACGAATACATTGATCAGGTTGTCCCAGGTCATGATGAAAAGGGCCAGCGCCGGGGAGAGGCCAAACCCGACCACGCCGGTATCCGTGGTGAATTCCGGGTTGCCGGCCTGCAGGAAAATCGGGATGAACTGGTTGAAGATCGGCCAGACCAGGCTGATCCCGAGAAAGCCGAACCCGAGGACGACCGTTCTTCCGTACGGGAATCTATCCATTCTCTTCTCCCTCGGAACCGGCCAGGAATTTCCGTTCGGCCTCGTCCAGATCGAGCTTTTCCAACAAATCCGGCCTTCTGCGGAGCGTGCGCAGGAGCGATTGCTCCCGGCGCCAGCGTGCGATCCGGCCGTGGTCGCCCGACCGGAGGACCTCCGGGACCTCCCAGCCGCGAAAAGAGAAGGGCCGGGTGTAGTGCGGGTATTCCAGCAGGCCGGAGGCGTGCGAGTCGTCGGCCGCGCCATCCGGATCGCCCAGGACGCCCGGCACCAGCCGGCCGATTGCGTCCATGACCAACAGTGCGGGCAGTTCCCCGCCGGTCAGGACGAAATCCCCGATCGAGATTTCGCGCGCGACCAGGTGCTCCCGGACGCGCTCGTCGACGCCCTCATAGCGGCCGCAGATCAACCCGATCCGTTCGTGGCCGGCCAGGCTTTCGGCGATCTTTTGCGAAAAAGGCTCACCCTGGGGTGTAAGCAGGACCACCGGTGCTTCCGGCGGTTTCCCCAGCACCGTTTCCACGGCCTCGAACAATGGTTCGGGTTTCATCACCATCCCGCCGCCGCCGCCGTATGGGACGTCGTCGGTCATCCGGTGCCTGTCGTGGGTGTAATCGCGGATATCGTGGACCCGCACCTCGACCAGCCCCTTCTCGATCGCCTTCCCCAGCACCCCGACCTCCAGGTAAGGTGGGATGATTTCCGGGAAAAGGGTGAAGACCTCGAATTGCATCAGTGCATTGTATTGATTCGCAGGGGCGTTGGCAAGTAAATTAATGCTTGGTGCCTGGTGTCTGGTGCCTGGTGTCTGGTGCTTGGTGCGTGGTGCCTGGTGCCTGGTGCCAAGCACCAGGCACCAGGCACCAGGCCCGTTACTTGACGCCCCTTCCCGCTCGGGTTACCATGCACTCCATGTATCTCAAGGGTAGCAGCTGGCGGATGACCCGGCGAAGGCCGAAGCGGTCGAATCCGTTTACGGTCATTTTCTTGATCCTGATGATTACCGCTATGGTCTACGTCAATGAGGTGATCGTTCCGAACACCGAGCCGCTGTTTATCGCCACACCTACCGTGACGACCAGTCCGGAATCCTATATCAGCCTGGCTCGCGAGCAGTTCGAGGCCGGCAACCTGGTTGCAGCGCTGGATCATTACGAAACCGCCATCCTGACCGACGCCACCAATCCGTCGGTGTTTCTGGAGATGGCCCGGGTGCAGATGTTTGCCGGTCTCTATGAGGAAGCGCTCGATTCGGCCGGGAATGCGCTGCTGTTGAGCCCCAACAACGCCCAGGCGCACGCCTTGAGAGGCTGGGCGCTTCTGAATACCGGCGATACCCTGGAGGCCGAGGCCGCCGTCACGGAGGCCCTGGCCCTGGATTCCAACAACGCGCTCGCCCACGCCGTTTACGCCGAAATACTGCTCGAATCTTTTGAGTTCGAACAGGCCGGCGAGGAATCGCGCATCGCCCTATCGCTCGAACGCAGCATCGAGACCCTGCGGGCGCGCGGCATCGTCCTTTACAACACCGGGAACTACCTGGAAGCGATCCAGGAATTCCAGGCTGCCCTGGCGATCAACAACAATATCGCCGATCTGCATATCCTGGTGGGATTGAATCACTATGCCCTGGGCGACTACGACCAGGCCGTAAACGAATATATCCGGGCCAATGCCCTCAACCCGTCCGATCCGCTGCCGGATTACCTGATCTCGCGGACCTATTTGATCGTCGGGCAGTACGCCAAGGCGATCCAGTTCGCCGAAGAAGCCGTCCAGGACGATCCGGACGATCCGGTCCTGCGGGGCAACCTGGGAGAGGCGCGTTATCAGAATTTCGAATATATCGAGGCGATCCCGGAACTGAAGATCGCCGTGGATAACATCCCACTCTCCTCCGCGTCGCAAACGATCCGCTTCTACACGATTTACGGGTTTGCCCTGCTCAAGACCAACCAGTGCGGTCTCGCCGTCCCCGTCTTCCAGGCGATCCTGGCCGGAGTCCCCGCCGACGAAGTGGCCGTGTTCAACGCAAGCGAAGGCATCCGGCAGTGCCAGGAACAGATCGGCACGGTCGAAGAACCCGCCGATCCGGAAGCAGAGACAACCCCGACCGCCGAGGCCACGGCCGCCTCGGAGGGTGAAGCGCCGTGAACCTGAGCCAGGACCGCCTCACCTTTCGGAACCGCAATCCGGTTCCGTACCGCCTGCTCGTTTGGGCGACGCTGATCGTTGCGGCCTTATGGGTCTACGTCCAGATCGACCGCGGCGAGATCGAGCCGTTGTTCCAGCCCACGCCAACCTCAACTCGGTCGATCACCTCCTACGTGCAGGAAGGCCAGGCGTTCTTCGAAGCCGGCAACCTCGACGCCGCCGTGCTGGCATTCGAGGATGCCATTGCCGTCGAGCCGGACAACGACCACCTGGTCGCCGAGCTGGCCCAGATGCTGGTCTACTCCTCCGCTTTGCAGACAAGCGATGCACAGCGGGCCGAACGTCTGCAGCGGGCGCTCGAAATCATCAACGAAGCAGCCGAATCATCGCCGCGCGACAGCTACGTCCAGGCGATCAAGGTCTTTGTCCTGAACTGGAATGCCAACCCGAATATCGTGGACGCCGAGACGCGCGAAAACCTGCTCTTCCAGGCCGAGAACACGGCCGGGATCGCCATCCAGCTCGATTCGAACAACCTGTTGGCGCAGGTCTACTACGCAGAGGTCCTGCTCGACCAGTTAAAATGGACCCAGGCCTCACAGACCATCGAGGCGGTCCTCGAGAAAGACCCCCAGTTCATGGACGCTTACCGGGTGAGTGGGCAGGTGCTCGAGACGCTCGGGCTGTATCTTGCCGCCGTGGACGCCTATCAGACCGCGCTCGAGTTCTCCCCGAATATGACCTTTCTGTATCTCTATATTGGATACAACTACCGCGTGATGGCCCTGCAGCAGGGAGACCCGACCACGCCGACCGCCCGCCAGTTCTACGACCTTGCATTGGAAGCCTTTGATCGGGCCGCTTCGATCAATAACGCGATCGGCGTCCCCGACCCGCTCCCGTACCTGGCAATCGCAAAGACCTACGCCCAGCAGGGCGAATTTTTCGTCGCCTCGCTGAACGCCGAACGCGCCCTGGAATTCGACCCGACGGACGCCAACACTTACGGCCAGCTCGGCATCATCTACGTCCAGGCGCGAAACTTCGAAACCGCCATGTCTGTGCTGAAATGCTCCACCTACGGCTGCACCGCCGAGGAGAATGAAGTCGCCGGCGTAGCCGTGACCGGGCTGCCGCTCACCTCGCTCGAGGTGGCTTTTTATTACGTCCAGTACGGCTCTGTGCTTTCGGCGCTCAATTTTTGCCCGCAGGCCTACCCGGTCCTCTCCGACGTCGAAAACGCCTACGGTGCCAACCCTGAGTTGGCCGGGATCATCGCCGAAAACCGAAACATCTGCGCAATCCTCCAGGGGACCCAGAATTAAGAACCGAATCATCAGAATTTCGTAAGAATCTCCATCCCCGGGGCCGGTCCCGGGGTCCGGTCTCTTGACGCCCCTCCGGTTCTTGAGTATCATGGGCAAGAATTAGCACTCGCGCACCGCGAGTGCTAAGAATGTATCGGATTAACAGGGCCGGCGAAGTTGGGGGCTGCCGGTGAAACCGGCAGCCCCCAACTTTGCCAGACCCACATCAGATGCTCAACCCTTTCTAGGAGGAACAGATGTCCATGTCACTCAAACCCTTGGGGAATCGGGTCGTCGTCGAACCGATCGAACAGGAAGAGATCACCGCCGGAGGCATTGTGCTGCCCGAAACCGCCAAGGAGAAGCCGCAGCGCGGCGTCATCCTCGCAGCCGGCCCCGGCGATCGGAATGAGAAGGGCGACCGGATCGCGCTGGATGTCGCCGAAGGCGACACCGTCCTGTTCGCAAAGTATGCCGGGACGGAATTCAAACTGGACGGCAAAAAACTGCTGATCCTGCGCGAGAGCGACCTGCTCGCGATCGTCAAGGAATAAGAATCATTGGATTTCCAAAACGATTCAAACGGAAACCAATTCGGAGGATACTGAAAAATGGCTAAACAACTGGTTTTTTCTGAAGAGGCCCGCCGCAACCTGCAGTCCGGAATGGATGTGCTCGCCAAGGCGGTCGCCACCACCCTCGGACCGAAGGGCCGCAACGTGGCCCTCGACCGAAAGTTCGGCTCGCCGACCATCACCCACGACGGCGTGACCGTCGCCAAGGAAGTCGAACTGGAGAACCCCTACGAAAATATGGGGGTCCAGCTTCTCAAAGAAGCCGCGACCAAGACAAACGACATCGCCGGCGATGGGACGACGACCTCGACCGTCCTGGCTCATGCGATCGTCACCGAAGGCCTGAAGAGCCTGGCCGCCGGCGCCAACCCCATGCTGGTCAAGCGCGGGATCGAAGCCGCCACCAAAGCCATCACCGACCAGATCAGCAAGGAAGCGATCGAGGTCACGACCAAGGACGAGATGGCCAATGTCGCGTCCATCTCTGCCCAGGACCGGGCCATCGGCGAACTGATCGCCGATGTCTTCGACAAGGTCGGGAACGACGGCGTGATCACGGTCGAAGAATCCCGCGGGCTTGAATTTGAGACCGAGTACGTCGAAGGTATGCAGTTCGACCGGGGCTACATCTCGCCCTATTTCATCACCGATCCCGAGCACATGGAAGCGAGCATCCCCGAGCCGTACGTCCTGATCTACGACAAGAAGATCTCGGCCGCCGCCGATATCGTTCCTGTTCTCGAGAAGCTCGTCCAGCTCGGAAAGCGCGACCTGGTCATCATCGCCGAGGACATCGACGGGGAGGCCCTCGCCACCCTGGTCCTCAACAAGATTCGAGGGATGCTGAACGTCCTGGCCGTGAAAGCCCCCGGCTTTGGCGACCGCCGCAAGTCCATGCTGCAGGACATCGCCGTCCTGACCGGCGCCACCGTGATCTCTGAAGAGACCGGCCGCAAGCTGGAAACCGTAGTCGTGGCCGACCTGGGCCGCGCCGAGAAAGTCGTCTCTTCGAAGGAAGACACCACCGTCATCGGCGGGAAGGGCGATACCGATCAGATCAAGGGACGGGTCGAGCAGATCCGCGTCGAGATCAACAACTCCACCAGCGATTATGACAAGGAGAAGCTGAACGAGCGCCTGGCCAAACTGGCCGGCGGCGTCGCCGTCATCCGAGTCGGGGCCGCCACGGAGACCGAGCTCAAGGAGAAGAAACACCGGGTGGAAGACGCCGTCTCGGCGACCCGGGCTGCCATCGAGGACGGGATCGTCCCCGGCGGCGGAGTGGCCTTGATCAACGCCATGAAGGCCCTCGACGGCCTCAAGATGGACAACGAGGATGCCCAGCTGGGCGTCAACATCGTCCGCCGGGCGTTGGAAGTCCCGATGCGCAAGATCGCCAACAACGCCGGCAAGGACGGCTCGGTCATCATCGAGAACGTCCGCCGCAAGCAAGCCGAGGAAGGCAACGTCAACATCGGCTACAATGTCCTGACCGAGGCGTATGGCGACATGGTCAAGGACGGTGTGATCGACCCGGCCAAGGTCACCCGCGGTGCGCTGGAGAACGCCGCTTCGATCGCGGCCATGATCCTGACCACCGAAGCCCTGATCACGGACGCGCCGGAGAAAAACAAAGCCCCGGCCGCGCCGCAGATGCCGGATTATTAAAATACAGGCACAAAACCGGGTCGGCGGGGCGGAGCCCCGCCGACCCGGTTTTTGTACCCTTTCCCCTAACCTCAATTCGTGATATAATTCACCAGTTAGATTAAGAAAGCCCGTAAACGCCGAAACCCGGCTTGATTTACCCAAGTACACCATTGGAGAAGGACTGAACGCCGCGCAGATCTGTTGCCAAGAAGTTGTGCCCACCGCTTTTATAAGCAGAAATCAAGCCCCCGGCGATGCTCGCTGGGGAATTTTGTTTAAAATCGAAAATCGAATCCGAAAATTGGGGCGGGGGGTTTTTTGGTTTTTTTGGGGGGCGAGGGGCACAACCACAAAAAAAACACCCCCAACAAAAAAAAAAAAATGTTAAAAAAAAAAGTAAAAAAAAAAAAAAAAT
>DATKDL010000004.1:0-26420 GCA_035512695.1 Anaerolineales bacterium | reverse complement strand
GCGGCCTGCCGGGCATGCCCGGCAGGCCGCTCCGTTTTTTCGAACGCCTTGGGCAGGAGATTTCGGAGACCAGGGTGAGGCGTACGACGTGCCCCGGCTTATCCCCATAAATGGGGATGGAAAAATTGATCGTTTATACGCGATCCGTTACAAACGTGGATTATACTCATAGGGATTATCTGATCAGGTTGAAAACCGCCAAATATGGGGGGCATGGGTGAGGACAGCCCACCCATGCCCCCCATATTCAGCGGTTTGCAACCCCACCACGAATCCGATTCGCATGACAGAAGAGACACAGGAATCACAACTTCAGGCGCGCATCCTGATCATCGACGACGACCCGATTTTGTGCCAGCTGCTCACAACCCTTTTGAGCATGGAGGGCATGGATGTCGAGGCTGCGACTTCGGGAGAAGCCGGGATCGAGGTCATGTACCGGATGAAACCGGACCTGGTCCTGCTCGATATCATGATGCCCGAGGTCGATGGTTGGGAGATCACCCAGCGAATCCGGGAGGTCGCCGACGTCCCGATCATCATCATCTCCGCCCTATCCCGGACGGAGGACATCGTGCGCAGCCTCGAATCCGGGGCGGACGATTTCATCAACAAACCCTTCGAGGTCGAGGAGCTTTTGGCCCGGATCCGGGCCTTGCAGCGCAGGGCGGTCAGTTTTGGCGGACCACCGGAGTACGCCCACGATTACGACGACGGCTATCTGGCCTTTAATATCCCCGCCAAGCAGGTCTATCTAAGCGGGGAAGAGGTTTATCTCAGTGCGACCGAGTACAAGCTGTTTGAATTTCTTTTCCGGCGTTCCGGCAAGGTCTGCGCAAACCCCGATCTGCTCGAGCACGTGTGGGGCGGGTTGGTGCCGAACGGCTCTCGGTATCTGCACGTCTATATCTGGAAGCTGCGCAACAAGATCGAACCGGATACGAGCCAACCGGTCTATTTCCAGACCGAGCACGGGACCGGGTACCGCTTCGAGCGGCAGCAGCAGGTGAAGATATAGGCGAAGAACAGGGGGGTCCGGGCGGGGATAAGCCCCGCCCGGACCCCTCGGTTTTTCGCAACTTATTTACGCAAGGTGCGCCTGTAAAGGGGCAACACCGGGATCAGGATGGCGGCGGCCAGGGTCAGGGCCGGGCGGAGGCCGAAGCGGTTTCCGGTGAACCCCAGGACCGGCCCGCCAGCGGTTTGGCCGAATGCGTCCACTTGCGACTCGAAAGACAGGACCGTCGCCCGGACTTTTGAATCGACGAACTGGTTCGTCCAGGCGCCCTGGATCGGGTAGGTCAGACCCCGGCACATGTCGAACACCAGCATGGCAGCGACGGCAGCCGGGAAGCTGGCCGTCCAGGCGAAGACGACCAGGCCGGCGATCATCAGGCCATACAACAGTTGTAGCAGCCGCACGGATTTTCGCATATCGTTCAGATCCAGTCTCCGCCGGACCCATTCGTTCAGGCCGATCCCGATCAGGGAATCGGCCATCCGGAACAGCCCGAACCAGCCGACCACCTCGAGCCCGTTGAAAAAGGGGAACTCGAAGTGTTCGAGCAGGTGCGCCGTCCAGAGCCGGTCGTAGCCCTCGCTGTACAGCCCGACGAACAGGGCGATGAGGAGGAAGCCCCGCAACGCCGGTCTGCCTCGAACGACGGCCAGGCCTTCCCGCAGGGTCGCGGCCATGTCGGCCCAGGTGTCCCTTTCCTCTTTCGGGGCCGCCTTGAAGCCGGTTTCTCCCATGAACAGGACCAGGAAGACGGCCAGCGCCAGGATGATCAACCCCCCGGCGAGAATCGGGACATGCAGCCCTGCCCGGGCGAGGAGGACGCTGACCGGGATTCCCAGCAGCCCGCCGATCCGCCCGGCCTGCCCCGCGCGCAGGAACACGCGGCCGACATGCTCGACCCCGACCTCATCCGTGATCCAGGCGGCATGCGCCCCGCTGGTGAAGGTGTAGCCCAACCCCCACAGCGCCGATGCGAACGCGATCGCCGGGAAAACGGGGATGGATTGGAGCAGATACGCAACTCCCGTGATCGCAATCCCGATGATGACCGACAGCCGGCGGCTGTACACATCCGCCACGATCCCGGTCGGGATTTCGAATATGAAGGCCGAGAGCTCCAGCGCTGTCCCGACCAGGACCAGCTGCAGCGGCGTCAGCCCCGCCACCTCAACCTGGAAGACCATGTTGACGGTGAAGATGACGGAGAACGCAAAGCTCATCCAGAAAGAATGAATGAAGAAAAGGGGTGCCGGGGCAAGGCGTTTCACCGCAGCCCCCGCGCAGCAAGACGGTCCATCCCACCATGCCGGGACAATTCCGGATTATGGATTCGCATGCTTGCCGTTCAGGATTCCGGCGCTTCAACCGGAGTGGACCCATCCGGGCCCGGGTATCGGGAAAGGAATTCGGTCGCCATGACGGCGGCCTCCTTCAGAAACCAGTGGGTTTCGTTGAGTTCGATCCTGGAATCCGGCTCGAGATGTTTCATGATGTGCTGGTAGCTGACGGCGTGGTGCAGGTTAAGGAGGACGCGCGCCAGCAACACAGCTTCGTCGAGATTTTCGTGCGGGAGGAAATCCTTCCACACGTCGAGATATGCGTTGAGCGGCCCGGCAGCCGCATCGAGGTCCATCCAGCCGAGTGACATGAGGTCAAAGAAGGGGGGTGCGATCGCGGTGTCGGTCCAATCGAAAAATACCAGCCGGTCGTCGATCCGGGCTGCGTTTCCGAGGTGCATATCCCCGTGCACGAGGGCGTCCGGGATTCCGAACCCGGCGAGCCGGGCGATCATCCACCGGAAGAGCGGCAGCATCGCCTGGATGCGCACGCGGTCGGGCGCTTCCAGCAGCGCGGTCGCACCGGGGTCGACCAGGAGCTGTTCGATCTGACCGGCCAGCACCGGCAGGCGGCGGTCGATGGCTCCAGCGGCCAGCAGCGCTTCCGCCAGCGGGACCGACTCGATCTGGAGCCGGGCGAAACGCTCGAATATGTGGTTCCGGATTTCCGGAGCCACTGCCCCGCGGAAGGTCTCACTGAAAGCGGCGAGCAGCATCCAGTCCTCCCCGGGTTCGGCGGCGACGGGCCGGGGGACGGCCCCTGGGAACCGCTCCGCCAGGAAGACGGTCATGAGCGCTTCGTTCACGAACAGGGGCATGTTCCGGTTGGTCGTCTTGAAATAATAATCCCCGGTGTCGGTCAACACGTGGAGGACGCACGAGATCCCCCATTGCTTGAAAGGCTTGATCTCGAGGACCCGCACGCCCTGCCCGCCGAGCGCGGCGGTGATCCACCGCCGCACCCCGGGCAGCCAACCCGGGCGCGCCCAGGGCGGCCGCTGAGGAGGCATTTCCCCCGATTCCAGCGCCCGCAGATACCGGAGCAGGGGCCGGACGGGAATCTCAGCGGCCAGGTCGATCCGTTCGATCTCGGCCGCCCCAGCCCAACGACCGCCGTCCGGCAGAACCCGGGAACCGTCGATCCGCTCAAGTTCGACGATCATTTCCATCCGTCTCGTTTCCCCGTCCCGCAGGTAGTGGAACTGCCTCAGACCCCAAACCGGAAGATCCAGAAGCCCGGCGAACGCGGGGACGATCTTTCCCATCGAGGACAGCCAGACCTCCTCCAGCGAGACGGCCGGCAGGGTCCAGGCCCCATCGACCTGCACGAGCAGGACCGCCGGTTCGTCCGGGTGGCGCAGCGCGCCGTAGATGCGATTCGTCCAGGGTGCCTCGGTCATTTTGTGTTCGGCTCCATCTATTTAAAGCCCATCCGCGCTCGGCGCTCGTAGTACGATACCACTTCTTTGAGCGCAGCCTCCGGGGTTTCGCCGCCAGCGCCGGTCGTCCCGGCGTAGGCGTCGGGCAACCGTTCGGCTTACGCCTGGACGTCGCCGGGATCGGGCCGCAGCAGGGACATTCCAGGATCCCCTTCATCCCTCAGATCCAGCAAGGCCGGGTCGGCCTCCGGCTGAGTGCGCAGGCCGCGCGACCCCCAGAGCTTGCGCGCCAGCGGATCCGGATCGCTCGTGATCCCCTGGCGGCGGAAGTATTCGCAGACCCGCGCCACGTCCCGGTGGAAAATCTCAAAAGCGGAGCGGTTGCCGCCGGGCGTCACCACCTGCGGGAAATCGATCAGGACGATCTCGCCGCCGTGGTACAGGATGTTGTAAGCCGAGAGATCGCCGTGGACCAGGTCCAGCCGCAGCATGCCCTCGATATTGTGCAGGATGCGTTCGAACAGGATCCGGGCTTCGCCGGCCTCCAATCGGACGTCGTGCAGGATCGGGGCGGCCCCGTCCGCATCGCCGACGAATTCCATCAGGATGGCGTTATCGCCGTTGGCATAGACGGCCGGGACGTCGAAGCCGGCTTCGTCGAGCATCTTCATCGCCTCGACCTCGTGCATGATCCAGGATTGGTGGATCAGCCGGTCGCCGAGCTGGGTCCGGTTGCGGATGGCCTTGAGCGGGCCTTCGCGCCGGATGACGAGGCCGTCCTCGTCCAGCAAGGCGCGGCCTTCGCGGTACCGGGCGTCATTCCGCAGGGCGCGGAACATGCGCGGGCGGTAGACCTTGGCGGCGAGCAAATCCTTCCCGGTCAGATCGGTGCCCTTACACATATAAACCGAGGCTTCCTTGCCGACTTTTACGATCTGGAGCACGTCCGCGATCCACTGGTTCTCGTAGAGACCGCCGAGCGATTCCAGCAGCCAGGCGGCTTCGGTCTGGGAGGCCTGGTAGGTGAAGTCGAGGGTCCGGCGGTCGTCTGCCTGCTCGTTGATGGCGGCGACGACCTCCGGCTCCTCGATGATGTTGTAGCGGTCCTTGAGCCGCGGGCGCTTCCGGTCCGAGAGCCGGTGCTTCACCTTCGGCCGGGGACCTTCGATCGCGAGTTCGTCGAGCTCTTCGTTAAGATCGAACTGGTCGTAATTGTTCTTCGGGGACATGGATCTCCAGGTTCTTTTGTTGAAGATTGAAGGTTTAATGTTTAAGGTAAACAAAAAGCCACAGATACAATCTGTGGCCATTTTCTGATTCTTGTTGAAAGCTGCGAACCGGCAACCTTCAACCTTCAACCTTAAACAAAACGACCACAGGGCAGGCTGCGCCTCTGTGGCCGGAAGGGAGCGTAAGCGGTGGTTTGGAGCTACCGTGTCCGGGCAGGAGGCGCGCTTTGATCAGCGGTGGTGATGATGTTCAACTGTGACATTGCAGAACCTCCTTTTTGGATTAGATTTCGAACGAGAGAATTGTAGCGGGAGAGAATAAAAAAATCAAGTGGTCAGGCGGGTTCCACCCCGCCTGACCACTTGATTTTTTCGATCCGTTCGATGTGCTCGAGTCGAAATTGGCTCAGGGGCACCGGTCCTTCTTCCCTGCACGATTTCTGGATGAAGACGGCTGCCGGTTCGCCCCGGATCGTGACGCAGTGGACCGTTCCATCGAACCGGTCCTCGAACCGGCAGGTCCAGGCGGCCTCTTCATCCATTTCCACTTCGGCGAGCCGGTAGCGCAGCAGGTCGGTGTGCCCGGTTTTACGGCGCAGGAGGGCGTCGGCGGCCTGGACCGGGGCGGCGTAGCAGGAGCGCCCGCGGAACCGGGGCAGGTGGATCCGCCCGGCCCGCTCGGCGCCGGCGATTTCCATGGCCGTTTCCATTTGCGCATAGCCGTAGAAGTTCCCGGATGGCAGCGCGACGATGTTCGGCGCAAAGCGGTGCCCGCCGACGTGCGAGGTTTGCCACACCGCATCACCGAGCGCCTGCCTCATCTCGCGGTAGAGCGGCAGCCCCAGGCTCGAGCAGCATGGGTCGCGCTTCCCGTTGGTGCAGACCAGGAACAGGGGTTCGGTCCGGTTGTGGGTCCGGTAACCCGGGTCCTCCCGGGCGATCGCATGGAGGTCGAGATCGAGCAGGTCCTCGACCCGGCCCAGCCGGAACTCGTACAGTGCCGGCGCCTCCTCGTGGTTGACGGCGACGAAAAACCGCCGGCCGTCCGGCGAGACGCCCGGACCGCGCTTGATCAGTTGGACCCCGCCGTTCGGTACCGCTCCGGCGGCCGTCTCCAGTTTCTGTTTCACCGCCTCGGGGAGGCCGCTTGCGGCGAGCGCCCTGTCACCAAAGGTCTCCGGCTGCTCGAGCAGGAACCAGGTATCGGCGCGGGTGGCGGTGGCGAAGAGCTGTTCGTCCGCGGCGTGAGAGGAGGCGGAACAGGTGAGGGGGATGGTCATCGGAGGAAGTCTATCATATCGATTCTGCCCGCTGTACCCGCCGTCGGGCTGTTGCCCCCTCCGGGGACCTCTGCCGTGGCTCCCGGGTGCGGGGCTGTATAATTCAAGTGTGTCATCCAGGCTAAAGGTTCTATCCGCCCTGTTCATCCCCCTGGCGCTGGCCGGCTGCAACTTCCCCGGCCTGGCGCCGGCTGGTACGCCCCCCACCGCACAAACCGCCGCCACGACCCCGGCCGCCCCAACCGATCCGGGGCAGGTCGCCGCCGTCGAGACCAACCTGGCGCTCGGCGCCCCGGTCACCGCCACGGCGTTCCTCCCCGGTTTTGAACCCGAAAAGGCCGTCGATGGGATCGACGCCCTCGACGTCGACAACTGGTGGAGCGCCGGTGCCGGACCGCCGCAGAATATCCAGATCGACCTCGGCATCCCCGCCGACGTCGTCCGCATCCGCCTGGTCGCCAGCCAATCTCCCGCGGGGGAAACCCTGCACCTGGTGCTCGGCCGGCGGCCCGGTGATTCGCAGAACATCACCCTCGGCCAGCTCGCCGGGGAAACGGCCGACGGGCACGAATTCATCCTGACCGCCGGCGGACCGTGGCACGGAATCCGCTACATCATCGTCCAGACGATCCAATCGCCGTCTTGGGTGGCCTGGCGGGAGATCGAGGTGTTCGGCCTTCCAAGCGAGCCGTTCGCCGCAGTCGAACCGACCGCCACCGCATCGCAGGCCGAACCATCCGAACCGGCCGATCTGATCTTCACCAACGCCGATATCCTCACGATGGACTTCAACCAGCCGCAGGCCGAAGCGATCGCCATCCGCGGCGACCGGGTCCTGGCCGTCGGCCCGACCGACGAGGTCCTATCGCACAGGGGTTCGGCCACGCAGGTGATCGACCTGGGAGGGCGGACGATCGCGCCCGGGTTCATCGACTCGCACAGCCACCGCATCGGCGACCGCTGGCTCTACGGCTACGGCGACGAGAGGCCTGAGGCCGTCATCCGGGAAGCCATCGCGGGCGGTTGGACGGGCCTCCACGAACTGTTCGTCAGCCCGGACCGGCTCGATGAGCTGGCCGGCCTGGCGGAGGGCGGCGCCCTCCCGATCCGCGTCTCGATGTATCTGACGATGAATTACCACCATGACCGGGACGATTGGTGGACGGCTTACACGCCGCTGCAATCCTACGGCCCGTATCTCCAGATCGCCGGGTTGAAGATCACCCTGGACCAGGAATGGGGTGAGACCGTCTTCTTCAACCAGGCGCAGCTCACGGATATGATCACGTTTGCAGCGGATCGCGGCTGGCAGGTCGCCGTCCATGCCTTCACCCCCGAAACCGACCTGATGACCCTGAACGCTTACGAAACCGCCATCGTGGCCCACCCGGACGAGGATTTCCGGTTCCGGCTGGAGCACATCGGCGTGATCACGGATGAGGGCATCCAAAAGATGGCCTATTTGGAAGTGCTCGGCTCGATCCAATTCGTCAACACGACCGGTTTCATCCTGGACGAGTCCTTTCGGCGGGTCTTCCCGGAAGAGATGTGGCCGCTGGTCGCCCGCTGGCGCGATCTGATCGAGGCCGGCGTCCTGCTGATCGGGAACACCGATGCGCCCTGGTGCTGCACCCCCTGGCGGAACCCGGATATGCCGGTCTCGACCGCCCCGGTGATGGAGGCGCTGCACCACGCCGTCACGCGCAGTACAAATTTCGGATTGGAGCCGGAGCCCTGGCAGCTGGCCCAGGCCATCACCGTCGCCGAGGCGCTCGAGATGCTGACGATCCGCGGCGCCTACGCCGCGCACCAGGAAGACGACCTCGGGAGCCTGACCCCCGGGAAATACGCCGACCTGGTGATCCTGTCCGCCAACCCGCTGGACGTGCCCGTGGAGGCGATCCCGGGGATCGAGGTGCTGCTGACGATGATCGGGGGGGAGGTGGCGTTTTGCCCGCCGGGGCAGGGGGAGATTTGTCCTTAGAGACGCCGGTGCACGTGCGGTGCGCTGTGGCGTCTCTACTCCCTGGCAGCTCCAACGTGAGCCAGGAAATTATCCGGCCTGATCACCTCGAATGAGGCATTCGGGTACGTTTCAAGGAAAGATTGCGGAGATCGAACGCGTCCTTGCCCCCATTTGTACTCGAAGCCAGACAGGCGACCACCGCTTTCCTCCAGCAGATCCATCTCGGCTCCTGTGTAAGTTCGCCAAAAATATACACTCCCCAACACCCCCAGGTAGGCTAACCGTTTCCGGCGTTCGACGATCATCAGGTTCTCCCAGAGCTGTCCGATATCATTTCTGTCTTCAAGGCGGTTGAGATTTTCGATTACGGTATTTCGAACACCTGTGTCCCAGAAATAGATCTTATCGCTTTTACTGACTTCCTTTCTCAGGTTCCTGCTAAATCCGGCCAATCGGAAGATGACGAAGGATTGCTCGAGTAAGTCGATGTAGGATCCGACCGTTTCTTTGCTCATCCCCAGTTGTGTCCCCATTTCGTTCAATGAAACCAGTTGACCGATCTGAAAAGCGAGCAGTTTGAGTAAATCCTGGAGTTTACTTGAATATTGGATGTTGGTAATTTCGAGGATGTCCTTGTAGAGATAACTTGTGGTCAGGTTCACCAGATAATCTCGCCTGGCTTCCTGACCGGCTATTGAGAAGATCTCCGGATAACTGCCATATATCATCCGTTCCGGCAGCATGTCACGCAGCTCGAATGGATTGTAATCATTGGCGAGTTCGCTGTAGGCGATCGGGTAAAGGGCGTGGGTGAGTGCGCGTCCTGTCAGCGGTTCGCGTGTGCTGCTGGCCAGGTGGAGAGACGATGAACCGGTTGCAATCACTCTTAATTCCGGAAAATTATCTGCAAGAAGCTTGAGGTTGATCCCAATTTCGGGGATGCGCTGGGCCTCGTCAACAAACAGGAGATCATACCCACTTACGAAGTCGCTCAACTGTCTGAGGTCTCGGCTGGACAAAATTTCGATGTACCGGCTTTCATCCGCATTTACGCGCAACGCCCGGTAAGGGAGCTCGTCGAGAATTTCATCGATCAGCGTCGTTTTTCCGACCTGGCGCGCGCCGAAAAGAAGGACAACCTTCCTCCCTGCCCTGATTTCTGACGCAAACTTGTCCCGGATTTTTCGGCGGATCATTGTTTGAGGAGAACCCTTGAGACTGCAGAAAAATTATACCCTATTCTCCCAATTAGCGCAAATTAGGCGAATTGGTTCGCCTAATTTGCGCTAATTGGGAGAATAGGGCATTATCATCCTCTGGTACACCGCCCGCACCACCTTTGCCCCGCCCATTCCCCCGGCACGACCCGCCCGCCCGGCCCGGACAGGGACAAGCCCTGCCCCAACATGGTTTTTCGCCCATTCGTTCATTCGCCAAATCAGTCCATCTGTCCCCCTAAATACAGCACATTTGTCCTTAGCCCGCTTTAATACCCCCATGTTAGAATTCCCCGGATGGACCTCTTCGATCACGCCCTCAAAGAGCGGCTCAACACCGAAGCGCCCCTGGCCGCCCGGATGCGGCCGCGGACGCTCGACGGATACGCCGGGCAGGAGCACATCGTGGGCGAAGGCCGGCTCCTGCGCCGTGCGATCGAGACCGACCGGCTCTTCTCCTCCATCATCCTCTGGGGACCCCCCGGCACCGGCAAGACCACCCTGGCGATGGTCATCGCCAACCACACGAAATCCGAGTTCGAGACCCTTTCGGCCGTCCTCAGCGGCGTGGCCGAGCTGCGCCGGGTGATCGCCGAAGCCAAAGAGCGCCGGAAGCTCTACCAGAAACGCACCATCCTCTTCGTCGACGAGGTCCACCGGTGGAACAAAGCCCAGCAGGACGCCCTGCTCCCCCACGTCGAGAACGGCACTGTCACCCTGATCGGGGCGACCACAGAAAACCCCTTTTTTGAGGTCATCGGCGCCCTGGTTTCACGTTCGCGCATTTTCCAACTGCGCCCACTCGACGATGCCGCCGTCCGTGCCCTGCTCGAACGCGCCCTCTCCGACCGGGCACGAGGCTACGGCGACCGCGAGATCCGGGTCGACGACGACGCCTTCGCCCACCTGATCCAGGTCGCCGGTGGGGATGCCCGCAACGCTCTGAACGCCCTCGAGCTGGCGGTCGAATCGACCCCGGCCGGGACGGACGGTGCGATCCGGGTCACCCTCGACGTGGCCCAGGAATCGATCCAGCGCCGGGCCGTCCTGTACGACAAGGACGGCGACGCCCACTACGACACGATCTCGGCCTTCATCAAGTCCGTGCGCGGCTCCGATCCCGACGCCGCCCTGTACTGGCTGGCAAAGATGCTCTATGCGGGGGAGGACCCGCGCTTCATCCTCCGCCGCCTGCTGATCCTGGCCGGGGAGGACATCGGCATGGGCGACCCCCAGGGCCTGGTCGTCGCTTCCGCCGCCGCCCAGGCCTTCGATTACGTCGGTCTCCCCGAAGGCATCTTCCCGCTCGTCCACGCCACGCTCTACCTGGCCACCGCCCCCAAATCCAACACGACCACCCACTACTTCAAAGCCTTCGACCTGATCGAAAAGACCGGCGTGGGCGAGGTCCCCCTGCATTTGCGCGACGCCAACCGCGACGGGCCGGCCCTTGGCCACGGGAAAGACTACGACTACCCCCACGACCGCCCGGATCATTTCACCGCACAGCAGTACCTCCCAAACACCGTCCTGGGAACATACTTCTACGGCCCGTCCGACCAGGGTTACGAAGCCGAGATCGCCGGCCGGCTGGAGCGCTGGCGAGAGGCACAGCGCAAGGCGCTGGGGATAACGGAGACCGAGATGCTCGGCGATCTATCGGAAGATGAGATCCGCGAGATTAAAGGAAAGCATGGCTTAAGGAAATAGAGGAGATTGAAAATCGGATCTCCACGGCGGGGTGAAGCCCCGCCGTGGAGATCCGATTTTCAACATTTTTTATGGAAGCACAATCCGAAAAAATCGATTCCACCGACTCCCCCCGCCGCCCGGCCTGGGTATGGATCCT
The DNA here is from genome assembly GCA_035512695.1 of Anaerolineales bacterium. GTDB lineage: Bacteria > Chloroflexota > Anaerolineae > Anaerolineales > JABWBV01 > DATDOR01. Next base: position 15,145 of record DATKDL010000004.1, on the reverse strand, counting down.
CGTCTGGACCGCCGTCCTGGCGCTGCTGGTCCTGGTGGCCCTGGGGCTGCGGGACGCGCAAGCCCAACCCGTCGGGCGCGGCGAACCGGCCCCGGGTTTCAGCCTGCAGACCTTCGAAGGCGATTTGATCACCCTCGAGAGTTTGCGCGGCAAGGTCGTCGTCCTTAATTTCTGGGCCTCCTGGTGCAAACCGTGCGAACAGGAAGCCGCCGATCTGCAGACCGCCTGGGAGATCTACGAGCCGAGCGGCGACGTCGTCTTCCTGGGCGTCGATTACGTGGACACCGAGCGGGAGGCTGCCGCATACATCGAGAAGTTCAGCATCACCTATCCGAACGGCCCCGACCTCGGGCAGAAGATCTACGACGGGTTCCGGGCCACCGGCGTCCCCGAGACGTATTTCATCGACCGGGACGGTGTGCTGTACCACACCCGAATCGGTCCGTTCACTTCGCTGGCCGAGATCACGGCGGTGATCGACGCAATGCTGGAGCAGTAGATGGATACTGGATCGTTCACCGCTGTGATCGACGTAATGCTGGAGCAGTAGATGGATACTGGATCGTTCACCGCCGTGATCGACGCCCTCCTGGAGCAGTAGGTGGACGCCGGCTCGATCCTCCTGATCCTGAGCCTGGCCCTGATCGTGGGCTGGGTGATCGTTCGCCCCTTTTTCGACGGAAGCGCGATACAAACCACCGGGCGGGATAAGGAGCGGTCATCGCTCCTCGCCGAGCGCGAACGCATCCTGGAAGCCCTGAAAGAGCTTGATTTTGATTTCACGCTCGGCAAGATCTCCGAGGGAGATTATCCGGATCAGCGCGATTTCCTGGTCCGGAAAGGGGTCGCCGTGCTCGAGCGGCTGGATGCGCTGGGTCCGGAAACCCAGCCCCCGGCCGTCAGCGACGCCGTGGAGAAGGCCATCGCCGACCGGCGGGCTGCCACGAACGGGGGACCTCGCCAGCCGATCGCTGCCGACGACGAGATCGAACGGCTCATCGCTTCCCGCCGCCGAGAACTGGCCGGAAAACCGGCCGGGTTCTGCCATCAATGCGGCCAATCCATCCACCAATCGGACAAGTTCTGTTCGAAATGCGGTGCATCCCTGAATTGAGGAATTGAATTTCGGGCGCCGGCCGGGGGCCGCAACCCCCCGGCCGGCGCCCGAAATTCAATAAAATTTGATGAAATTTCGTCTTTTCCTGGTTCTACCGGCGGTTTTGACCCTCTCCGCATGCTATTCGCTCGCTGCGGACATCACACCACCCCCGGGATACGTATACACCACACCGATCGCCTCCGCCGCACCGACCGAGGCCCTGTACTTCCCGTTCATGCCCCCCGACCCCCGGAATGGGGCGGCGATTTACGCCGACCGCTGCATCGACTGCCACGGCCCGGCGGGTCTTGGGGACGGACCGGCCGCCGCCGATCTGCCAAACCCGGTCGCTCCGATCGGGGACCCTAATCTTGCCGTTCAGCGAGCTCCTTCGGACTGGTTCCGGATGGTGACCGAAGGGAATATCGAGCGCTACATGCCGCCCTTCACCAGCCTGACCGAACGGCAGCGCTGGGATGTCGTTGCTTACGCGTTCAGCCTGAGCACGACCGCCGAGGCCCTGGCGGAAGGCGGACAGCTGTACGCCGAGAACTGCGCCGCCTGCCACGGCCCCGCAGGCGCCGGCGACGGTCCGGATGCCGCATCGCTTGTCAACGCCCTCCCGGATTTCACCGACCAGGCCGCCATGGCCGATCGTTCGCTGAACGACCTGGTCGCCGGTATGTCCCATCCGAACCTTGAAGGCGGGGAGGACCTGGCGGGCGGGCTGACCGAGACCATGCGCCTGGCCGTCGCCCGCCACCTGCGGGCGCTGACCTTTGCGACGACCGGCCCGCTCGCGGCAGAGCCGGACCTCCCACCGGCGTCCGAGGAAACCGCATCCGAGGCCGATCCGGCCGGCGAACCGGGCACCCCGCCGGATGAGATCGACGACCCGGCTGTGAACGCCGCCGTCACGGGGCTGGTCACCAACCTCTCGGGCACCGATACACCCGCCGGCCTGGAAGTCATCCTCTATGGTTTCGACCAGTTCCAACAGACCTTCGACGAGACGACGACGATCGAGGCCGACGGGACCTTCCGGTTTGACGTGGTGGAAATGCCGGAAGGGCGGGCCTTCCTCGTCGCCGTCGAGCACCAGCGCGGGACCTATACCTCCGACCTGGCCGTCGCCGGCCCGGTCGCCGAACCGATCGCCTTCCAGGTCGAAATCTACGACTCGACCACCGATATTTCCGCCCTGAGCATCGACCGGCTTCACGTATTTTTTGAGTTCATCTCGTCTGACGTGGTGCGGGTGGCCGAGCTGGTCCTGATCACGAACGCCGGGTCCGAGGTCGTACTCCCGGCCGAGGACGGCCGGCCGAGCCTGACCTTCATGCTGCCGCCGGAGGCCGTCAACCTCCAGTTCGAGGAAGGCAGCGTCGGTTCTCAGTTCGTCCTGCTGCCGGAAGGCGGTTTCGGTGATTTGCGCGGAGTCTCCCCCGGGGTCGGGTCGCACCAGATCCTGTTCTCGTTCGACATGCCGTACACCCGCCGGTTCGAACTGGACCAGGTGATGGGTCTGCCGGTCAGCGCCCTCGTCGTCCTGCTCCCGGACACCGGCGTCGAGATCGTCGGGGAGGGGCTGGTCTCCGGCGGGGTCCGGGATATCGAGGGCCGGAACTACCAGCTCTACACCGGTGGGGGGATCGCCGCCGGCGCCGAACTGCCGGTCGCCCTGTCTGGCGTCCCAGACGTCGGCGGTGAAACCGGGCTGCTTTCTTCGAGCGCCGGTCTTTCGATCGGTGTGAGCGTTTTCGGGTTCGTCCTGATCGGGCTGGGGGTCTGGATCTTCCGCCGCGGGAGCCGCGGCCGGGAGGATTCCGATGCCGGTGAGGAAGCCGAACCCGTCCCCGAGCACATCCACGCCATGTCCCGGGAAGAACTGATGGACGCGATCATCGCCCTGGACGACCGCTTCAAGGTAGGGGACCTCCCGGAAGGGGCTTATCTCAAACAGCGGAGCCTCCTGAAAGGACAGCTCCACGGTATGTTGGGAATGAATCATTAAACATCGGTGCGGGGAATTGCCCCGCACCGATGTTTAATTTTCAAATCCAAAGCGGATGATTGCTGTCAAGCGGCTCGTCAAACGTTTCGGCCACAAGACCGTCCTGCGCGGCCTGGACTTCCAGGCCGAGGCCGGCGAGTTTGTCGCCCTGCTGGGTCCGAACGGGGCCGGCAAGACGACCTTTCTGCGCGTCCTGGCCTCGCTCTCGGCGCCGACTTTCGGCGAGGTCCGCATCGCCGGATACCGCCTGCCGGGGCAGTCTGCCGAGGTGCGGCGGCGGCTGGGGGTCGTCCTGCACGAGCCGCTGCTCTATGGCGATCTGACCGCCGAGGAGAACCTCAAGTTTTACGGCCGGATGTACGGTCTGCCGGATCTGCCGGACCGGATCGCGGCCACGCTCGACCTGGTCGGTCTGCGCGGCCGGTCGCGCGACCTGGTGCGGACCTACTCGCGCGGCATGCAGCAGCGCCTCTCCATCGGCCGGGCCGTGATCCACGACCCGGAGGTGATCCTGTTTGACGAACCTTACACCGGCCTGGACCAGGACGCCGCCGATATGCTCGATTCCGTCCTGACGGCGATATCGGCCCAGGGCAAGACGATCGTGATGACCTCGCACGACCTGGCGCGCGCTTCGACGCTCGCGGCCCGCTTCGACGTGATCTCGCGCGGCGTGATCGCCGCCACCGGTCTGCGGTCGGACCTGGGGCCGGAGCGATTGCTCGGTTTCTACCGGGAGGCGGTCGGTGCGGTCTGACGCCCTGCGGGCCTATTTCCGCTCGATGTCGGCCATCGTCTGGAAGGACCTGGCGGCCGAGTTCCGCAGCCGCGAACTGTTCTCGGCCATGTTCGTCTTTGCCCTGCTCGTGATCCTGATCTTCAACTTCTCGCTCCAGCTCGACCCGCGCGCCCGGCAGGAGATCACGGCCGGGGTGCTGTGGGTGACCTTCGCCTTCGCCGGGACGCTCGGGCTGAACCGCTCGATGGCGATTGAGAAGGACCGCAGCTGCCTGGACGGGCTGCTGCTGGCTCCGGTGGACCGCAGCACGATCTATTTTGGGAAGGCGATCGGCAACCTCGTATTCATGCTGGTGGTTGAAGCCGTCATCCTGCCGGTCTACAGCCTGCTGTACAACGTCAACCTGTTCAACCCGGGGCTGCTGCTCGTCATCCTGCTGGGGTCGATCGGTTACGTGGCCGTGGGGACACTGCTGGCGACGATGGCGGTCCAGACCCGCACCCGCGACATCCTGCTGCCTATCCTGCTCTTTCCTTTGATACTGCCGGTCCTGCTCTCCGCCGTCCGCGCCAGCGCCGGCTTCCTGCAGGGCCGGGCGATGGCCGAAATCTGGCCGTCGATCAACTTACTCGTCGTCTATGACTTGATTTTTATTGCGTTGGCGTTTATGTTTTTTGAATATGTGGTAGAAGAGTAGGGGCAAAATGTGGATGGGGGTGCTCCGCACCCCCATCCACATTTTGCCGGAGAAATGGAGAACAGCGCATGGAACCAAAATCGAACGCCTTGAAAATCCTCGACTGGACCGCCGCCGCGCTGCTGGTCGTGGCGACCTACCTCGTCTTCTTCTACGCTCCGAAGGAGCTGGTCATGGGGAACGTCCAGCGGGTGTTTTACTTCCACGTGGCCACCGGCTGGGTCGGGTTCCTGGCCTTCTTCCTGACCGTGGCGACCGGGACGCTGGTCATCAAGGACGGCCGCGGGAACCCGCGCCCCTGGCTGATCGCCGGCTGGACGGGGCTGGTGGTCGGCTTCCTGGCCCAGGGGATGTACCGCAGCATGGACCTGGACATCATGAGCTGGGTGAGTATCCTCGCGGCCATGATCGGGCTCTACGCCCTCGTCCTGGGCTACGGGATGCGCAAGGGGCGGGATTTCCAGTATTGGGACATCCACAGTGTCTCGCTGGTCGAGCTCGGGCTGGTTTTCTCGTTCATCAACATCGCCTCCGGCGCGGTCTGGGCGCGGCCGATCTGGAACACCTGGTGGACCTGGGACCCGCGGCTGGTGACGGCCACGATCATGGAGCTGATCTACGTCGCCTACCTGATGCTGCGGGCCGGGATCGATAACCCGGTCCGGCGGGCCCGCTTCGGCGCCGTCTACGCCATCCTCGGTTTTGTCACCGTCCCGATCACCTTCTTCTCGATCCGGATCTGGCGCAGCATCCACCCGGTCGTGTTCGGCGCGCAGAACCCGGGCGCCGAGGTCGACGCCGGGATGACGACCGGATCGATGTACTTCACCTTTTTCTTTGCGCTGTTCACCTTCACCGTCCTCTTCGTCGACCTGTACCTCAACCGGATCCGGCTGGGAAAGTTTGCGGAGGAGGTCGAACAGCTCAAAATGAAATCCATGATTTAGATTTCGAAAAAAAGGGGGAGCGGGTGGCTGGCCACCCGCTCCCCCTTTTTTTCGAGTTGACCAGAGAGGCGCTATGCTATTTCAACAGATACCTTCCGAAACCACCAATTACATGATCCTGGGCTACACGATCATCTTCGGAACGCTCGGGATTTATCTTTTCAGCCTGGTCTCGCGCAGGAGGAACCTGGAGAAGGACAAAGAGGTATTGGAGAAATTTCAGACGCGCGAGGAAAGTTGAAACGGTGTAAATGAATATCCGGCCGGGGCGTTCGCCCCGGCCGGATATTCATTTACACCCTCCTTTCTTCGTGTATACTAGCCAAAATTCTGGCAACTGGAGGTCGCGGTGGAAATCACACAATCTGAAGCGCAAGGGAGCGTCCCGGTCACGATCTTTCATATCGACGGTGCGTTCAACGCGGACGAGCCCCTTGCGACGATGGTGAAAGCGGCCGTCGCGGGAGGCGCCCGCAATATCCTGCTCGACCTGACCGGTGTGACCTACATCAGCAGCGCCGGTCTGCGCGTCCTGCACACGACCTATACCCTACTGCGCGACGCCTCGGAGACCCAAAGCGCGGTCAGCCAGGGTCTGCGGGAGGGTTCGTACTATTCCCCCCATCTCAAGCTGCTCAAACCCTCCAAGATGGCCAAAGAAGTCCTCCAGATGTCCGGATACGATATGTTCCTCGAATCGTTCACGGATCAAAAAAAGGCGGTCGATTCGTTCTGAACCGCCCGTCATGCCCCCGGCCAGCCCCATCCTGCAGACCAAGATCTCCCCGCCGCCGGTCACCCCGCGGACGCTGGCGCGCGGGCGGGTGACCGGGCAGCTGCTCGAGGCCCTCAACTACCGGCTGACCGTCCTCCAGGCCCGGGCGGGTTACGGCAAGAGCACGGCGCTCGCCACCCTCGCCGCCGCGCACCGGCCGGTGATCTGGTACCAGGTCGCCCGAGAAGATAACGACCTGAGCGTCTTCCTGCTCCACCTTTTCCACGCCGCCCGCAACGCACTCCCCGATACGGATGGTCTGCCGATCGCGGTCCTGGAGGCCTGGGACGCCACCCTCGAACCGTTCCCGCTCCAGGCGGTCGTTTACCAATTCCTCAACGCCATCGGCGCCGCCGAGACCCCGGTCCTGCTCGTCCTCGACGACGCCCACCTCGTTTTGGACAACGCCGAGATCGCCCAGGCGCTCGATCATGCCATCGGCCTGGCTCCGGCCAACCTGCACGTCCTGCTGTCCTCTCGGACCAAGGTCGACCTGCCCAACCTCTCCCGCTGGCGTCTTCTCGGTGACGTCCTGACCTTCGACCAGTCTTTCCTCGTCTTCACCCGGGAAGAGATCGCCGCCCTGTTCGAGCGGCACTATCACTACGACCTGACCGAAGAAGAGGCCGGCATCCTGCACGCGGCCACGGAAGGCTGGGCGATCACGCTCCAGTTGATCTGGCAGAACCTGCGCAGCGGCGGGCTCAGCTCGGTCTCCGAGGATCTCGCCCGGCAGGATAAACCGTTGGAGAGCCTGTTCGAGATGCTGGCCCAGGAGGTCCTTGCCGCCCAGCCGGAAGACGTCCGGCGCTTCCTGCTGGGCACCGCCGTCCTGCGGGAACTGACCCCGGATGCCTGCGACGCCGTCCTGGGTTCGACGGACGCATCCACCATGCTGGCCTATCTGCGCCGGCAGGAGTTCTTCGTCGTCGACCTGGATCCCCCGGGCGGCGAGGCGCTCCGGCTGCGCTACCATTACATCTTCCACCGCTTCCTGCAAGGCCGCTCGAGCGATGCGGAGCGGCGCGCCTGGCACACTGCTGCGGCCGGTCACTTCCTCGTGCGCGGCGATCACGCCGCCGCGATCCACCATTTCCTGCGGGCCGAAAACCACACCGAGACCGCCCGCCTGTTGGTCGACTACGGCGGCGACCTGCTTGCGCAGGGCCGCCTGGACTCTCTCGCCTCGGTCCTGGATGCCCTGCCGCCGGCGACGCTTTCGAAACACCCGGCCCTGCTTTATTACCTGGGAGACCTGGCCCGGCTGCGCAGCCGCTTCGAAGAGTCCCTGGGCTGGTACGGGCAGGCGGAGACCCTCTGGCGGGAGAAAGGCCAGCCCGACGGCGTCAGCCGGGCGTTGCGCGGCCAGGCCAGGGTCTACCTCGACACCCTCAACCCCGGCCGGGCGGAGGAACTGCTCCAGCAGTCCCTGCGGCTGAGCGACGGGGCGTTCGACCGCGAAGCGCAGGCGCGCCTGCTCGAGCTGCTGGCCGAGAACAAGCTCAACACCGGGGACCCGGTCGACGCCGAGCGCCTGCGCCGGGAGGCCGAGGACCTGCGCCTGGAAGGCCCCTCCGATAAGCAGCTGCTCTACCGCGTCCTTCTGCGCACCGGCCGGCTGGCGGAGGCGATCCAAAAACTGGAGGCGCAGGCCGAACTCGAGCGGGAGGAGCCCTTCCACACCCCGCGCGCCCACCGGGAGACGCCGCTGCTGCTTTCGATCCTGTACGCCTTTATCGGAGAGCGTGAACGCGCCCTGCACACGGCCCGGGAAGGGACCGATCGCGGCCTCGAGCTGAACTCCCCGTTCGTCACCGCCGTCGGCCATATGCGGCAGGGGCACGCGCTCTCCCTGTTCGGCCCGGACCGCTACGCCGAAGCCCGCGAATCCTTTCTGAAGACGATCGAGCTCAGCAACCAGCTCGCCGTGCCGCGCCTGCTGGTCGAGGCGAACTGGGGTCTCTGCCGGGTCCACGGCTACGGCGGAGACCTGGATGCGGCCCAGGAAACGGCCCGGACGGCGATCGAACTGGCCGCACAGTACGGTGACGAGTGGTTGAACGCCCTGACTCGCCTGGCGATGGGCAGCAGCCTGCTGTTCGCCGGCCGCTATGAAACGGCCGGGGAATGGCTCAACCTGGCCCGCCGGGTTTTTGACGAGTGCAGCGATGCCTTCGGGACCGTCGTCGCCCAGCTCATCCTGTGCCTGGGCCGCTACCGGCAGGGTCAGCGCGGCGCGCTCGAAGGGAGCCTGACGGCTGTACTGGCCGCCTGCCGGGGGCACGGCTACGGCTTCCTGTTCACCCGCCCCACGCTGCTGGCCGTCCCGGACGAGCGCATCCTGACCCCGCTCCTGGTCCTGGCCCGGTCGGAGGGCTGGGAGGCCCGATATGCGGAAGAGCTGCTGGGGGTCCTGGACCTGCCGGAAGTCAGCCTGCACCCCGGCTACCGGCTGGACGTCGTCACCCTGGGCTCGTTCCAGACCCGGCTGGGGGACCGCCCGGTCCCGCCCGGCGCCTGGGTGCGGGCGGCGGCGCGGCAGCTCTGGCAGCTCCTGCTGACCCACTACGACGCCCCACTCGACCGGGAGCAGATCCTCGAATACCTGTGGCCCGGCGCCGAGCTCGAAGCGGCCCAGCGCAATTTCAAGGTCGCGCTGAACTCGCTTTACAAAGCCCTGGAGCCCGACCGCCCGCCGGGGGTGGATTCGGCTTACGTGCTGCGGGAGGGGACGGTCTACGCCCTGCGTCCGGGAGCCGATCTGCGCCTGGATGCCCGCGATTTCATCCGCGCGGTGACAGCGGCGGAAGGGCATGCAGGGGGTCCTGCCGTACCCCATGCCGACGCCGTGCCCCTGCTCGAAAGCGCATTGGCCCTTTACCAGGGCGAATACCTGCCGGAGGCCCGCTACGAGCCCTGGGCCGCCAGGCGGCGCGAACAGCTCGCCGGCCTGTTCCTGCGGACGGCCGACAAGTTATGCAGCCTCTACCTGGAAGAAGACCGCCCCGATGATGCCGCCGCCGTTGCGCACCGGATGCTGGCCGAAGACCCCTGCTGGGAGCGCGCCTACCAGCACCTGATGCGCGCCCACGTCCGGCTCGGCGATCACGGCCAGGCCGCCCGCGTCTACCACCGCTGCGTCGAGATCCTGCGCGACGAGATGGACGTCGCCCCATCCGATGAGACCGAACACCTCTACCGCGGCCTCACCGGACCCCTGTAACCCCCCTGTGACGGCGGTCTGATATCCTCAAAAGGAATCTGGTGCTTGGTGCCTGGTGCCGGGTGCTTGGGACCAAGCACCCGGCACCAGGCACCAAGCACCATTTACTTAAAATGATGTTCCACATCCAAACCTTCAGCGGCTTCCGCGTCCGGGCCGGCGAGCGGGAGATCCCGCCCACCGCCTGGACCCGCGAGAAGGCCCTGCACCTGTTCCAGTTGCTCGTCACCCTGCGCAGGACGCGGCCGCACAAGGAGCAGATCATCGACCTGCTCTGGCCCGACCTGGACCCGGAGACCGGGGACCGCGATTTCCGGGTGGCGCTCAACGCCATCCAGAACGCCCTCGAACCGGACCGAGCGCCGCGGGCGCCCTCCTCAGCCATCGTCCGCTCGGAGCTGAATTACGGCCTGAACCCGGACGTCTTCCGGATCGACGCCGACCTGTTTGAAGACCATCTCGCCGCCGCCCACCGGGCCGCCGCTTCCGGCACGGGGGACGGCGCCGCCCATTACCAGGCTGCCCTGGCGCTCTACCACGGCGACTACCTCCCCGAACGCCGCTACGACGACTGGACCGCCTCCGAGCGTGAACGCCTGCACACCCTCGCCCTTGGCGCTTTGACGCGGCTGGCGGAAATCCTGCTCCCGTCCGACCCGCTCGAAACCATCCGCCTGACCCGCCGGGCGCTCGAACTCGACCCGCTCTGGGAGAACGCCTACCGGATCGAGATCCAGGCCTACCTGGCGACCGGCAACCGCCCAATGGCGATCCGGACCTACGAGCGCTGCGCACAGGTGCTCAAAGACGAGTTCGGGCTGGCCCCGCTCCCGGAGACCGAAGCCCTCATCCGGTCGATCGCCTGATCGGCTGCGAAAAAGAAAACACGAACCATGGCGGGGCTGCAGCCCCGCCATGGTTCGTGTTTTCTCCCTCCCTCGTCAATCTGCAACTGACCTGTAACAGTCGCCTGGTAAGATGCTAATCATGGACAGCAACCAAATCCTCGAGCAGGCCCTGAACACCCAGCGCAGCGTGGCGTCTTTCATGCTTCGCTTCACCCAGGACCTCTGGCAGGATGAGAACGGCGATCCGCAGGTGCAGTGGCGCGGGCGTATCAACCACGTCCAGGGCAGCGAAGAGATTCCCTTTACGGATTTTACCGAAGCCCTGACTTTTATCCAGCGCCAGCTCCAGGACCTGACCCTGAAAGCCTTTCCGAGCGCCGATCCCGAAATCCGGGAAAAAGCGCTCAAAGAGAGCTTCAAGCTCTGGGAGCAGTTCACCGCCGACTATGCGGACCTGGTCTTTGCAACCATGGAAAAAACCTTCAAGGGATCCCAGGAGATCCAGGGCCGAGTCGGCGAGGCACTTGCAAAGTCGTTCGAACTCTGGATGCCGCCGGGCTTTCGCAGCACCGCTGCACCCGCCGGCGAACCGGCAGCCTCCGCCCAATCCACACCCGAATCGCCTGCCGAACTTCGGACCCAACTTAAAGCCCTCAACGCCCAGGTCGCTGCGCTGTCGGCGAAGCTCAAAGCCCTCGAAAAAAAGCAACCTTAAACCTTAAACGATCAACCATAATAAGGAGAACAAACATGGCTACCAAGAAAACGACCACCCCCGAAACCCCCTTCACGACCTTTGAAGAGTACACCCGGACCTACTCCGACGCGATCGTCGAGATGACCCGGCGCAACCTCGACCAGACTCTCGCCTTCAGCGAGCAGATCTCCGGCATCTGGATGGACGCCGCCAAGAAGACCCAAAGCCTCATGCTGAAGGAATCCGAAGCCGCCCTCAAGATGGCCGAAGAGACCCGCGAGCAGGTCAAGGTCACGTCAGAAAAAATCGCCAAAATGATGGGCGAGTTTTCGACCAACTGATAAGGTCCCAAAAACGGAATACCCGCCGGGGATTCTCCCCGGCGGGTATTCCGTTTTTGGGATTAAAATAATCCTATGATGCCAGAAGATTTCTTCAAGAAAAATGTCGAGATGTGGGAGCAGTTCACGTCCCAATACATGGACACGATGTTCAAGACCGTCGAGCGGACGATGGAGCAGTCGACGACGTTCAAAGAGCAGATGGACAAGGCCGTCCAGGATACGGTCTCCGCCCAGATGAAGGCGACGATGTCAGCCCTCGAAGCGCTCCAGCGCCAGGTCGAGCTGCTCAACGAGAAGGTCGACAAGATGATGAAGGACCAGGGCTAGCCGATGTGGGAGCCGATGTTCGATTGGATGTCGAAATCCGTGTCGACGGGGGTCAAGCTCCAGGGGGCCGCGTTCAAGGCCTGGGCCCAGTCATTTGAACTGAGCCAGAACATGATCGCCGGGATGTGGGGTGGGAAGCCGGCGGAAATTTCATTGGGACAGAACGACCCGCGCTTCCGCGACCCGGCCTGGCGCGAGAATTTGGGGGCCAGCTTTCTGCGCCAGTCCTATTTGATCGCGTCGAACTGGATGGAAGACGCCGCCGAAGCGATGGATGTGCTGGATCCGAAAGCCCGGCTCACGGTCCAGTTCTGGACCCGGCAGGCGGCCGATGCGCTCAGCCCGGCGAACAGCCCGTTCACCAACCCCGTCGTCCTGCAGGAGACCGTCCGGACGGGCGGCGCCAACTTGTTCAAAGGCATGCAGAACCTGACGCGCGACATGGCAGCCGGGCGAATCACCCAGGTCCCGGAGGATGCCTTCGAGGTCGGGGTCGACCTGGCCTGCACTCCCGGGAAAGTCGTCTACCGCAGCCCTTTGATGGAGATCATCCAGTACGCCCCGGCGACCAAAAAGGTCCGGGCTGTCCCGATGCTGATGGTCCCGCCGTGGATCAACAAGTACTACGTGATGGACATGGCGCCGGACAATTCGCTCTACAAATACCTGGTCGACGCCGGGTTCACCGTCTTCACGATCAGCTGGAAGAACCCGGACGAGTCGATCCTGGGGCTGGACTTCGACGACTACGTCCGCCAGGGACCGCTTGAGGCGCTGGAGGTCGTGCGGGAGATCACCGGCTCCAAGGTGGTCAACCTGGTCGGGTACTGCCTGGGCGGGATCGTCTCGCAGGTCGCGCTGGGGTACCTGGCCGCGAAGGGCGAGGCCGCCCAGATCAACACCGCCACTTTTTTCACAACGCACCAGGACTATTCCTGCGTCGGGGAAATTGGCGTTTTTATCGACGAGAACTGGGTCAAGTTCCTGGACTGGAAGATGCAGTCCTCCGGCGGCTACCTGGACGGCCGCAGCATGGCTGCCACGTTCAATATGCTGCGGGCCAACGACCTGCTCTGGCGCTACGTGGTCAGCAACTACCTGCTGGGGGAGGACCCGCCGGCGTTTGCCCTGCTGTACTGGAACAACGACGGCACCCGGGTCCCGGGGAAGGTGCATTCGACGCTGCTGCGGGAGCTCTTCCTGCACAACAAGCTCCAGGAGCCCGGCGCCCTGGAGGTGATGGGGACGGGGATCGATCTTGGGAAGGTGGAGACCCCGACCTACTCCGTCGCCGCAAAGAGCGACCACATCGTCCCCTGGCAGGGCGCCTACAAGGTCCGGGAGCTGATGGGCGGCCCGGTGCGGTTCGTCCTGACCGAGGGCGGGCACATTGCCGGGGTCGTCAACCCCCCGACGCCCGAGAAGAAGCGCGGCTATTTCTTGAATGGCGAGGCGGCCGCCGACCCCGAAGCCTGGCTCGGCGGGGCGGAGAAGGTGCTTGACAGCTGGTGGACCGACTGGGTCCCGTGGCTGGATGGGCAGTCCGGCAAGCGGATCGATCCGCCGCAGATGGGGAGCGAGGCTAATCCGGCGATCATGGATGCGCCGGGGAAGTATGTAATGGAAAAATAAACCCCATGCGGGGCGAAGCCCCGCATGGGGTTTATTTTTCCGGACAAAAGCAGAACGTATGAGTGAAAAAGAGAAACACACAACCCCACCCGACCCCTTCGAAGGCATGATCAAGTTCTACGAAACCTGGTCGCAAGCCTGGGCGCAATCGATGAGCGAGACCGCCTCCAGCGAGCGTTTTGCCGAGGCGATGGGGAAGCAGATGGAGACCCAGATGGACTCCTTCGCCCAGGTTCGCAAATCGTTCGACGAGATGATGGACGCCTATCTCAAAGAGATGAACCTGCCGTCGCGCGGGGAGGTCACCGGGGTGGCCGAACGGCTGACGTCCATCGAGATCAAGCTGGACGACCTGGACGCCAGGCTGGACGAGATGCTGGATCTTTTGAAAAAAAGAGGGGCAAAATCAAGGGGGGCAGGGTGAAGCCCTGCCCCCCTTGATTTTGCCGTGATGATCTTTCTATGGACGACTGGGCGGAGACCTTCGCCTACGATTTCGACCCGAAAACCCTGGGGGAGGTTACCGAACGGACCCTGGAACGCTATGCCCTCGCGTCCAGGGCTTTTGTTGATTCGTTCACCATCCCGGTCGGGCTGACCCCCCGTGAGGCGGTCTGGACGCTGAACAAGACGACGCTCTACCGCTACACGCCCGTCCGGCCGCCGGAGGAACGGCATCCCGTCCCCGTCCTGCTGGTCTACGCCCTGATCAACAAGCCCTTTATCTTCGACCTGATCCCGGGCCGCAGTTTTATCGAGTTCATGGTCGAGCAGGGCTTTGACATGTATTTGCTTGACTGGGGGACGCCCGGACCTGAGGATGCGGGCATCACGCTGGACGACTACGTCACCGTCTATCTCCGCCGCGCCGTCCGCAAGCTGCTGCGCATAGCCGAGGCGGAGGCGTTCACCCTGCTGGGCTACTGCATCGGCGCCACCCTGGCGGCGACCTACGCCGCCCTCTATCCCGAAGCCCCGATCCGCAACCTGGCCCTGCTGACCGCCCCGCTGGATTTTGCATCCCGCGAAGGCGCGATCGGGGCCTGGGTCGGCGAGAACGCCCTCGACGTCGACAAGCTCGTCGACACGCTGGGAAACATCCCCGGGGAGCTGATCAAGACCTGGGCCAAGGTCATTCGCCCGGTCGAGAACACCTTCGGCGTCTACATCACCCTGCTCAAGCTGATGGACGACCCGGCCGCCCTGTGGGGCTGGCAGGCGATGCACAGGTGGGTGGAGGAGTCGATCCCGTTTGCGGGCGCCGCTTTTAGGCAATTCGTAAAGGATTACATTCGTGCGAACAAACTGATCCGGGGCGAGCACGTCATCGACGGCCGCCCGGTCGATCCGGCGAACATTACCGCGTCTTTTCTGAACATCATCGCCGAATTCGACCACCTCGTCCCCCGAGCCTGCTCCGAATCCATCATGGACAGGATATCCAGCACCGACAAAGAAACCCGCGTCATCCCGGCGCCCCACGTCGGGATCATGATCAGCCGCAGCGCGCGATATAAGCTGTGGCCGGAGATTGCGGGGTGGCTGGAGCCGAGGTCACAAGCCGCGTCGTTATAATGTGAAATATTGGGGCCGGCGGCGGGGCGAAGCCCGCCGCCGGCCCCAATATTTCAATATCTCTCTGAAAGGAGGCGCACATGCGTCTGGAAAGTAAAGTGACTATGATCACCGGCGGCGCCGCCGGGATCGGCAAGGCCGTCGCCTGCCGGTTTGCGGAGGAGGGGGCCGTCGTCGTGATCTGTGATTTGAACGAGGAGGCCGGGCTGGAAACGGTGGCCGGGCTGC
>DATKDL010000003.1:0-2647 GCA_035512695.1 Anaerolineales bacterium | reverse complement strand
GCGACCGAGCAGGAGAGCTTTATCCCGGCGGAGGCGGTCCCGGCCGACGTGGTCGAGGCCACGCTGCGGGTCGAGTTCCGGATCCTGGTGATCACGGCTTCCGACCTGGAGGACCTGGCCGCCGCCGTCCTGGACGCCGGGTTGGAGCCAGGCTATGAACCGGTTGCGGGGGAGGCGGGGATCGAATTCCTGACGCCGCCCGAGCCGGATGAAGCCGGCGCGGCGAGCTGGGAGATGGCCGTGTCGCGGACCGTCCGCGCCGTCCCGGACCCGGACTCGCTGGTCTTCGCCGTCCTAGGGAAGACGCCGGAGGCCGCCGCCCGGCGGGTGGAAGCCTCCTTCCCCCAGGCCGGTCCGCCGGAGATCGTCATCACCCCGGCCTGGTGGCCCTGGCTGCCGCTGCTGCCGGTACAGATCGAGATCGAAATTGCACAGGGGGAAAGCGGGTAGCGCTGCTACCCGCTTTCCCCCTGTGCAATTTCGATCACCGGCATCGGATCGAAAGGCACAAACTCCCCACCGAACCGCCAGCGCTCGTAGTTCTCCCGCTCCGCCTCCGTCGTCGTCGTGAGGTAATAAGACATCGACTCAAACACCGCCCCCGCCGGGCCGATCCGGATCTCGAAGTGCAGGTGGTAATTCCCCGACCAGCCGCTGTTCCCGACCAGCCCAAAGACCTCCCCACAACCCAGCGCATCCCCGGCCGCCACCCCGGGCGGGTCCGCCAGGTGGGCATACAGGTGATAGACCGATTCCCCTTCCCCCACGGGATAAACCTCCGTGAACCAGCCCGGGAGCGCCTCCCACCGGGTCTCGATGATGACGAAATGCCCGTACGGCCAGGACCCGGCAACCGCCGCGGCGACCACCCCGTCGAACGCCGCCGAGATCGGGACCCCGGCTATCGTCGTCCGGCTGCCGAAGGCGTAGTGGGCAAAATCCGCCCCGTGATGTCCGTCGTCCACCCCCGCACGCGGCGCTACGAACGATCTGGAGACGATCTGCGCCAGGTCGGCAAAGCTGTACCCGGATAGCGGCGAGCACATCGCCGCCGGGACCGGCGTCTCCGTCGGCGTCGGCGTCGTCGTCATCGTCGTCGTCACCTTCACGGCCGGCCAGCCCGCACCGGAAGTTGCCGTTAGAACCGCCGTAGTCATTGCCGCTGGAACCGCCGCAGTCATTGCCGTTGCAGCCGCCGCCGTCCCGACCTGGACCGGCGTCGCAGTCCCTTCGGGCGACCCGCCCCCCCACGAAACACACCCCCCTACCTGCCCCACCACCAGTCCGACCAAAATGATCCCAAAAAATATCCGCCGCATCTCATCCAAAATTATTCCACGTTTCCGCCAATCCGCCACCCACACCTCGCACCTCGCACCCTGCACCTCGCACCTTGCACCCTGCACCCTGCACCAACTCCATGTTCTTGATGCGATATAATTTTTTTATGCGCATCCTTGCCGTCGACCCGGGCGAGAAACGCCTCGGCGTCGCCATCAGCGATCCGACCGGGACGATCGCGACCCCCAACACCGTCCTCCAGCACCGCTCCAAAACGGCAGACGCCGAACGGATCATCGCGCTGGCGGTCGAGGCTTGCTGTGAATGCATCGTGGTCGGGATCGCCCTGGACCCGGACGGCGGTGAGACCGAATCGAGCCGCCGGGCGCGCAACCTGGCCGCCGAGATCCGCAAACGATCGGACCTGGAAGTCGTCCTCTGGGACGAAGCCGGCAGCACCCGGGCAGCCCGCGCCGCGGCCATCGAGATAGGCGCCCCCCGCAAAAAACGCCGCGGCCACCTGGACGCCCAGGCCGCGGCGGTGATTTTGCAATCGTATCTCGATGATTTAAAAAACAAACTCCCTGGATGAACATCCAGGGAGTTCTAATTCTCGGTCTAAAAAATATTTACCTCGACTGACCGTTGGGGACAGCCTCACGGGTGACAATGGTCTCGCCAAGCTCTGCCAGTTTCTGGTTGGCAGCCTCTTCTTCACGAAGGGATTTCGTCAGAAGGTTAACGGCTTTATTATCACCTAACAATCCGGCCATGTGGATCAGGTCTCTGTAACCACAGATCTCATAATGCTCAACTTTCTGGCCTCCACCGATCAAGGCCGAATCCATCAGGTCTGAAGAAACATATTCTTGAGCCATGGCCTCTTTGCCTTCTTCCAAAAGGCCTTCCATGCCTACACATTTCTTCCCGCGTGGGCTGGCATCCAAAGACTGAAAAACCTGCTCGATGCGAGCAGCGTGGCCTTCCGTCTCCTTGAGGTGCTTTTCCAGGGCTCTCTTCAATTTAGAATTAGAGGCGGTTTTGATCATTTTTGGGAGTGTTCTGAGAATCTGAGTTTCGGCACTCCACATATCTTTCAAATGTCCGATGTACATGTCTTGCAGGGTTAGGGTTTTAGCCATTTTGAGTTCCTTTTTGGTCTGATTGTTGACGTTTACCAGGGTTGGTTTTTGGCGAGAGTTGCAGGACGAACGCAGCACAACTATGTTACAACAAATATAAAAGACTCATAACGTCCACCTGGAGAGTATTGACCTCACCCACCTGGGGGAGGTCAATACTCTTAAAACCTGTTCGAATAATGCGGGAGGGCGATTTTTGGGGGGTGCATGGGCGGGTTGCACCC
>DATKDL010000002.1:0-18573 GCA_035512695.1 Anaerolineales bacterium | reverse complement strand
CCGCGGAACGGAACCAGGGATTGATGATCAGATTGTCATCCGGCAGGGGTGGGACCTGGTAGGCCCAGGCGTTCAACGCCGGAACTGTGATGATTGTTAAAACCAACACCAACAAAATCCAACCGTACTTCTTCATCTGTTTTCTCTCATGAGAACGACACATGATTATTTTTAGTATTATTCTTTTCCTTTTCCTTACCTGACAGGGTCAACTGTCCCGTTTGTTCGGTGACGTTCGTCCCCCCGCCCGCACCCCATTTTTCCCACATTCTCAGCGACGAGCTGAGTAGTTACGAATCGGGCCTATGGCCGGATCCGCGGGGTCGGGTCGACCGGCGTGCTCGTGGGATCTTCCGGGAGAACCTGGCTTGGTGTGGCGGTGGGTTCCGGCTGGGTTGCGGTCGGCTCCGGCGTCCGGGTGGGCCGGCCCGAATCGGTCGCCGTCGGTCAGCTCGTTCGTCCACCCGTCGAGACCGGCTTGGTTCGGGTTTTCCGCGGAACGGAACCAGGGATTGATGATCAGATTGTCATCCGGCAGCGGTGGGGCGGGGTACGCCCAGGCCGGGATGATCGGGATAAATAAGAGGGCGCTGATCAGGATCAGCATGGCGGCGATGCCAGGCTTCTTCATGAGATTCTCCTAACTACCTGTGCAGGAATTATGGATTTGCGACTTGAGGGCCCTGCCAAACCCTGTTCCCTTTGTCTATACTCACTGACGGCGGAGTGGACGGGAAGTTATTGCCGGGATTTAGTGCTTTTAGGCGGATTCCCCGGAAACGGCGCGGCTGAGCGGGCGCGCCGCGATCCGCGACCGGGATCCCGGCGGAGTAGGTATAATTTTCCCCGAATGTCAAACGTCACCACTTCCTCCCCCTCCGAGACGCAGGCGCTTGGCGCTTCGCTCGGCGCTCGCCTGGCCCCCGGCGATCTCGTCAGCCTGGACGGCGATCTCGGCGCCGGCAAGACGACCTTCGTCCAGGGGCTCGCCCGCGGCTGGGGTTCGATCGACCGGGTCACTTCGCCGACTTTCGTCCTCGTCAACGAATACCGCCGCGCGGACGGGGGCCGCCTGTACCACATGGATGCGTACCGGCTCAGCGGGTCGGCGGACGCCGAAGACCTCGACATCGACTCCCTCCTCGCCGTGGGACCCCTGGTAGTCGAATGGGCCGAACGCGTCCGCACAGCCCTTCCACCGCCGGACTTCTCCGTCCGGTTCACCGACCTCGGGGACGATCGGCGGAAGATCACCGTCATATCCGGAGCGACCGCCTCGGCGGATATTTCCCTGCCGCCCCCCGTCCGGGCGCCGCATGATTCCGGCCCGCCGAAAACGGCGGCCTGACCGGTCCGGACCGGAATACCGATGCTCCTCGCCATCGACACATCCACGCGACAGATCGGCCTCGCCGTCTTCGACGGCTCGGTGGTCCTGGCCGAATCCGTATGGACCAGCCCGTTCCACCATACCGTCGAGCTCGCCCCGGCCGTGGGCCGAGCGCTCGGGGAGGCCGGGATCACTCCGGACGCCCTGGCGGCCGTCGGCGTCGCCCTGGGGCCGGGGTCCTTCACCGCCCTGCGCACGGGGTTGGCGTTTGCCAAGGGGCTGGCGATGCCGCGCGAACTGCCGCTGATCGGTGTCCCGAGCCTGGACGTGACCGCTGCGGGCCAGCCCGGCTCCGATCTGCCCCTGGCAGCCGTGCTGGAAGCCGGTCGGACGCGGTTGGCCGCCGGGCGCTATGCCTGGTCCGCGCCATCCTGGAGACCGTCAGGCAAACCCGAACTCGTCACGCCCGACGAGTTGGCGGCCGGGATCGCCGAACCGATCACCGTGTGCGGAGAGCTGGGACCGGCGGTGCGGGAAGCGTTGGAAGGGCATCCTTTCGCCCGGCTCTCGGCGATCGGCCGGAGACCCGCCGTCCTGGCCGAACTCGCCTGGCGACGATTCTCGGCGGGCGAGCGGGACGACCCGGACACGCTGGCCCCGATCTACCTGTCCACCGCCGGGCTCGATCCATGACCACGGCCATCCGGATCGTCATCCGGCGCATGGCGGCGGTCGATCTGGCCGAGGTCGAGGCGATCGACCAGGCCTCTTTTCCGCTGCCATGGCCGCCGGGCTCCTACCGGTACGAGCTGGACGACAACCCGCGCGCCCGCTGCTGGGTGGCCGAGATCGACGGCCAGGTGGCCGGGGCGCTGGTCGGCTGGCTTATCCTGGATGAATACCAGGTCGCCACGTTCGCCGTCCGCGCCGAGGCCCGCCGCCGCGGGGTCGGGAGAGCCTTGCTCGGGCAGGCGATCACAGCCGCCGAAGCGGAAGGGGCCGAGCGCTTCACCCTGGAGGTCCGAGCCGGTAACACGGCCGCCCAGGCCCTATATCGGGGATTCGGGTTTACAATCACCGGCATCTCCCCCGCACGATATGCGGATGGGGAGGATGCAATATTAATGGAAAGGAGGAATTGAATATCCAGACCGGGCAAAGCCCGATCTGGATATTCAATTCCTCCAAAAATGAGAAGCGACTATGACCCTCAAACAGAATCTCATCGAAAAACTTGAAAACCGCTCCGCCCGCGTGGCCGTGGTGGGGCTCGGATACGTCGGGCTGCCGCTGGCCGTCGTCCTGGCCGACGCCGGGTTCGACGTCACCGGGATCGACCTGGTCCCGGACAAGATCGACCGGCTCAACGGGGGCGAGAGCTACATCCCGGACGTCGCCTCCGCCGCGGTGCGCATCCATGTGGAAGCCGGGCGGCTGCGCGGCACGACCGATTTCTCCGTCCTCAAGACGATGGACGCTGTCTCGATCTGCGTCCCGACGCCGCTCCGCAAGACCGGCGATCCGGATCTGTCTTTTATCGTCAACGCCACCGAGAGGCTGGCCGAGCACATGCACCCCGGCATGGTCGTGGTGCTCGAATCGACCACCTACCCCGGCACAACCCGCGAACTGATGCTTCCAACGATCACCACCGGGACCGATCTCAAAGCCGGGACCGATTTTTTCCTGGCCTTCTCACCGGAGCGGGTCGATCCCGGCCGGCAGGATTGGACCACGGTCAACACGCCCAAGGTGATCGGCGGGATCACGGAGGACTGCGGCGATGTCGCCGCAGCCTGGTACAGGCAGGCGATCGAAACGATCGTCAAGGTGCGCTCGACCGAGGCGGCCGAGATGACCAAGCTGCTCGAGAACACCTTCCGGATGGTCAACATCGGCCTGGTCAACGAGATGGCCCTCATGTGCGCCCGGCTGGACATCGATGTCTGGGAGGTGATCGAAGCCGCGGCGACCAAGCCGTTCGGGTTTATGAAGTTCACCCCCGGCCCCGGCCTCGGGGGGCACTGCATCCCGATCGACCCGCTTTACCTGTCCTGGAAGCTGCGTTCGCTCAATTACACCGCACGCTTCATCGAGCTGGCTTCGGAGGTCAACACCGGGATGCCTCGGCACGTCGTCCACCTCGTGATGGACGCGCTCAACGACCGGGGCAAGGCCCTCAAGGGCAGCCAGGTGCTCGTGCTTGGAGTGGCCTATAAACCGGATGTCGACGACCTGCGCGAATCGCCCGCCCTGGACATCATCAGCCTGCTGATGGAGAAGGGGGCGCAGGTGTCATATCACGACCCGCACATCCCGGATTTCGACCACGACGGACTGGCCATGGCAAGCGTATCCGATCTCATGGATGCCGTCCAGTCGGCGGACTGCGTGGCGATCGTCACCGACCACCACGCCTACGATTTCAGTCGTATCCTGGAAACCGCCAGTCTGATCGTCGACACCCGCAATGCGCTCAAGCTAGGCTCGGCCGGGCATCCGAACGTTGTGAAGCTGTGATGGGCCGCTACCTGGTCACCGGTGCCGCAGGTTTCATCGCCGCCCGCGTCTGCGAAATGCTGCTCGATGGAGGTCATGCGGTTTTTGGCGTCGACAACCTGAACGACGCCTACGATCCTCGCATCAAGACCCACCGGCTGGGCCGGCTTTCGGACCGGGAAGGCTTTGCGTTCCGGCAGATCGACATTTCGGACCGGGCGGCCGTCACCGCCCTGGCCGACGGCGACCCGTTCGAGGCCGTGATCAACCTGGCCGCCCGCGCCGGGGTGCGCGCCAGCGTGCTGGACCCGTGGGTCTATCTGGAAACAAACACGACCGGGACGCTCAACCTGCTCGAACTCTGCCGGCACAACGGCATCCCCAAGTTCATCCTGGCCTCGACCTCCAGCATCTACGGCGCCGATGCGCCCCTGCCGACGCCCGAGACGGCGGACAGCAGCACGCCGCTCCAGCCATACGCCGCCAGCAAGAAAGGCGCCGAGGCGATGGCGCACGCCTACCACTACCTGTTCGGGATCGACGTCAGCGTGGTCCGGTTCTTCACCGTTTACGGCCCGGCCGGGCGGCCGGATATGTCCGTGTTCCGCTTTATCCGCTGGATCGCGGAGGGCGAACCGCTGATCCTCAACGGCGACGGCACCCAATCGCGCGGTTTCACCTACGTCGACGACATCGCCCGCGGGGTGATCCTGGGTCTTAAACCGGTCGGCCACGAGATCTTCAACCTGGGTGGGCACGAGAACGTGACGATGAACGAGCTGATCGCCATGATCGAGAAAGGCGTCGGGAAAAAGGCCCGCATCGAAAACCGTCCGTTTCCGCAGGCGGACATGACCGTAAACCTGGCGGACATCTCCAAAGCCGGCCGCCTGCTGGGCTGGGAACCGCAGGTCCGGCTGGAGGAGGGGCTGAGGCGGACGATCGCGTGGTACCTGGAGGAGCGGGAGTGGGCCTCCCGGCTTGACGTGGGTGGATAGGCGCAAATTTGTACCCGGCGGCCGGCCCCGGCCGCCGGGTACAAATTTGTGCACAACCGATGCGCACGCGCTTTAATAAATTCGCGGGAACCCCCCTGATCAGTCGAATATTAAGAAATTCGGCCTACCTCTTCAGCGCCTCGGGGATCGCCGTCGTCCTGGGCTTCTTCCAGAACCTGCTGGTCACCAACCTGCTCGGGGTGGCGCTGTTCGGCATCCTCGGCGGAGTGGTCAGCTTCACCAGCGTGATCAACAAGCTCGGGTCCTTCCGGATGAGCGAGCTTGTTGTCCGCTACGTCGGCCAATACACGGAGGAGGGTGACGCGCAAAGCAGCGCGGCCGTGTTCAAGTTCGCCTGCTACATCGAAAGCCTCTCTTCATTATTTTCCTTCGGGCTGATTGTCCTGCTGGCGCCGCTGGGGGCGCGTTTCCTCGCAAAAGACATCACGCTGACCGAAGTCTTTATCCTGTACGGCCTGATCGTGGTCGGCAACCTGGTCTTTGAAAGCGCCACGGGGTTGCTGCAGATTCTCGACCGGTTCCGGGCCATCGCCGCCGTCCAGACCGCACAGAGCGCGCTGACGCTGGTGCTGATCAGCCTGGCGTTCGTCTCCGGCGGCGGCCTGGTGGATGTGGTTCTGGCCTACATGGCCGGGAAATTTCTCGCCGGCCTGGGGGTCGCCGCCCTGGCTTTCCGGGAAGCCGGGAGGGCTTGGGGTCGCGGCTGGTCCAGGACACCGCTCACTGTTCTGCGCGGGCGGTACCGCGAGCTGTTGGGGTTCGCCTTCAACACCAACCTGAGCGCCACGATCAACCTGGTCAACAAGGACAGCGAGCAGCTCTGGGTCCTGTTGTTCCGGAACCCCACCGAAGCGGGTTGGTACAAACTGGCGATCGCGCTGGCGAACCTGGTCCTGATCCCGATCAGCCCGCTCCCGCAGGCGACGTATCCGGAGCTGGCCCGGGAGGTCGCCCGGAAAGCCTGGGGCAACGTCCGCTACGTGCTGAGGCAGGGGTCGCGGGTGGCAGCGCTGTACACCGGCGCGGCGGCACTCTTCCTGGTCGTATTCGGCCGGCCGCTGATCGAACTGCTGTACCCGGAAGCCTTCCTGCAGGCCTACCCCGCCCTCATGATCATGCTGGTGGGGCTGCTGGTCGCCAACAGCTTTTACTGGAACCGGACGGCACTGCTTTCCCTGGACCGGCCCGGTTATCCGACAAAGGTCAACGCGATCGCAGCCGTCCTCAAGATCGCCCTGACCCTGGTCCTGGTGCCGCGATTCGGTTATCTGGCCGCAGCCGGGCTGCTGACAGGATATTATTTGTTCTCGATCGGGCTGAATGTGCGGAAGACGTACCTGGAAATCTCTGCGAGGGAAGTGACCATTTGATCTTCAGGCCGGGCTTCGCCCGGCCTGAAGATGAATGGTCAGAGCACATGGCTCAAATCGTCCTCATCGCCCCTACTTACCTCCCTTCTCGCCGCGCGAATACGTTCCAGGTGATGAAGATGGCGGCCGCCCTGGCGGGGTTGGGGAGGGAGGTCCGGCTGCTCGTCCCGCTGCCGGGGGGCGCCCACCCGCCCGATACGGATGTTCAGCCGGTCTGGCCGGACCTGGCCGGGCATTACGGGGTGGCGGCCGCATTCGAGATCGAGTGGCTGCCTTCCGCTCCGGCGCGGCGCGGTTATGATTTCGGGCTGCGCGCCGCAGCCCGAGCGCGTGCGCTGGGGGGCGACCTGGTCTACAGCCGCCATCCGCAGGCCGCCGCGGCGGCGAGCCTGCGCGGGATGCCGGCGATCTACGAGATCCACGATGTTCCCCACGGCTTTATGGGGCCAGTCTTGCTGCGATTGTTCCTGCGCGGCCGCGGGGCTCGGCGGCTCGTCGCCGTCTCGCGGGCGCTGCAGGCCGACCTGGAACAGAATTTTCGGCTCCCGCCGGCGCCCTTTTCCGTCGCCGAGCCGGACGGGGTCGATCTCGAACGCTTCACCGGTCTGCCGGGGCCGGAAGCCGCCCGGGCCCAGCTCGGTCTCCCGGGGGGGTTCACCGCCGGCTATACGGGCCACCTGTACGCCGGCCGCGGGATCGAGACGATCCTTGAGATGGCCGGACGGATGCCCGAGATCCGATTTTTGCTCGTAGGCGGGCGCGCAGCGGATCTGGAAAGAACCCGGACCCTCGCGGCCGGTCTCGCCAACGTGACGCTTGCCGGTTTCGTCCCCAACGCCATTCTCCCGGTCTACCAGGCTGCTTGCGACGCCCTCCTGATGCCATACGGTAAAAAGATCGCGGGCTCCTCAGGCGGCGACATCGCGCCATATCTCTCGCCGATGAAGTTATTCGAGTACATGGCCAGCGGCCGGCCGATCCTGTCAAGCGATCTGCCGGTTCTGCGCGAGGTCCTGGATGAGGAGACCGCCGTCCTGCTCCCCCCCGGGGACGTCGAAGCCTGGACCGCAGCGCTGAAAGCCCTGACCGCCGAACCGGACCGCCTGCGCCGGTTCGGGGTTGCCGCCCGGGCGGCTGCGGACCGGTACGGTTGGCAGGCCCGGGCGGAGCGGATCGTCGCGGGGTTGGGATAGAATTGTCGGTGCCGGGCGGTCGGTGGCTGGTGCGCGGTGCGGGCGCTGCCTTCTCGAAGATGACGCCAATTCGAAAACTTCCTTCTCTCTCGATTACAGTTCTTGCCTCGTTGGCCGCCTGCATCCTGGCCTGGATCTCGACCGGATTCACAGGCCTGGAAGGCTGGTTTTCTTTCTTCGTCGTAATTGTGCTGGCGGCCGGGGGATTGGCCGGGCTTTTTCGGCTGCTGCGCCTTGAGGATCCGCCCGGTTGGCTGGCCCGGCTGACGGTCGGGGCGGCCGTTCTCCGGCTGGCGGCGGGGATCGCCTGGTTCATCCTGCTGCCGGTCCACGGCTACGATACGGATGTCCAGAACGCGGGTTATGTGATGGAGGACGCCTTCCACCGGGACGCGGCCGCCTGGGAGCTGGCCTCGTCCGGGTTCCCGCTGTGGGGCGCCTTCCGAGAGACCGATCTCGGCAACCTGCGCGGAACGGACCAGTACGGCGGCTACCTGTTCCTGAGCGCCGCCGTTTACCGGTATTCCGGCGCCGTCATCCACCAGCCGCTCCTGGTCGTCTTGATGAGCGCGGCAATCTCGGCGCTCGCCATCCCGCTCGGTTGGGCCGCGGCGAGGCGGCTGTTCGGGGAGCGGACGGCGGTCTGGACGGCCTGGGGGCTGGCGCTTTACCCGGAGGCTGTCCTGCTCGGTTCGTCGCAGATGCGGGAGGGATTGGCGATGCCGCTGGTCGCGGCGGCGGTGTATGGAGCCATCGTATTCCAGGCACGGTCAAACCCTGGGAGGCGGGCGGGGATGCTGTGGATGACCGTCCCGTTGGTCTTGCTGCTCCCGATTTCGCCGCCTTTTTCCGGGATCCTCATCGTGCTGCTGGGTCTGATCGGCCTGGGGTTGGATGACTGGCGGGTGCTGCGCAGTTGGCGGCTGTGGCTGGTGCTCGGCGGCCTGGCCGTCCTCGTCGTGGGGGCACTCTACCTGGGATGGGAGGCGATCGCACCTCGACTGGACGTCGAGGAATTCGCATCTCCGCTGGATATGGCCCGTACCTGGTTCGAGCTGTCCGCCCGCTGGCAGGCACGCCAGACCGAGGACACTTCAGGATGGCTGCAGCGGATCTTCGAGGACACCCCGGAGTGGTTCCGGCTCCCGTTCCTGGTCCTGTACGGGGTCTCTCGCCCGCTGCTCCCGGCGCAGCTGGCGGCATTCAGCATCCCGGTCTGGTGGGCGATCGGGGTGTGGCGGGCGCTGGGCTGGACGCTGCTGCTGATCCCGCTGCTGGTCGCCCCGCTGCTGGCGCTGCGCTCGCCGGACAGGCGCGGCGTTATCACCGGACTGATCGCCGCAGCCTGGCTCAGCATCATGATCGCCTCCTTCTGGGGCGGCGGAGACATGTGGGATAACCCGCGCTACCGGGTGGCGTTCGTCGCCGTGCAGCTGATCCTGGCCGCGCGGGTCGTCATCGTTCAGCTGGAGACCCCCGATCCCTGGCTGCGCCGGGCGGTGATCGTGGCGCTGGCTGTCCCGGTCTGGTTTATGTTCTGGTACCTGCGCCGCTACACGGCCTTCGACCAGGTTGTCGGCTGGACGGTGATCGACGTGTTCAAGGTGTTAGGGGCGGGGGTTTACACCGGGATTCTTCTGGCGGTGTGGGATTGGGCGAAAGAGAATTGAAAAATATACGGAAAAACAAGGGGGCGACCGGGGCGAAGCCCCGGTCGCCCCCTTGTTTTTCCGTATTTTCCTCATGCAGATCACATACTTAATTGACAACCTTATGCGGGCGGGGACGCAGACTGTGCTCGAGAACCTGGTGTCCGGGCTGGCGGAACGCGGATTCCGGCAGGAGGTCTTTTGCCTGAACCGCCGGCTCGAGCCCGGGGTCGTCGCCGGGTTGGAGGCGGCCGGGGCACGGGTGGTCGTGTTGGGGAAGCGCCAACTGTTGAGCGGGTATGGGGTCGGGCGGCTTTTTGCGGCGGCACGGCGCAGCGATGTGCTGCAGACCTTTCTGCCGGCTGCCGACATCATCGGGCGGACGATCGGCCGGCTGGCAAAAACGCCGCTGGTGGTGACGTCGATCCGGGCGCGCAACGTCGATAAAAAGCCCTGGCAGCTGTGGTTGGACAAGAAGACGATGCGCTGGGCGCACCGGGTCGTGTTCAATTCGGAGGCGGTGGTCCCGTTTTCGATCGAGAACGAAGGCGTCCGGCCGGAACAGGTCGTCGTGATCCCAAACGGGGTGCAGCTCAGGGAGCCGCCCCCCCCGGGGAGCGGCGCAGGGTCCGGGGCGGGCGGGCCGGTTTTGGCGGGCACGCCGGTTTTGGCGAGCCGACCGGTTTTGGCGAGCCGACCGGTTTTGTCGGCCATCGTCCCGCCGGGCGCTCCGGTGATCGGGACCGTCGGGCGGCTGCGGCCGCAGAAGGGCCATGCGGTCCTGATCGAAGCCCTGGCCCGCCTGCACGACCGGGCCCCTCGACCGCCCCATCGGCTGCGCTCAAGGCAGGGCTCCGGGCAGGGCTCCGGGCACGGCTCCGGGCACGGCCCAGGGCGGGGCTCCGGGCAGGCCGCACACCTGGTCGTGATCGGGGAGGGCGAACTGCGGGAGGCGCTGGAGCGGCAGGTCCGGGAGCTGGGGCTGGCGGAGCAGGTCCATTTTCTCGGCGTGCGGAACGATCTCCCGGATCTGTTCGCCACAATGGATGTCTATGCGCATCCGGCGCTTTTTGAGGGGATGCCGAACGCAGTCATGGAGGCGATGGCAGCGGGGACGCCGGTGGTGGCCACGGGGGTGGATGGGATCGGTGAGCTGATCCGGGATGGGGAGACGGGGTGGCTGGTCCCGCCAGGAGACCCGGCCGCGCTGGCGGAGCGGCTGCTGGCCGTACTGGACGATCTGGAGGCGGCCAGGGAGTTAGGTGCAGCGGGGGCGAAGTACGTGATGGAGGCGTTTTCGGTGGAGAGAATGGTTGAGGGGTTTGAGGGGGTTTATCGGGAGGGGAATCGGCAAAAATGAGGGGGACCCGGGGGCGGGCCCCGTGGGGCCGCCCCCGGGTCCCCCTCATTTTTGCCCCAAATACCCCCTCACCGCCGCAATCTCTACCACCTCCACCCGCCCCTCCTCCTCCCAAAAATCCAGCAGCGCCTCCAGCGTGAACACCGCCCGCAGCGCCGCGCCGCGCGCCGCCAGCTCCGCCTCCCCCCTGCCCCCCGACCGGTCGATCAGCACGACCACATCCCGCACCACCAGCCCGGCCGCTTCCAGCTTCTCGATCCCCTCGAACTTGCTCCCTCCGGTCGAGATCAGGTCGTCCAGGACCACGGCGACCTCGCCGGGCTCGTACACCCCCTCCACCGCAGCCCCCGTCCCATAGTCCTTGACCTCCTTGCGCGGGTAGACCAGCGGCCAGCCGCCGCGCAGGCAGACGGCCGTCCCGATCGGCACCGCCGCGTATGGCAGCGCCGCCACCCGGTCGAATTCCAGACCGTCCAGGACCTCCACCAGCGCCTCCGCCGCAAGACCCAGCACCTTCGGATCCGCCGCCAACCGCCGCAAATCGATGTAGAACGGGGATTCGAGGCCCGATTTGAGCTTGAATTTCCCAAACTTCACACACCCCAGATCGATCAGCTCCCCCGCCAGCGCCGCCAGAACATCCGACCCCTGAATTCGCTCCCCGGGATCCAAATCCAGATCGTTCGCTCCACTCAGGAAAGGTTTTCGATTATCGATTATCGAGGTTTGATACTTTGTATCATTTACCGGGCTTCCCGACGTCGTTAATTGATACTTTGTATCAATAATTCGGTCGCGCAGTTCCGCAGCCGCTCGGCGCGGGTCGTCTGATCGAGCGATCGCCCGTGAGACCGGCACCAGCATCCCCATCCCATCCGCCCGCAGCCCGGCTGCCAGCGCCGCCTCGAGATCCCCACCCTGCGATCCGACGCCGGGGGCCAGGAACCACAGATCCGGCGCAGCCGCCCGGACCCGCCGCAGCGCCTCCAGCTGCGTGGCGCCGACGACCAGCCCGACGTTGTCTTTCCCGTTCAACCCCTGCGCCAGGCGGGCAACCCGTTCATAAAGAGTCTCGCCGGGTCCGACCTCCAGGTCCTGCAGGTCCGCCGCACCCGGGTTGGACGTCTTGCAAAGGAGGAACACGCCGCGCTCCTGGTCGGCCAAAAAGGGCGTGATCGAATCGGCGCCCAGGTAAGGGTTGAGTGTCACCGCGTCGGCGCCCAGGCCCGTGTAGATCGCCTGCGCATAGGCCTCGGCCGTCGAGGCGATATCGCCGCGCTTGGCATCGAGCAGGACCGGGACGCGCGACCCCGCTGCGGACGTCGACTCCCGGATGTGGTCGATCAGCGTCTTCAGCGCCGTCCAGCCCTCTGCGCCGTGGACCTCGAAAAAGGCGGCATTCGGCTTGAACGCGGCGGCGTAGCGGGCCGTCTCGTCCACCAGCCGGAGACAGAAATCCAGGGCCGCCCCCGCGGTCGGCTCCGGCAGATCCCCCGGATGCGGATCCAGCCCGACGCACAGCAGCGTCACCGCATCGTCCGCCCTCCTTTTAAGCAGCGAAAAGAACGATTCCATTCCCGATTACCTCCAGATTCTTCGTACCGGCACCAAGCACCATGCACCAAGCACCATGCACCATGCACCATGCACCAAGCACCAGGCCCCAGGCACCTGGCACCTGGCACCTGGCACTTGGCACTTGGCACTTGGAACCTGGCACCTGATTTTATGCCTTCCCCAACACCATCGCCAGCAGCGCCATCCGGACGTACAGCCCGTATTCCATCTGCCGGAAATAGGCCGCCCGCGGGTCGAGGTCGACTTCCATCTTGATCTCCCCGACGCGCGGCAGCGGGTGCATGATGATCATCCGCTCCTTTGCGTCGTTGAGAGTCTCCGTGGAGATGATAAAGGCGCCGCGCACGCTCTCGTACTCGTCCAGGTCCGTGAAGCGCTCCTTCTGGACGCGGGTGACGTACAGGACGTCCGACTCCGGCAGCGCCGGCTCGAGCGCGTCGAACTCCGCTTGCACGATCCCCCGTTCGTCGATCTCGGCGATGATCTCGGCGGGCATCCGCAGCACCTCCGGCGAGACGTAGTTGAGCCGGACGTCGTACAACGAGAGCAGCCGGGCCAGCGAGTGGACGGTGCGGCCGTATTTCAGATCGCCGAGCAGGGTGACGGTCAGCCCATCGACCTCGCCGAGCTCCTCCACGATCGTGAACAGGTCCAGCAAGGCCTGGGTCGGGTGCTCGCCGATCCCATCGCCGGCGTTGATGACCGGTTTGCGGGCGTACTCCGCCGCCACCGCCGAAGCGCCGACCTCCGGGTGCCGCAGGACGATGACATCGGCGTAGCACTCCAAAGTGCGCACCGTGTCCGGGAGCGACTCGCCCTTGCTGACCGACGAAAAATGGACCTCGTTGATCGGGATCACGCTCCCGCCCAGCCGCTCCATCGCCGCCGTGAAAGACGACGACGTCCGGGTCGACGGCTCGTAGAACAGGTTGGCCAGGATCTTGCCCTTGAGCAGGTCGAAGGTCCCGACCCGGGCGACCATCTCGCGCATCTCGTGGGCGACCTCAAAGATATAGGTCAGGTCCGCCCGGCTGAACTGGCTGACAGAGAGGATGTCCTTCCCGTACCAGGGGACGGTCTGGTGGTCGCCGAAGGGGAGGTGGGGGGAGAGCGTGTGATTAGACGTCAATTTGTGCCTCCAAAAAATGAGATGTCAGGTGTCTTGACGGACGTTGGTTCCCGTACCCGGCGGGGCGGATACCACCCCGTCCCGATACACGACCTCACCGCGCAAAACAACGCGGGTAACGCGGCCGCGGACCCGGCGGCCTTCGAACGGGGTCCAGCCGCAGCGGGTGTGCATCTCGGCCGCGCGCAGTTCGTAGACGGCTCTCGGGTCGACTTCGACCCAGGTCTCGGGCTGCTCGGGCAGGCCGAAAATCCGGCGGGGGTTGTCGTGGAGCCGGGTGACGAGGTCTTCAAGGGTCAGCCGGCCTTCGAGGACGGCAGTCACCAGGAGCGGCAGCATGGTCTCGAGACCGGGGAAACCGGGCGGTGGGTCCTCACCGTCCTTCTCGGTCAGCAGGTGCGGGGCGTGGTCGGTGGCGAAGCAGTCGATCACGTCCAGGTTCTCCCAAAGGGCATCCCTATCGGCGGTCGTGGCCAGGCGCGGGCGGACCTCGGCGCGGCCGGGTTTGAAAACCCCGGCGCTGCTTCGGAAACCGGGTGTGTCGGCCGCTTCGTCGCCTGTCAGGAACAGGTGCTGCGGGCAGACCTCACAGGTGACCGGGTAGCCGCGCTCCTTAGCCGCCCGGATCATCAGGATCTCCACGGCCCGGGAGACGTGGGCGATGTGGACCGGGCGCTTGTGGATCGCGGCGATGAAAAGGAGTGCGGCGAGGGTCTGCTGCTCGGCGTGGGCGACGATCGGGCGCGGTGTCCCACCGCTTTCCTCCGGCCAGCGCACCAGGTGCGCCATCCAGGCCTGCAGATCGTCGAGCAGCAGCGGACCAAAGGTGTGGTCCAGGTAGAGCTTGAGGCCGGCGGCTTGCGGCGCCAGCGCGGCGGCGGCTTCGGCATTGTCCAGCGATGCCCCGACGAAGACGCCGAAATCGCAGCGGGCCTTGCGGCCGGCGGCGTCCAGGGCGATCCGGAACGATTTTTTGTCGATCAGCGGAGGCAGGGTGTTCGGCATCGCCAGGACGGTCGTGATCCCGCCGGCCAGCGCCGCGGCGGTGCCGGAGTCGAAATCCTCCTTGTGCGTCGCCCCCGGCTCGCGCAGGTGGACGTGGACGTCGACGAGTCCGGGCAGGCGGATCATAACCCGGCCCCTCGTAAAAAAATTTCCCAAAAAAGGGTGGGGAAGGAGCTCTGCTCCTTCCCCACCCTTTTTGGGGGACCGGTTATTCCGGCGCGCCGGTCAAACAAAAAAAAGGAGCCTTCCGGCTCCGGGATAAAAAAAGCGCCCAACGGAGCGGGCGCTCCCGGGCGTTTTGTGGGTCTCATTGCTTTACCGACCATTCTGGACGGATTCTACTGGAAACGTCGGGGCTGTCAAGTGAATCGTTTAACGGGGAACATTCAAAAGTACGTCTTTTCACAGGGATGGTGATTGTATAATTCTCGGATGGTCAAATCCACACTCAAGTATGCGCTCTTGCTGATTGCTGCAATTTTCTTGTTGGGAACGGTCCTTGCCCTTCAGCTGGGCGGGCCCGCCGCGGTGCGGGGGAAATCGCCGGCCATGCCGGTGAGCGGGGAACTGCCGCCGGAAGCGCTGCTCGCGCAGGACCTGGCGCTGAGCGACTCTGAAGTGATCGCCCTGACCACCGGGCGGCGTTCGGAGGTGTTCAGCGTGGTCCCGACCGGAGATCAGTACACGGAGGCGTCCGGCGCTTGCGCAAATTCGGACTGCCGCCAGGTGGATATCTACAATTTCGATGAGCGCGTCCTGATCGCCGTCATCGTCGACGTCGAAGCGCGCCGGGTGCTGGATGTGCTGGCGATGCCGGGGCTGCTCCCGGCGGGGAACGTCCGGCTGCGGGAGGTCGCCGTCCGCGAGATCATAAACGCGCAGGCAGTGGCAGACCAGCTCGGCTACCACCCGACCGAGAAGGACATCTACCTGAACCCGAGCAGCCTGTCCGGGACGGACTGCGGTACGCTCCACCCCTGCCTGGGGGCCGTCTTCCCGATCGGGGACCAGCTCCTGTGGGCCCACGTCGACCTGACCACGGAGACCTTCGCCGGGATCAGCTGGACGACGGTCGGGGAGGACGACGGCTCGTTCGTCGAGTTCATCCCGGACGGCGGTTGTCCGGCGCCGGGGCAGGTCGACCAGCTGGGTTGGCAGCTGTCCTATTCGGTGACCCCCTCCGACGGCCTGCGATTGGACGACGTGACCTTCAACGGGATCCCGATCATCACCAGCGCCAAGCTGGCCGAATGGCACGTCGCCTACGTGGGCGGCGGTGGTTTTATCGATGCGACCGGCTGCGGCGGCGGTAGCGGAAAATTTCCGATTTCCCCATTTGGCGACACGCAGGTGATCCCGCTCCTGAACGGGGGCACATCCGGGTTCGAGGTGGTGCAGGATTTCCGGATGTCCCAATGGGGCTCGTCCTGCAACTACCGGTACGAGCAGCACTACCAGTTCTTCCAGGACGGGCGTTTCCGGATCGTCGGCGGGGCGTTCGGCAAGGGCTGCGGAACGGATGGGACCTACCGCCCGCTGATCCGGATCGATATCGCCGCCGGGGGGGACGAGGACGATCGCTTTGCGACCTGGGACGGGGCGACCTGGGACAACCAGCTGACCGAGTTCTGGACCTCCCAGGACGAGACGGTCACGCCGGAGGGGTACGCCTGGCGGGTCGATGATACGGTGAATGGTTACGGGTTCTACATCGAACCCGGGCAGGGTCAGTTCGGGGACGGCGGGCGCGGCGACGACGCCATCGTCTACGTCGTCCGCCACAAGGCCAGCGAGGGGGATGTCGATATGGGCGCGATCGGGACCTGCTGCAACAACAATTTCCAGCAGGGGCCGCACAACTATATCACCGGCGAATCGATCGACGGGGAGAACATCGTGATCTGGTACGTCCCGCAGTTTGTCACCATCGTGGACGGGCCGCCCGCCCCGGTGGATTACTACTGCTGGACGATCAGCGGCGAGCCGAACCCGGAAACCTATCCATGCTTTGGCGGGCCGATGTTCCATCCGTTTGGGTTCGGGGACATCACGCCCACTGCCACGGCGACAGCCACCGCCACCGCCACAGTGACGCCCACACCGACCTCCACGGGGACAGTAATGCCGACCTCCACGCCGACTTCAACGCCGACCCCGACTCCGAACACGTGGATTTACCTCCCGGTGGTTATCCGCGAGTAGGGGCGCCCCTCGTGGGCGCCCGGTATGACCACCACCTGGTCCTGTGCAAACGCGCCGCGGACCGGGTGTCCGGCCGGACCCTGGGCGGCAGTCCGGGTCCCGCTCACCGGGCGCCGTTCTGGCTTTCGAGAACCTCTCTGGGGTGATCGACCCGAACTTAATCCTCCCTCATAATCACCGGCAGATCGATGCGGAACGCCTCGAGCGCCGCCAGCCGGTAGATCGTCCCTGTCCCATAATCAGCCACGTAAAGCAGCCCGTCTGAACCCTCTCCGAATGCACTGTAGCTCCCGGACAGGATGTGGTGTGCGTACACCGACCCGTCGGACGGGTCCAGGCTCCAGATCATCCCGAAGACGAAATCTCCGAAGATATAGTATCCCTGCATGACCGGGTACTGCGGCCCACGGTACACGTATCCGCCCGTCACCGAACGGCCGGCCGAGTGGTCGTATACGTGGAAGGGATCGACGTACGTGTCCGTGCAGTCCTGCGGGCTGTAGTTGGGCCCTTCATTCAGCCCTTCGTAGCAGCTCCAGCCGTAATTCCCGCCGGCGGGTCCGCCCGAAGGCAGGAAGTTGATCTCCTCCGCCAGCTGGTCGCCCACATCGGCGACCCACAGGTCCCCGGTCAGTGGGTCGAAGGAGATACCCCAGATGTTCCTGAAGCCGAAGACCCAGATCTCGTCGCAGCCCGGTCCGCCGGTGAATGGGTTGGAGGCCGGGACGGTGTAGCTCCCGGATGAACACTCGGGCGGACCCCCGCCGCCGTGGACGTCCAGCCGCAGGACGGCGCCGTACAGGTTGGACGGGTCCTGGGCCAGCTGGTTCGGGTCACCCGGGCCGCCGCCGTCGCCGACGGCGACGTACAGGTAGCCGTCCGGACCGAAGGCGAGGCCGCCGCCGTTGTTGTCCGCAAAGGGCTGCGGGAACGTCAGCAGGATCTGCTCGCTGCCGTGCGTCTCCATGGGTGAAGCGCCGGTCGTAAAGCGCGAGACGGCGGTGCGGGTCGTGTCGGTGATCGTGTACGTATAGTTCACGTAGAAATACCCGTTGTCTCCATAATCCGGGTCAAAGGCCAGGCCGAGCAGACCCTCCTGGAAGCCCGTGTCGTCGACCTGGCTGGTGATGTCCAGGAAAAGGACCGGCGCCGCGGGCGAACCGGGGTTGAAAGACCAGATCATCCCACGCTGCTCGGCGACGAACAGCTCCAAACCGCCGGCGTTGGCGATCACGGACGGCTCTTCAAACCCGCCAGCCACTTCGACCAGGTCGAGCGCAAACGGCGCGCCCGGGCCGATCGAGGTCGATGTGGCGGTGGGGGTGGTGGTTGGCGTGGGGGTATGGGTCGGGGTCGGGGATGGACCCATCGTCGGGGAAGCGGTCGGCGTGGGTGTGGCCGTCGGGGAGGCGCTCGGGGAGGCGGTCGGTGTCGCGGTCGCGAGGGTGTCTTCGACGATGTGAAAGACGGTGCTGCCGTTGGTGACGAAGATCTCGCCGTCCGCGCGCGTCCCGAAGGCGGTGAAACTACCGCCCAGGTCTCCCAGCGAGGTGTTCGTCCAGCTGCTGCCGGTATTGAACAGGCTCCAGAAATTACCGGAGCAGTAGTCGGCGTAGAGATAATGGCCGTACAGCTCGGGATAAAGTGTCCCGCGGTAGATCTCGCCGCCGGTCACCGCGCAGTGCGACCCGGAGCTGGAGTACTCCTGGATCGGAAAGGTATAGTTCCCTATTGGGCCGCAGGCAACACCCGGGGAAGGATCACTGTAGGCGTGGTCCCCCTCGTAGCAATCCCAGCCGTAGTTCTCCCCACCGCTGCTGGAGGCGGGCTGGTAGTCGATCTCCTCCCAGCTGCTCTGCCCGACGTCGCCGATGAACAGGTCCCCGTTGAGCGGGTCGAAGGCGAAACGCCAGGGGTTGCGGAGCCCCCAGGCCCAGATCTCGTCGCAGTCCCCGCCGGGGCCGTCGACAAAGGGGTTGCTGTTCGGGATCTCGTAGTTGGCCCCCGTGATCGAGCAGTGATCCGGGGGGACGGCGCCGCCGCCGCCCAGATCTACGTCGATCCGCAGCATTTTCCCGAGCAGGGTCGTGAGACGCTGGCCGTTGTCGTCCGGATCGCCCCCGCTGCCGCCGTCGCCGGTGGCGATGTACAGGTAGCCGTCGGGGCCGAACTCGAGGTTGCCGCCGTTATGGTTGGAAAACTGGGAATGCTCGATGACGAGCAGGATCAGCTCGCTGTC
>DATKDL010000001.1:0-8255 GCA_035512695.1 Anaerolineales bacterium | reverse complement strand
GCCTACCCCCTTCTCGCTCAAAGGCCTGCTGATCGCCGCCTGGCTGATCCTGGTATCCGGGGCCTATTACGTCACCCACAAACCGCTCGATGGGACGACGGCGCTCCGCCTCGTCCAGACCGCCTGGGACCTCGGCGCGGCCGGTCTGCTGGTCCTGGCCGCCGGCGGGATCGGCCGGTGGCTGCTCCCGAACCTCCCGGTTCGCCCGGCGGCCCGGATGGCGGTCCAGGCGGCGTTTGGGCTCGGGGTGCTGGGGCTGGTCCAGCTGGCCGCCGGGTCCGTTTTTGGCGTCTCCGCCCGGACCGGCTGGATCTCGGCCCTGCTCCTCCTCGCCGTCTTCCGGCGGCCCACCCTGCACTGGCTGCGCGATCTTTCGGACATGGCCGAAATCCTGCAGGCCGGGGGACGCTTTGGCCTCCTCGTCGCGGCGTTGACCGCCGCCGGGCTTGGGCTGACCTTTATAACGGCCGCCCTCCCGCCCGCCGCCTTCGACGCCCTGGTCTACCACCTGGCCCTGCCCAGGGTATATCTCGAGACGGGCCGGTTCGGCTTCGTCCCCGATAACTTCTTCTGGGGGATGCCCCAGACCGGCGAGCTGCTGTACACCTGGGCGCTGAGCCTGACCGGGCGGCCGGAGACGGCCGCCCTGCTGGGCTGGTGCGCCGGGGCCCTCGCCCTGGTCGGGACGCTCGGGTACGCAACCCAGCTGCTCGGCGCGCGCGCCGGCTGGGCGGCCGCGGCGGCCCTGCTCGCCGGCGCCACCGTCCTCAATGAGCTCGCCTGGGCCTACGTGGACTGGTTCGCCTATCTCTTCGGGTTGGGGTGCCTGGCCGCCCTGCACGCAGCCGGAGACCCGGGCGCCCCCGGCCGCCGGGGACGGATCGCCTGGGCCGGTGCGCTGGCCGGGTTCGCCCTGGGGACCAAGTACTCGGCCGGCGCGCTGCTCCTGGCCGGTCTCGCCACGCTCCTGCTCGACGACGACCCGTACGCCGGTCGCCGGGTCTATGCGCGCCGGTTGGGGAACGCCGTCGTCTTCGGCCTGGCGGCCGCCGCGGCGTTCGCCCCGTGGCCCTTCAAGAACGTCCTGGCGGTGGGAAACCCGCTCCACCCCTTCTTCATCCCCACCGGCGAAATGACGGCCGAGCGGCTTGTGCTGTACACCGGCCAACCGGCCTGGGGCGGTTGGGAGAACGCCGTCCTCCTGCCGTGGCAGGCGACGATGACCGGTCTGGAAGGCGCGCCGGGGTTCGCCGCCTCGATCGGCCCGCTGCTGCTGGCGCTGGGCGTCCTGGCGCCGCTCGGCTGGGGATCGCTTTCGCCGGATGCGCGCCGCGGTGTGCGCCAGGCCGCCGTCATCGCAGCCGTGGGCCTCGTTACCTGGGCCGTCGCCGGGCGCCTGTCCGGGCTGCTGATCCAATCCCGGCTTTACTTCGCCCTTTTCCCGGCGCTCGCCGTCCTGGCAGGGGCCGGGTTCCGGGGACTGGACCGGTTCGATTGGCCCGGCGTGCGGCTCGGGCGGATCGCCGGGCTGGTATGCCTGCTCGTCCTCGGTCTGAACGTCCTTCAGACCGGCGCCGGCGCGCTGCGAGACGGGGCCCAGGCCGCTTTCCTGGGCTTGAAAGAACTCGAATC
Source organism: Anaerolineales bacterium (assembly GCA_035512695.1). GTDB lineage: Bacteria > Chloroflexota > Anaerolineae > Anaerolineales > JABWBV01 > DATDOR01. Next base: position 6,623 of record DATKDL010000001.1, on the reverse strand, counting down.
ATATTCGACCGGGAAACTGGGGATGTACCACCTGGCAATGGCCGCCGTGAACGATCTGCCCTCCGCAGCGCGCGTCCTGATGCTGTACGAGCCGCGCGGGCTGGCCTGCGTCCCGCACTGCGACCCGGATGAGTTCCTCGACCGATGGACGACGGACGCCGCAGCTAACCGCCACGACCCGAACGCGATCATCGCCGCCTGGCGGTCCGCCGGCTACACCCACCTGCTTTATTTCCGGACCGGCGCCGAGTTCTTCCGGGAGGACGCCCGCTTCCCTGCGGAAGACTGGCTGGCATTGAACGCCGTCGTCAATGCCCTCGAGCCGGTCGTGGACCTGGACGGCGTATACATCCTGTTTGTGCTTCCGTGAAAATCCGACCATGATCCGTTCAATCCGCGTTCCATTCATGTTGTAAAAGCACGCCGAATTCTTGAGCGAACGATGCGACGCCTGATCACATTATTATTTTTAGCCGGCCTGGTCATCCATGCCTCGATCGCCGCCTTCCAGGCCACCCCGGGCTACATGGACGCCGACTATTACCTGCTCGGCGGGCGCACGCTTGCCCGCGGCGGGGGGTTCAGCGAGGACGTGCTGTGGAATTACCTCGACGACCCCGCCGGTCTGCCGCATCCCTCCCACGCCTACTGGCTCCCGGCGTCCTCCTTCGTCACGGCGGCAGCCCTCGTCTTTGACCCGGAAGGCGGGTTCGCCCTCGCCCGCTGGGCTTTCGTCCTGGTCGCGGCCCTCGTCCCACCCCTGGTGGCCGTCCTGGCGCACCGGTTGTACAGCCACCTGCCGCCCAATAGGCGCTTATGGAACGCCGGACTGGCCGGCGCCCTGGCCCTTTTTCCGGGTTATACCATTGGTTTTCTGACCACGACCGATTCGTTTGGCCTCTACATGGTATTGGGGGCGGTCTTTTTCCTGGCGATTTCCTCCGGCGCCCGCGACGCGCGCCGAGCAGCCGTCCTGGGGGCGGTCGCCGGGCTGATGCAGCTGACCCGGACGGACGGCTTTGTCTGGCTCGCAGCGGCGGCCATCGTCCTGTTCCGGGAAGACCGACGCAACCTCGTCCCCCTCTTCCTCGCGTTCCTCGCCGTGCTGGCTCCCTGGCTGATCCGGAACCAGGCCGAATTCGGGAGCCCGCTGGCGCCGGGCGGGAGCCGGGCGCTGTGGTGGACGGAATACGACGACCTTTTCGCATACCCGGCGGAGATCCTCACGCCCGCCCGCTGGCTGGCGAGCGGTGCACTTGCGATCCTGGCAGCCCGCCTCGAGGCGGCCGGCCGGAACCTGGTCTCTGCGTTTGCGGTCGGGGGGCTGACCTTTCTGTTCCCCTTGATCCTGGCCGGTTTCGCCCGCCTGCGCCGGTCCCCGGCCGTGCAGACCGCGGCCGCCGGCTGGGTCCTCCTCTTTCTGGTGATGTCCTTCGTATTCCCGTTCGCCGGGTCGCGCGGCGGTTATTTCCACGCCGCCGCAGCGCTGCAGCCGCTCTTCTGGGCGCTCGTCCCGGAGGGCCTGGCGGCCTTCACCGAGTGGGGTGGGCGAGTTCGCGGCTGGCGGCCCGCGGCCGCCGGGCGGGTTTTCGGCGCCGGTGCGGTCGTTATCGCCGGGTTGGCCACGGCCTTCCTCGGATGGATCCGGTTCATCGAGCCGGCGCTCACCGACCCCGGGTCTCCGCACGCCTACCGGCTTGCGGAGACGATCCTCACCGCCGGCGGCGCCGGGCCGGATGAGATCGTCATGGTCAACAACCCGCCCGGATACGCCCTCCAGAACGACCGCCCCGCCATCGTCATCCCCTCCGGCGGGACGAACGCCCTCCACGCCGCGGCCCGGGCCTACGGGGCCGGATACCTCGTCCTGGGACCCGAGCAGGGCCTGGACGAGATCTACGACCGGCGCACAGACCAACCCGGGCTGATTTATCTCGGTGACGCCGGGGATCTGCTCGTCTTCCGGTTCGAGGAGGCGCCGTGACAGGCCGTCGCGCCTGGCTCGTCTACCTGTTCGCCGCCGCCGCGGCGGTCGCGGCCTATCTCGCCGCGAGCGCGGCGCTGCACCGGACCGGGTTCCCGCTTGACGACGCCTGGATCCACCAGACCTACGCCCGCAGCTGGGTCCGGACCGGGGAGTGGGCCTTCCAGCCGGGCGAGCCCTCGGCCGGGTCCACCTCGCCGCTGTGGTCGGCGCTGATGGCGGGGGGGCACCTGCTTGGGATCGATCCGGTCGCCTGGTCCGCCGCGCTGGGGGTGCTGACCCTGGCCGCCCTGGGCGCGCTCGGCGCGGCGGCGCTGCGGCGGTTGGTCCCGGGTAAACCGGGTTGGGCTTTCTGGGGTGGGCTGGTCCTCGTCTTCGAATGGCACCTGGTCTGGGCGGCGGTCTCGGGGATGGAGACGCTGCTGGCATCCCTGGTTGCGGCCTGGGTCCTGGTCGAGCTGTTGGAGGGTAGGCGGAAACCGGATGCGGATCTGCCGGGCGCAACCCGGCAGATCGGCGCCCCTGACCCGCTTATCCGGGGTTTCGGGCTCGGGCTGCTTTGCGGGCTCGGGTTGTGGCTGCGGCCGGATTTGCTGACGCTGGTCGTGCCGGTGGGAATCGTCCTGCCGGCCGGCCGGTCCGGGGTCGGGGCGGCCGTGAGGGCGTTGGGGGCGTTTGCGGCCGGGCTGCTCGTGCTCGCGGTGCCGTACCTGGCGCTGAATGTCGCCTTATCGGGGGAGATCTGGCCGACGACGTTTTTTGCCAAGCAGGCGGAGTACGCCGCGGCGCGGGAGCTCCCGTTTTTTGGGAGGCTGGCCGCCCAGCTCGGTACGCCGCTGGTAGGGGTTGGGCTGGCGCTGCTCCCCTGGCTGGCCGGCGAGTTCGTCGACGCCGTGCGCCGCCGCCGGTGGGGGGAGCTGGCCGCCTACGGTTGGGTCGGGTTGATGGCCGTCCTCTACGCGCTCCGGCTGCCGGTGACCTACCAGCACGGCCGGTACATGATCCCCGTCGTCCCCGTCGTCATGATCCTGGGGTTCGCGGGGCTGGCCCGTCATGCCCGGCCGGGGAGCCCCCGGTTCGCCCCGCGCGTGGCCGGGCGGACGGGTATCGTGCTGGCGGCCGCCGTCCTGGCGGCCTTTTTCGGGCTCGGGGGGCGGGCCTTTGCGTACGATGTCGCCGTGATCGAGAGCGAGATGGTCGCGGCGGCGGAGTGGGTCGCCGCCAACACCGGCCCGGACGCGCTGATCGCGGCCCACGACATCGGCGCGCTGGGCTATTTCGGCGGCCGCCGGATCGTCGACCTGGCCGGCCTGGTCTCGCCCGAAGTCGTCCCGATCCTGCGGGATGAAGCCGCCCTGGCGGACCTGATGGACGCCCGCGGCGTGGACCTGTTCATGACCCTGCGCGGTTGGTACCCGGACCTGGAGACCGGGCTGCCGGTCCTGTTCGAGACCGGTGGGCGGTTCAGCCCGGCGCTGGGAGGAGCGAATATGGTTTTGTATGAATGGATATTGAAAAAATGAACGGCAGGGCGGGGTGGTTCGCCCCGCCCTGCCGTTCATTTTTTCATTTCTCCTGCTAGTACCAATGTGCTATACTTCCCCGTGAAACCCTCTACAAACTCGGGAGTCAAATGAAGCAAATTTCCGTCGTCGTGATCGATGATCATCCGCTGTTCCGGCAGGGCGTGGTGGAAGCGCTCTCGCTCGAGCCGGATATCGAAGTCGTCGGCCAAGCGGCAAACGGAGACGACGGGATGACGATCTTGCGGGCGCTGGCTCCGAACGTGGCCGTCGTCGACATCAACCTGCCCGGGTTGAACGGGCAGCAGATCACCCGCAACCTGGTGGCCGAAAAAATCCCCGTCCGGATTGTCCTGCTGACCGGCTACGACGACATCGAGCAGGCCATCCACGCCATCCGCTCCGGCGCAAACGCCTACAGTTCGAAGAACGTGCTGCCCGAGCACCTGATGAATGTCGTGCGCAGCGTCCACGCCAACAAGTTCGTCGTGGGGGAAGAAACTTTCGACGCACACGGTATCGAGACCTGGCTGCAGACGAAGATGGAAGAAGTCGAACGGCCGTACAGCACTCCCGGAGAGCCGTTCCACCCGCTGTCCACGCGCGAGATGGAGGTCTTGTCTTGCGTGACTCAGGGTCAGAGCAACAAGGAAATCGCCGCGATCCTCGGGATCAGCCACCAGACCGTCAAAAACCACGTCACCGCCATCCTGCGCAAGCTGGGGGTCGAAGATCGGACCCAGGCGGCCGTTTACGCCCTGCGGCACGGTTGGGTGCGGCTCCAGGAACAAAAGAAACCATAGCGAGGTTGCCCGGATGGACGATCAGAACGGATCCACCGATGCGTTGAAAAATTTCGAGAACTGGGAGGATGCCCGGCAGGTCATTCAGACCGAATTGGCCGTTTCCAGGGAAGCCCTGTCCGACCTGCAGCGCAAGATCTCCCAGAGCCGGATCGAGGTGGACAAGCTTTCGAAGCGCAACGCCGCGATGACGGTCGGTCTGCAGAAGATCCGGGCAGACACCCATTCCGCTTCGAAGGATGAGATCCGGTCGACCTATGACACCGCCATGGATGCCCTCCAGCGTTTGTTCGTGATGCGCGGGCAGGTCGAGAAAATGGAAATCGATGCGCATGCGCGCCAGCGCTATGTCCGATTGCTGGAAGGCGTCCACCGGATCATGGATATGGGGATGTCCAACCAGCCGGGATCGGCGGGGTCGTTTGCGACCGTCGAGATGATGATCCAGGCCCAGGAAACGGAGCGGCAGCGGCTCTCCCGGCAGATGCACGATGGGCCGGCCCAGGCGCTGGCCAACTTCATCCTGCAGGCCGAGATCGCCTCCCGGTTTTTCGACGTCGACGCGGAGAAGGCTCGCGAGGAGCTCGGGATCCTGAAAGAAGCCGCCTCGGAGACCTTCCAGCAGGTGCGCGATTTCATCTTCAACCTGCGCCCGATGATGCTGGACGACCTTGGCGCGATCCCGACCTTGCGCCGCTATATCGAAGCGATGAAAGAGCAGACGTCGACCGACATCGACATCCTCGTCACCGGTGCGGACAGCCGGCTCGAGTCTTATCTCGAAGTCATCTTATTCCGATCCGTTCAGGAAATGCTGGCGTTCGCCCTGGAGCAGAGCCAGGCTACCGAGATCCACGTGCAGATCGACCTGTCGGACCACGAGGTGCGCGTCACCGTGGAAGACAACGGCAAGGGTTTCGACCCGAAGGTCTTCGAAACCGAGGAGTATATGGGGATCAAGCTGATCAAGGACCGCTCCGAGATGCTGGGCGGCTACTTCGAGGTCGACAGTGCGGTCGGGCAGGGGGCGCGGATCGCCTTCCGGATCCCGGTCGCCCGGCTGGCCGAATCGGTATAGAACGTGACCGAAAATCGAGGCTGCGGATCGGGGCGGCGGCGAAGCGGTCGCCCCGATCCGCAGCCTCGATTTTCAATAAGATTCTTATTCCTCAGTACTATTGCGGAAAATGAGATTTTCTTTATAATAGGAGTGGTTCGTTGTGCATAAAGTAGAATAACGCTGCGTGCAGAACCGAGTTGAGTGCACAGGCACTCAGATCAATCTCAAAAGGAGGTAAATTCCCATGTTGTTCGCACCCAAAGAGCAGGAAAAAGGACAAGGTCTTGTTGAATACGCGTTGATTCTCGTTCTCGTCGCCGTGGTCGTAATCGTTATTTTGGCTCTCCTCGGACCGGCGATCGGTAACGTCTTCAGCAATATCATGACCAACATCTGATCGACTGCTCCACAAATAAAAAAAAAGGACGCCGCCTCCGGGCGGCGTCTTTTTTTAATTGTTGCCATTTGGCAAAATCGGAACTCGGGCGGCGAATTTGGGGGCACTCTCAAGAGTCTTCTCCAAAGGAATCAGTTCTTTGGTTCTCAGGCTTCTTTATGGTCCAACTCTCAAATCCATAAACGACTACTGGAAAAACCATAGCTTTGATTATATAGACCTTTGTCGATAAAGTAATGTCTCTGCTTTTTAATATGCTATCTAGGTTTGCCCTAGCTTTTATTTTGGGGAGTGTCTTTTTCAAGTGTCTTTTATTTTCATGGCTGCAATCACCATCTGCAGTGATTTTGGAGCCCAAGAAAATACAGTCTGTCACTGTTTCCATTGTTTCCCCATCTATTTGCCATGACGTGATGGGACCAGTTGCCATGATCTTAGTTTTCTCAATGTTGAGTTTTAAGTCAGCTTTTTCACTCTCCTCTTTCACTTTCATCAAGAGGCTCTTTAGTTCCTCTTCACTTTCTGCCATAAGGGCAGTCTGCATATCTGAGGTTATTGATATTTCTCCCTGCAGTCTTGATTCCAGCTTTGCTTCATCCAGCCTGGAATCTCACATGATGTACTCTTCATATATGCTAAATAAGCAAGGTGACAGTTTACAGCCTTGACATACTCCTTTCCCAATTTGGAATCAGTCCATTGTTCCAATCCCGGTTCTAACTGTTACTTCTTGACCTACATACAGATTTCTCAGGAGGCAGGTAAGGTGGTCTTGTATTCCCATCTCTTTAATAATTTTCCATAGTTTGTTGTGATCCATACAGTCAAGGGCTTTACTATAGTCAATAAAGCAGAA